>CAZFLK010000017.1:0-2921 GCA_964519245.1 uncultured Verrucomicrobiota bacterium
TGACTCGCTGAAGCATCGACTGCTCGACGTCGACATCGCCCAAAATCACACCGCCTTCTTTCAGACCAACCTCCACCTGACGCCGACGCTGGCCCGATCCGTGCAGGACGCCATCGGCGAGCAATCCGTTCCCGAGCTTGTGGATCTCTACTGCGGCGTCGGCCTGCATTCCGTTCTCGCGAAAGACAAGGCGCGGCGCATCGTCGGCGCCGACAGCCATCCCGCAGCCATCGAATCCGCCCGGCAGAACGCGAAGAACGCCGAATCGATCAACGCCGTCTATCATCAACAATCCGCCGATGAATTCGCACGGTCCCACCGCCCGGAGCCATGCTCCACCGTCATTCTGAACCCGCCTCGATCCGGTTGCTCCGAGGATGTCATCCGCTCCGTCGCCGACTGGAAACCCGCGCGCATTGTCAACGTCTCCTGCTGCCTTGAGACGCACGTTGAAAATCTTCGCCTTTGGAAATCCCTGGGATGGACGCCAACACAGATTCGCGCCTTCGACATGTTTCCCTTCACCCGGTTCGTTGAAACCGTCACCGTCCTGGATCAGGGATAAGGGCCAACCGATCGCCCCAACCCAATGGAGCCGACGCGACGCGGCCGCGAACAACTCGCCGCAACGGACTACCCGCAGCCCATTTCAACTGTTGCAGCCGCACGCAGGTGAAATAGACTCGGGTTGATTCAACTCATGACCCGAAGCCTGCGACATATCCTCTCCACCTCGGTCCTGCTCCTCGCCGTCCAGACGAGCGGACTCTCCGCCCCCGCCCGGGTCGAGTTCAACCGCGACATCCGCCCCATCCTCTCCGACAACTGCTTCGCCTGCCACGGCCCCGATGCCAATACCCGCGAAGCCGGACTCCGCCTCGACACCGAAACAGGCCTGTTCGGCAAATCCGGGAACGGCCACGCCATCATCGCAGCCGGAAGCCCCGAGGCCTCGGATCTCATCGCACGCTTGATACATCCGAGTCCCGACGAACGGATGCCGCCCCCGGAATCCAAGAAGAAACTCACTCCGGTCCAGATCGAAATGATCCATGCCTGGATCCAACAGGGAGCCCGATGGCAGGGCCATTGGTTCTTTGTCCGCCCCCAGCGGGCTGAGCCGCCGGCGATGAACAGCGACGCCTGGCCACGCAACGCGATCGACCGCTTCATTCTCGCCCGCCTGAAGCGCGAAGGCCTGCAACCGTCACCCGCAGCCGACAAGCCCACCCTGATTCGCCGCCTGCATTTCGACCTGACCGGTCTCCCGCCTGCCCCCGATGACGTTGACGCCTTCGTCGCCGATGAATCGACCAATGCCTACGAGCAGGCCGTCGACCGGTTGCTCGATTCCAAGCATTTCGGCGAGCGCATGGCCGTTCATTGGCTGGACCTGGTGCGTTACGCCGACACCGTCGGCTATCACGGCGACCAGGAGATGAACATCTCCCCCTACCGCGACTATGTCATCCGCGCCTTCAATGACAACCAGCCCTTCGACCAGTTCACCATCGAGCAACTCGCCGGCGACCTGCTGCCCGATCCGACGATGTGGCAGAAAGTCGCGTCCGGCTTCAACCGCCTCAACATGACCACCGAGGAAGGCGGCGCCCAACCCGGCGAATACCTGGCCAAGTATGCCGCTGATCGCGTTCGCGCCGTCGGAACCGTCTGGCTGGCCGCGACCATGGGCTGCGCCGAATGCCACGACCACAAATACGATCCCTACACCCAAAAAGACTTCTACAGCCTCGCCGCCTACTTCGCCGACATCAAGGAGGTCGGCAAATACCCGGGTCGCTCAGGCCGCCCGCCGGAGATGCTCGTGCCCACGCCAAAGGAAGCCGCCAAGCTGAAGGAACTTGATTCACGCATCGCCGAACTGCAGAAGCGCGTCGATGTCATGAAACAGAAACTCGCCGACATTCCGGTCGCGGGCGAACTCAAGCTAGCCCTTCGCCTCAAGCCGGAGAAACGCAACCAGGACGACCAGAAGACCGTCGCCGAATTTTATCAGATGCATTCACCCGAACTCGGAAAGACCCAACGCGAACTGGATGACCGCATGAACGAACGCAAGGCGTTGAGGGCGGCAGTCCGAAGAACGCTCGTCTCCGAATCCGTCAAACCGCGAACGATCCGGGTCCTTCACCGCGGCGACTGGATGGACAAATCGGGCGAGGTCGTCTCTCCGGCGACGCCAGCGTTCCTGAAAAGCGAGATTGAAACCAAAGCCCGCCCCACCCGCCTCGATCTCGCCAACTGGATCGTCTCCAAAGAGAATCCCCAGACCGCCCGCGCCTTCGTCAACCGACTATGGAAACTCTGCTTCGGAACCGGCATTTCGAAGATCCTGGACGATCTCGGCTCCCAGGGTGAAATTCCCTCGCACCCTGAATTGCTGGACTGGCTTGCGGTCGAGTTCATGGATAGCGGCTGGGACATGAAACACATGGTGAAACTCATGGTCATGTCCTCCGCCTACCGGCAAACCTCGGTCGCGCCCCCGAGCCTCGTCGAACGCGATCCCTACAACCGCCTTTACGCGCGGCAGTCACGTTGGCGCCTCGAGGCCGAGTTCATCCGCGACAACGCCCTCGCCATCAGCGGGCTGCTCGTCGACAGGCAGGGAGGCGTCGCCGCCAAACCCTACCAACCCGCCGGCTATTACAAACATCTGAACTTTCCCAAACGGAAATATCAACCGGACACGGACGAGAACCAATATCGACGCGGCGTCTACACGCATTGGCAACGCACCTACCTGCATCCCAGCATGCTGGCCTTCGATGCGCCCAGCCGGGAAGAGTGCGTCGCCGAACGGCCGATCTCCAACACCCCATCGGCCGCGCTCGCGCTGCTGAACGACCCCACCCATGTGGAGGCCGCCCGAAACTTCGCCCAGCGGATTCTCAACGAGG
>CAZFLK010000017.1:2931-55229 GCA_964519245.1 uncultured Verrucomicrobiota bacterium
CGACACCCCCGCCCGTCTGAATTGGGCGTTCCGGCGCGCCGTTTCCCGGAGGCCAAACCCGCGCGAGATCGACATCCTTTCCGCCCTGCTCAAATCCCAACTCCGGGAGTTCGCCTCAGATACGGACGCCGCCACAGCCTCCCTGGAAACCGGACGTTCCAAACCGCCGCCCGACGCCAACCCGGTCGAACTCGCAGCCTGGACCGCCGTCGGACGCGCCATCCTGAATCTCAATGAAACGATCACCCGCAATTGATCGAATGGTCGACAACGCAACACCTGCAGAGTTTTGGTTTGTGGAGCGCCCGGGCGAGATCTTCGGCATCGGTTCGAAGCCCCAAGCTCCAAGCTCCAAATCCCAAGGAAGCTCCAAGTTCCAAACGCCGCTTCGAAAAGAGCGGCGAATCCACCGGAATTCCGCGCTGCTATTGCGCCTGGTTCATCAAATGCCAGCTCCTGGCCGCGTGCCGAAAAGTCCGACCGTGTGTCGACTCCCGACTTCGCTCCGTAAGGTTTGGAACTTGGAACTTGGGATTTCTGTGGGATTTGGAGCTTGGGATTTGGAATTTTGCTCCTCCGAACATCCCCTACGCTCTCCTGGCAACGCCTCGTCTCCCCTCGTATGAACGACCCAACCGCCCCGCTCCACCGTCGCGCCTTCCTTCAGCAAACCGGCGTCAGCCTGGGCGCGGCCGCCTTGACGTCACTGTTGGAGCCGCGCTCGACCCAGGCGAAACCGGCCGCCGCGCCGCCTTGGCCGGGCGCGGTCAACCCGCTTCATATCGCCCCGAAGGCCAAACGCGTCATCTTCCTCTGCATGTCCGGCGGCCCCTCCCATCTCGAGACCTTCGACTACAAACCGGAACTCGCGAAACTCTCCGGCAAGCCCATGCCCGAGTCCTTCACCAAGGGGCAGCCCATCGCGCAGTTGCAGGGCGCCACGCTCCTGTGTCAGGGGCCGCTCACCGGATTCCGGCGCCACGGCCAATCCGGCCAGATGATCTCGGATTATCTCCCGCATACCGCGCGCATCGCCGACGACATCGCCATCGTGCGTTCCTTGCGCACCACGCAGATCAACCACGACCCGGCCCACACGGTGATGAACACCGGCACGTCCATCTCCGGTCGCCCCAGCATGGGCTCGTGGGTGACCTATGGCCTGGGCAGCGAATCGCAGGCCCTGCCCGGATTCGTCGTTCTCACCTCCGCCTACGGACGCAACCCGCAACCCATTTCACAGCGGCAGTGGCACAACGGGTTCCTGCCCGGCAAATTCCAGGGCATGGAGTTCTATTCGACCGGCGACCCGGTGCACTACCTCGGCAACCCCAAGGGCTACAACCGCCCGCGCCAACGTTCAGTCATCGACGCCGTCAAGGAACTCAACGGCATCCGCAACGAAACGGTCGCCAATCCCGAGATCGCCACGCGCATCGCACAATATGAAATGGCATTCCGAATGCAGGCCAGCGTGCCCGAGTTGATGGACGTCTCGGACGAACCCCAACACGTTCTCGACATGTATGGAGCCAAGGGCGGCGACGGCAGCTTCGCGTCGAACTGCCTGCTCGCCCGCCGACTCGCCGAACGGGGCGTCCGCTTCATCCACCTCTACCACCGCGGCTGGGATCACCATGGCGATCTCGACCGCTACATGAAAATGTGTTGCGGCGCGACCGACCAGGCCACCGCCGCCCTGATCACCGACCTGAAACAACGCGGCATGCTGGACGATACCCTGATCATCTGGGGCGGCGAATTCGGACGCACTCCCATGTTCCAGGGCAAGGGCAAGCAAGCGGGACGCGACCACCACATCAAGGGCTTCTCCATGTGGCTCGCCGGCGGCGGCATCAAGGGCGGCGTCACCTACGGCGCGACCGACGAACTCGGCTACAACGCCGTCGAGAACATCGTCCCCGTCCACGACCTCCACGCCACCATGCTCCACCTGCTCGGCATCGATCACGAACGCCTCACCATCCGCTTCCAAGGCCGAGACTTCCGACTCACCGACATCGCCGGCGAAGTTGTCGACGGCATCCTCGCATGACGCGCTGGTTGCCATCGCTCGCGATTCTGATTTTTGCGGCGCCGTTCGCGCCCGCCTTCACCGCCGACGGCTACCTCAGCGAAGTCAAACCCCTGCTCCTCCGCAAGTGCGCTCCCTGCCACGGCGCTCTGAAACAGAAAGCCGGCCTCAGACTCGACACGGTCGAACTGGCGCTACAAGGCGGCAAGTCCGGCCCGGCGATCGTCCGCGGCGCCCCTGCCAACAGCCTCCTCATCCAACGCGTCACCGCCACCGACGACTCCGAGCGCATGCCGCGTGAGAGCGTCGCCTTGCCCCCGAAAGAGATCGACCTGTTGAAACGCTGGATCGCGGCCGGGGCGCCTGCTCCAACGAATGAGACGCCGCAGCAGGATCCCGCGAAGCATTGGTCTTATCTTCCGATTGCACGCCCCGAGGTCCCCGTGAACACGGATTCGCAGAACCCGATCGACGCCTTCCTCGAACACGTGCGGCAGGCCAAGGACCTCGCCGCCAATCCGCCCGCCGAAAAGGCGACCCTTTTACGGCGCGTTCATCTCGACCTGATCGGCCTGGCTCCCTCGCCGCAGGAACTGGCCGCCTTCGAGGCCGATGAATCGCCCCGGGCTTACGAAGCCGTGGTCGATCGCCTGCTCGACGATCCGCGTCATGGCGAACGTTGGGGCCGCCACTGGATGGACGTCTGGCGCTACAGCGATTGGTACGGTCGACGCAACGTCAACGAGATCCGCTACAGCATGCGCCACATCTGGCGCTGGCGCGACTGGATCGTGAACTCGGTCAATGCCGACAAGGGCTACGACCGCATGATCGTCGAAATGCTGGCCGGCGACGAAGCCGCGCCGACCGATCCGGGCGCGCTGGCCGCGACCGGTTTCCTCGGCCGGAACTGGTACAAGTTCGACCGCAATGTCTGGCTCTTCGAGACGGCCGAACGAACCAGCCAGGCCTTCCTCGGGCTGACCCTGCGTTGCGCGCGCTGCCACGATCACAAATACGACCCGGTCACGCAGGCGGACTACTACCACTTCCGCGCCTTCTTCGAACCCCACGACATCCGCACGGACCGCCTCGATGCCCGGGCCGAATACGTGAAGGACAACAAGAAGGCCTCCGTGCTCAAGGACGGTCTTTCCCGAGTCTACGACAAACATCTCACGACCAACACCTTCCTCTTCCGCCGAGGAGACGATCGACAACCCGACAAGTCCCGGGCCCTGGAGCCGCGCACGCCCGTTGCATTGCGAGGTTCCCCCATCCGGATCAGCCCGATCAACCTCCCGCCCGAGGCCTACTATCCGGCGCTGCAACCCGAACTATTGAAAGGCGCACTCTCCCAGGCCCGGGAGCGGATCGACCTGGCGGTTCAATCGAAACGAAAGACCGAAACCGAACTCGCCGGCCTGCGCCGCCGGATTGCCGACATGAAAAAGCGCCCCGAGGCCGAAGCCGAGGCCGCCAACGACCTTTTCCTCCATGACGAATTCGACCAGGCGAACCCCACGGTATGGAAGACGCTGAACGGTCAATGGAAACACGCCGACGGCATACTCACCCAAAGCCAGGTCACCAGCTTCGCGACGGCGGTGATGTCACGCGATCATCCGCGCAACTTTCGCGCCACGGTCAAGTATCGCACCCTCAAGCCGGGCGGATACCGCTCCGTCGGATTCAGCTTCGATTTCATCGACAAGGGCAACTCGCAGGATGTCTACACCAGCACGGGCGACGAACGGCAGAGCGTGCAGGCCTTTCACCGCAAGAACGGCAAACAGTTCTACCCCGCGCCCGGCATCGTCCGCACGCCCATCACACTCGGGGAACTGACGACGGTGGAGGTCGAGGCCCGCGGCCAACGACTCAACATCTGGCTCAATGGCGAACACAAGCTCGACTACGTGATGCCCGCGCCCCGCCGGACCGGGAAGTTCGCGTTGTGGGTCCACAACGGCGCCGCGGAATTCCACAGCCTCAAGATCACCGGACTCACCCCGACGCTCGCCGACCTCCAGGCCAAGGAACGCGAACTCCTTCACACGCTCGCCTTGGCGGACAAGGACATCGAACTGCGCGAAACGGACCTGCGCTCCCTCAAATCCCGCGCCGCCGCCGAACGCGCCCTGCGCTCCATGCCCAAACCCGCCAACGCCGACGAGTTGGCAACGATCGCCGCGCGCGACGAAAAACGGACTCAGGTCATCAAGGCGGAGAAAGACGTCCTCGCCGCCGCGCATCAGTTCGAATCCATCAAGCTCGCGAACGACGGAGAGAAGGCGACAGCCGATGCTAAGGCCCGGCTCCAATTCGCCCGCAAGAAACTGGACGCCGCAAAGCAGGCGACCGCATCGCCGGAAACGACCTTCGAGCCGCTCGGGGAGATCTACCCCGCGACCAGCACGGGGCGTCGACTCGCCCTCGCCCGCTGGATCGCCTCGCCGGAAAACCCGAGGACCGCGCGTGTCGCGGTCAACCACATCTGGCTGCGCCACTTCGGTCGCCCGCTTGTCGAAAGCGTTTCCAACTTCGGTCTCGCCGGAAAGGAACCCACGCATCCCGAATTGCTCGACTGGCTGGCCGCCGAATTCATCGATAGCGGTTGGAGCATGAAGCGCCTCCACCGGCTGATCGTGACTTCCGACGCCTACCGCATGTCGTCCAAACCCTTGGACAATCCGGTTGCGCAGACCGATCCGGACAATCGCCTCCTCTGGCGGATGAACTCACGGCGCATCGAGGCCGAGTCCGTCCGCGACGGCGTCCTCCATGCCTCAGGCAACCTGGATCAACAGTTTGGCGGCCCCGACCTCGATCCCAAACTCGGACAATCCTCCCGACGCCGCAGCCTCTACTTCCGCGCCACCCCCGATGAGAAGATGCAGATGCTCGACCTCTTTGACCTCGCCAATCCCAACGCCTGCTACGAACGAGGCATCAGCATCGTCCCCCAACAATCCCTCGCCCTCATGAACGGCGGCCTCGCGCTGGATCAGGCGCGGTTGCTGGCGAAGGAATTGACCGCCGCCGTCGGCGACCGCGCGGCCCACAACAAAGCGTTCATCAACGCGGCGTTTGTCCGGATCCTCAATCGCCAACCAACCCAGGCCGAACTCGGCGCCATGGTCCGCTTCATCGATACCCGCTCCATGACCGGAGCCGACGCTGCCGCATTCCCACCCGGCGGCCAATCAATAGTCCCGCCGTCCAAACAACCACTCCAACGCGCCCGCGAACTCCTCGTCCACACCCTGTTCAATCACAACGATTTCGTGACGGTCAGGTGAAATGCTGTCGGGCTCCGGTCTCCACTTTCCACAATTGGTATCGCAACTTCGTCATAAGGGAGATGCGCCATCAGGAACCGACCCCGGAGGGGCCGCCCGATGGTAGCCGATCGGTGGAGGTCGCAGAGCGACAAAGGAGAGCGAGTCGGTTCTTCCGGGCTGAAGGCCCAACCGCACAAAGGCCAGGCCTTCAGGCCTGGTTTCCGCAATAGATCACTCCATGCGGCCTGAAAGGTCGCGCGCGAACGCTCAGACGGAAACTGCGCGCGACCTTTCAGGCCGCCTTCACTTCTCGGCGCATACCCGGGGCTCGAAGCCCCGGGCTTTGCGCGGTCGGGCCTTCAGCCCGGATGATTGCTCATCCCGGCTTCAATCACGCTCCATCCGCAAGATACTCCCGCCCCCCAAAGATTGACGAAACCCGCGAACGGAGGTTGCATGGTTCCTGTGAACCGGGAGAAAACGAACGTGGGAACAACGGGGATGGAGGCGGCGCCGTGGGCAGTCGCTGCTGTCGCCGCTTGGAAACCCTCATGCTTTCCCCTGTCGGGCAGCGCCCCGGCCGCGAGCTCTGCGGTTTCGCTCAACATCGGCATATCCGCCATGCGCTCTCAAACCAAAACGCCGCCAGCGCCCGGCGCGCATGGCGCCCATGGCGGATGAACTGTCCGACTGAGAGAGGTCGCACATGAATTGTGAAATGGAAGCTAATCTACCACCGAGCACGACTGCTTCCGGTGCGCCTGTCTCGCGCGTCGCCGTCTGCATACTCACTGGCGGCGTCATCGGCCTCGGCGTCATCTCCGCCGGTGTTTGCGGATTTGCCTGCTACCACGATATTGGCGGCGCCAATTTCGACGACTTCATTGCAATCTCGCTTATGTGCGGCGCGCCTCTGTTACTTCTTTCGTGCATCGGTATTCCCGCTGGTATGATCCACCTGCGACGTCGATCAATACTCCCTCAAATCTCCTCGACCGTTTATGTCGTCATACTCTCCGCTGTCGCTATCTCTTCGCTTTGCGGCAACCCGATTGTTCGTTGGTTCTCCATCTTCCTGATCTGCTGCATTGTGTCCATGGTTGCCTCGATTCGGGCCGCATCGCGACACCAGCATGCGTGCGACGGATGACAAAGGCATGAACGCGGAGCCGCCGACAGCGCATTCTCAAATGGAGCAACGTTCGGATTCGAATCAACACTGAGTGGGACGGGATATGCCAGTCGTATTCGTGAGATGAAAGAAGAGGGTTATCGAATCGTTATCTTCTATCTCAAGGTTCCATCCCCCGAGCTGTCCATTGCTCGAGTCCAAGAACGAGTGACCGAGGGAGGTCACAATGTGCCTGAGAAGGACATCCGGCGAAGATTCGACAAGAGTTGGTTGAACTTCTGCGAGCTGTTCCGGCCACTTGCTGACAAGTGGATTGTATTCGAAAACAGTGGTTCAACCCCTTTTATCCTAGACCAATCACATGAGTGAACTGACCGAAACGGATGCGGCGCTCGCCGCAATGAACCGAGCTTCGGAAATCGCTAGAATACGCGCCTCCCGGTTCGGCTCGCGCCTGGCTTTATGGAAGGATGGGGCTGTCGTTCTCGTCGAGCCGCGAGCAAACGGTGCAGAACAGGACGTCGCCGACCAACCCGCTGCAGCCGTGGAGTCGAAGTCGGATTGACAATTTCCACCGCCAACCTGCTTCCGGTGGCGCGCTCCCAGTAGTCGGCGGCAGGCCTTGAACGTTCGAGGAATACATCATGCGATTCGCGGCGCCCCTATTCTCGACACCCGCGTGCCCGGCCGTTTGGCCCATGCGGGAGGCAAGTCCGAGCGAACCCACCCCGATTGAACTCTCATTTCCCGCTCCCGCCTTCGCTGCGCTTCGTCGCAACAGGCAGCATCCATCCGATGGGCTGCCTAAGGCGGAAGGCCGGCTGGGCTTTCAAGGCAGTAAGAGAGGCGTCGCCCACTTGCCGAAGCTGACTGTCTCGCCTGCGGCGCAGTCCTTCTGGTAGAGCGTGCAATGATTGGCTGGGGAGGAAGGGTTGAACAGCCGGATCTCAGGCAACGCCGCCATCTTGAAACCCTGTTTTTCCAGGGCATTGGTCTGGGAGTCGCGATTGCGTTCGGGCGTCGGCGTGAGGAGCCAGACCGTCCCGGCGCGCTCACAGGTCAGGCTCTTGGCCCCATCCATGGCCACCTTGAGGAAACGGGCTCCTTTCAGGAACTCGGGCGCCTCCGCGAGGACGTAGCCGCGATCCGTGAAGAGTTCGACCCCGGGCTTGAACGCCAGGGATTCGACGCCGGGGCCGCTGAGCGTTCCCGGCTTGTCGCGTCGCAGCGGCTCGCCATTGGCGTTGGCCTTGACCGGTTTCGGCTTGCCCCCGGTTGCCTTCTTGCGGCCGCCGGAGGCCTTGCTCACGAGTTGGCGGAGGCGCACGGCGTTGCTGACCGCCTCGCCGGCGACGACGTCCTCCTCGCGAAAGCTGGCCATGAGGATATTGCGGACCCCGGTGCGGCTGTAATCATAGATGATGCGGATGAGGCCGTCGGGCGTCTGCTGGCCGTCGGGGTAGGAGACGCCGCGGCGTTCATCCAACAGCAATCCGCCGCCCCAGGTTGCGCCGTCGTCGGCGGACACGTAGGCGGTGAGATGGGAGCGACCGGTCTTGGTCTCGATGGGGCCGTGCTTGACCAGCAGCAGGTTTCCGGAGTTGAGCCGGCGGATGAAGAAACGCGCCGGGGTGTGCAGGATCTTCGAGGGCTTCAGCTCCGGCCAGGTCGCGCCGCGATCGGTTGAGACGCTTTCCCCGATCCCGTAGGTGGTGCGCACCAGGAGCCAGAGCGATTTGTCGCGACGCTCGATGTACATGTGCTCATCGAACTGCCGGGCCTTGACCGGCACATTGCACGCGCCCCGCAGCGTCCAGGTCCTTCCGCGATCCTTGGAGACGACCAACTGCGCGCTGTTGTCGTGTTCGCGCCACAGGGAGATCGGCAGTCCCCACTCGCCGGAGGAAAGCACGAGCGGCTTGCACATCATGACCCCGTCGCCGATGCGGCGGGGGCTGCTCCACTCGGGTCTGGGCGAATCCGGTTGGCTGGTCTCGATGCACCAGACGCCCAATTGCGTGTCGCGGATGGTCCGGTCCATCTGCGCCCAAAAGACGAAGAGCCGCCCGTCCGGGGAAATCCACAATTCAGGATCGAAGGCGCGCGCCGTGTCCGGGCCGTCCGGGTCGATGACGAGGGATTCCCTCCAGGTCTTCCCGTTGTCGCCGCTGGAACTGAGCACGACGTAGTTGTTCTGGCCTTCGCCGGGGGTGACGCCGGCATACCAGTTGGCCCAGAGCCGGCCTCCGGGGGCGACAGCCATGCTCGGGATGCCTTGGAAGGCCCGGTTGGTGACGGATCGCTCGGGCGTCGGCGGGCCGACATACTGCGGCGCGCGCAGCGAGGCGCGTTCGGCTCCCAACGCCGGGAAGGAAAGCGTTGCAAGGACGATGGCGAGGAGAAGATTCTTGGTCATGGGTGCGTTGGATCGACGGTTATTGCCACGAGGGATTCCTGAACAATCTGCGCCGGAATGCCCCGTTCTGTCGAGAACCGGGCATAGGGGGCTCCACTTTCCATATTCTGTAGCGCAGATTCGTTGAGGATGTGGATGTGGCCTCGTTTGCGGTCGCCTCGTTCACGCCGACGACGGACGCAACAGGCAAGTCCCGCAATGAGGATTGAGTCCCTCATCACAATCGCGTAGAACCATCACAGACCGCATGAAGTCTGAATCCGCCACCAACGCCTGTTGCGCCCCGAACAACCGTCGCCAATTCCTGGCGGACACCGGCATGGGCTTCACCGGACTGGCGCTGGGATCCCTGCTACATTCGGAAGGCGTGGCAAGCGCGGACACACTCGACGGCCGTTCCCACTTCGCCCCCAAGGCCAAGAGCGTCATCTGGCTTTTCATGCTTGGCGGGACGAGCCACATGGAGAGCTTCGATCCCAAACCCGAACTCAACAAATACGCCGGCAAGACTTTCAAGGAATCCCCCTACCACAAACAGATCTTCGATTCCCCATACTACCGCAAGAACGTCCGCGATTTCGCCGGCGTTCCGCGGGATCTGATGCCGCAGATCTACCCGCTGCAGACCGGTTTCAAGAAGCGCGGACAAAGCGGCATCGAGGTCAGCGACTGGTGGCCCCACCTTTCCGAGTGCGTCGACGACCTCGCCATCGTCCGCTCCATGTGGACGACCGACAACGACCACGCCGCGCAACTCCAGTTCCACACCGGCCGGCACATCTTTGACGGGCTGTTCCCCTCAATCGGTTCCTGGGTTCACTACGGCCTCGGGACGCTGAACCAGAATCTCCCGCAGTTCGTCGTCCTCGGCCCGCCCCCTGGCGACTGCTGCGGCGGCGTGGGCGCGCACGGAGCCAGCTATCTCGGACCGGAGAACGCGGGGATCAAGCTCGGCCTCGATCCCAAGAATCCCCTGCCCTTCGGCTCTCCCGGTTCCTCCGTCACTACCGCCGAGCGACAGGCGCAGCTCAAACTCCTTCGCGAACTGAACGGTCTGACCGGCGTCGAGTATCCCGACGACGCCCACCTGCGCGCGCGAATAAAATCCTACGAACTCGCCTTCCGGATGCAAATGGCCGTGCCCGAGGTCGTCGCCATGAAGGACGAAGGCGAATCCACGCGGCAGCTCTACGGCCTCGACCAGAAGGAGACCAAGACCTTCGGCGAACAATGCCTCGCCGCCCGACGACTGGTCGAACGCGGAACCCGCTTCGTGCAGATCTACCACGATGGCTGGGACGCCCACACCAAGCTGAAGCAGAACCACACCACCCGGACCGGGCAGGTCGACAAACCCATCGCCGGCCTGCTAAAGGACCTCAAGCAACGCGGGATGTTGGAAGACACCCTGGTTGTCTGGGCAACGGAGTTCGGCCGCACGCCCGGCGCGGAGAAGTCCGACGGCCGCGATCATCATCCCTATGGTTTTTCCGTCTGGCTCGCCGGCGGCGGCGTCAAGGGCGGCGTCACGCACGGCGCGACCGATGATCTCGGCTTTCACGCCGTCGAGAATCGCCACTACGTCACCGACATCCACGCCACCGTGCTCCACCAACTCGGCCTCGATCCCCGACGTCTCGAAGTCCCCGGACACAAACGGCTGGAAATCGATTTCGGCGAACCGATCCACGAGATCCTTTCTTGACCGCGCCGGCAACCGGTTCGACATTGCGCGTCGATGTCCCTGCCCCAGCTTTCCCCCGAGTTCTGCCGCCGTCGCCAACGCCGTCTCCTGGATATCATGCAGGAGGACGGCGTCGGTCGGGCGATCGTCACCAAACCGGAGAACGTCCAGTATCTCACCGGCTTTCGTCCCCACCGCTTGATGACCGCCATGGTCGCCCTCGACGCCGACGGCACCAGCACCCTGGTTGCGCCGAACAAGGAACCGGACAACGCGGAAGCCGACCGCTGCGTCACCTATGAGGCCCAGAAGCTCTGCACCCTGCGACAGGACCAGGAACTCGCCGCCGCCGAGAAACTCCAAGGCTCCTTCGGTCGCTTCAGCCAGCCCGACTCCATCGCCGTCGACTTCGCGGCCGGCGATTCGCTCGTCCGCAACGCCCTTGAAATCAAGCGCGACAAATCGGTCACCGACATCGAGCCCGACCTGCTCCGCCTGCGACGCAGGAAGGATCCCGACGAACTGGAGATGATCCGCCACGCCATCGCTTGCACGGAGGCCATGTATGCCCGCGCAAGGGAGATCATCGAACCCGGCGTCAGCGAACTGCGCGTCTTCAACGAACTGCAATCCGCCGCTGTCGAAGCCGCGGGCGAGATGATCCTCGCCACCGGCAACGACTACCAGTGCAACTCCCCCGGCGGCCCGCCGCGCAAGGACGTCAAGGCCGGCGACGGCGAGCTCTACATTCTCGACCTCGGCCCCTGCTACCGCGGCTACTACGCCGACAACTGCCGCACCTTCGCCGTCAACGGCAAGCCCTCCGACAAACAGTTATCCGCTTGGAAGGCGATCGTCGAAGTCCTGGACATGGTTGAGAGGACCGTGAGGCCCGGCGTCTCCGCGAAGCAGTTGTTTTACGACGCTCGGGAGAAGTTGGACCACTGGAAGAATGGCGCTTTCTTCCATCACCTTGGCCACGGCATCGGGCTCTATCCCCACGAAGCCCCTCACCTGAATTCCAACTGGGACGACGGCTTTCAGGAGGGCGATGTCTTCACCGCCGAACCCGGGCTCTACTCGGAGGAACTCAAGGCCGGCATCCGTTTGGAACAGAACTATCTCGTGACTGCGGACGGGGTGGAACGATTGACGAAGTTCCCGCTGGAACTTTGAGGGGAGGGAATTACGGAATACGCGGAAGACACGAAATTGAAACCCGAGGGGCAATCCGAGGACGCGACAGACTTGTTCTACCCCCGGTTTGTGTTAACGAACTTATCACCGTCCATTCGCTGGGACGAATGCATGGCGACCGGTCTCTCGGGGCTGAAGGCCCCACCGCACAAAGCACAGGGTTTCAACCCTGTGTTCATGGCGCAAAGGAGAATTCGGGCTGAAAGTCCGACCGCGATCATGAAACGTTCGCCTCACGCGGCCTTTCAGGCCGCCCAGCTTTCTTGATCGAGATTCACAGGGTTGAAACTCTGTGCTCTGTGCGCCCGTCCCTTCACACCGAAAACCAATCCCTTCCGTGTCTTCCGCGTATTCCGTAGTTAATCTCCTCAATCTTCCTTGCCCGGATCCGTCAGCAGTTCCTCCACCATGCTGTCGCGGAGGACGAAGCCCCCGTCCACGCGCAGCACGGTTCCGGTGATGTAATCGGCGTTATCCGAGCAAAGGAACGCCGCCGCCTTGCCGATGTCCTCGGGCGTGCCGATTCGCCCCCAGGGCAGCTTCTTCTCCTCACGCGCGATCATCTCGTCGCCGAAGGTTCCGCGTTCGCCCGGGGTGTCGATCCAGCCGGGTTCGATCGTGTTGACGTTGATCTTGTGGCGGATCAACTCGGCAGCGATTGTCCGCGCCATGTGATTCAGGCCCGTCTTGGCGGCGTTGTAGGCCGCGCTGCGGCCATAAGGACGATCCGCATGCACGCTGGAGATGAAGACGATCTTGCCTCCCCCTCCCCGCGCCACCAGGTGTCGCCCAACCAACTGCGAGATGTGGAACCCCGCAATCAACGTGCCTTTAATGATCTTTTCAAAAACCTCCGGTTCATAATCGAGGAAATCGCAGCGGATGCTGACCGCCGGATTGCTGACCAGGATATCGACGCGCCCAAACGCCGCCAACGCCTTCGCCAACAACGCTTCACAGCCTTCGCGCGAATGGGCATCGGCCTCGACCGCTTCGCACTTCCGGCCAAGCGAGCGAACCTCCGCCGCTGCTTCCGCCAAATCCGGACTTCCCGGCCGGTCATTCAGAACGATGTCAGCCCCGGCGCGGGCCAGTTCCAGGGCGCAACCCAAGCCTATCCCCCGACCGCCGCCGGTCACCAAGGCAATCTTGTCAGCGAGTTTCATCGAATGCGGTCCGGGTTGATCGGCGCCGTCGCGGGATGAAAGCCATCCACCTTCAAGCGGATCCGATACAACCCGCCGCCGGCGGTCACATACAGCGTGGAGGATTCCTTACCGATGCCGAAGCAGCAATTCGTCGGCAGGTCCTTGGTCGGGATAAACGCCTTCTCCGTGCCTCGGGAGGTGAAGACCCCGATTCCGTGCCGATAGGAAACACGCACCGCCGCGTAGATGTGGCCTTTCACATCGACGGCCATGCCATCGATGCCGACCTCCGTGCCAAAGGCGGTGACGACCCTCTTGCGTCCGAGCGTTCCGTCCTTCTTGATCCTGAAGGCGTTCAAACGCATCAGCCCCATTCGCGTGTTCGCATCCGCTGAACTCACGTCCTGCGTGCCGTTGTTTGTCTCGGCGACATACAGGGTCCCATAATCCGGCGAGAGATGAACGCCATTGGGTTTCTCGATCACGTCCTCGGTTGTGACGCGCGTCAGTTCCCCGGTCGAAGGAACAAAATGATAAACGCTCATCTGGTCCAACTCGATCGGCTCCTGCCCCACATACCGCGGATCACTGAAGTAGATGGAGCCGTCAGGATGAATCACCAGGTCGTTCGGCGACAACAGCCGCTTGCCCTCGAAGTTGTTGACCAGCTCGACGACCTCGCCATTGGGCCTGATCTCGCAAAGCGCCATGCGTCCGTTGTTCGCGCCGCAGCAGGCGATCAGACGCCCTTCGCGATCAAACATCAAACCGTTGCTCTTGCCGCTGTCGGCGCAATGAATGCTCGTCGCGCCGGAAGCCGGATCGAAGCGGTAGATCCGCCCGGGTTGCGCCGGCGAGCGGGCAATGTCACTGAAATAGATCTTTCCGTCCGGCCCAACCGCGACGCCCTCGGTGAATTCGCCCTGGTTCCAGATTTCCTCCAACACAGCGCCTTCCGGCAGGATGCTGGACGAACCGGTGGGAGCCGGCAACTCCTGGGCTGACAGGGATGCAATCGCAACCCACAAAGCCGCGCCAGCCAACCACTTGCTCGATATCATTCTCATAGCCAATCTGCTCTTGCTCAAAATCACAATTCCTTCACCTGAATATTGCGCCACCTGCACTGCGCGCCTTTGGGCCAGGCCTTGCCACCGTGCACCTGCAGTCCGATCGAGCCGGCGCGGCCCAGTATTCCATAAACCCGCTCCTTGTCGTAACCCGGCAAGGTGGAGGTCGCTCCGTCCCAATCCGCCACCAACAGGTCATTGATCCAGACCTTCACGCGAGGATACTTGCCGACACACCGAATGCGAGCGCTGTTCCAGTCATTGATCTTCCAGACCTTGCGCCATTCCTCCGGCGTGCAGATGCGCTTGTAGACGCCCTCCGGCCACTTCGCCTTGCGCGGATCCGGCCCCATGCGCAGGTCCGTCAGTTTCCCGTCGTCATCGGTTTCGCCAAAGATCTTGAAGGGCATCATGGCAAAGGATCCCGGCATTTCGCCGCGCAGGTGGCCGACGTTCCCGCGATCATGGTAATCCACATACATCTGGAATCCCGCACCCTGCTCAGTGCAGCGGAAAAAGACCCCACTGTCCGGGCCCCAGTCGCAGTTCAAGTCCAGCTTGAGATCAAAGTCGGCAAACTTGCGGTCCGTCAACAGCAGCCCGCCATTGCCCGATCCGGGCGGGTCCTGCTCCCCGGTGATGATCCCGTCCACGACCCGCCACTGTCCGCCCGTGCCATGTCCGATTTTCTTGGGATTGGTGTGCCACCCCTTGAGGGTCTTCCCATCAAAAAGGGTTTCGTATCCCCCGCCCTTGCCTTGGGCGACTGCGGCCCTGAATGGGATAGCAGCCGCCAAACCAACGGCCGACGTCCGGACAAATTCACGACGATTCATGTCATTCATGGACGCCATACTGCCACCGGCATTCAAATCGGATCAAGCGAGGAGAAGTCGGCGCCACAATTACATTCGATATCGATATTCGACGACTACACCCCCAAGGCAATACAACGCGCCATGCCGAAGCCCCAAATCGCAAAAAGCGTTCTCGGCGACAGCAATCGACCAAGAACTACTTCTCACACAAATTCGCGACTCGCGTGTTTGGGATTTGGAGCTTGGAGTTTGGGAGCTTTCCCTAGTCTTCCGTGATCGCCTGCATCCGACGCTCCAATTCCCGCCGCACCTGCTCGCGCTCCTCCCTGGAAACGTCGCGCCCGACCTGCAGCAATTCGCCGACCCTGATGTCACAGCGCGAAAACGGCAGCGGGATCTGGAAGCGGTCCCAGCTGCCGAGCGAAATCTTCCACCCGATCTTGAAGGACACCGGCAATACGGGATTGCCGGTGACCTGCGAGAGGGACACCACGCCATGTTGCACGGTGTAGCAGGGGCCGCGCGGTCCGTCCGGGGTGACCGAAAGATCATATCCATCCTCGGCCTTCGAGGTCATCTCCAGCAGGGCCTGCGCGCCACGCCGACTGCTGGAACCACGCACTGCCGTCAGGCCAAACTTCTCAAAAACAGCAGCCAGCATCCCACCGTCGCGACTGGCGCTGACCAATCCGGCGATGCGACGCTTCATCCCCAATCGTTTCTGCCATTTCTCGTAAACGACCGGCGACAGGAACAGCCGATTGTGCCAGACACAGAAAACAACCGGGCCGCGCGGCTCCCGCTTCAGGAACTCCGAATCCTCGTCGAAGCGAAAACGGATGGTCCAAGACACCACGCGAATCGTCCAATAAATCGCCGAGGCCGCCAGTCGCCCCTTCCAGTCAGCCTGCTTTGGCACGACCACCTTGGGGGCGGGCTCGGATTCAGAATTCGCCGGTGTTTCCGCCATGACCGATTGCCGTTCTACTTTTTCAAGGCGGCCCGGACCAGATCCTCGACCGCCGCGTCAGCTCCCAACATGGCCTGAGCCGCCTTGACGGATTCCGTGGCCTCCCCCGGTTTGAAGCCCAGCGCCGCCAACGCCATGACCGCATCGTTCAGTTTTTGTTCATCAGCCACCGCAGCCAAGCCCCCCTCGCCCGGCTTGGCGACGACCGCCGTGGTCTTGCCGATCTTGTCCTTCAACTCCACCACGATGCGCTGCGCGGTCTTCTTGCCGATGCCGGAAATCTTGGCCAACGACTTGTCGTCCCCCGCGGACACTGCGGCGCGAAAGGATTCCATGCTCATGCCGCTCAAGACATTCAGGGCGATCTTCGGCCCGATGCCGCTGACCGCCCCGATCAGCAACCGGAAGATCTCCCGCTCCGCCGCCGTGATGAAACCATACAGCGTGTGGGCGTCTTCCCGCACCGCCAGGTGCGTCAGCAACTGCACTTCCTCACCCAACTGCGGCAACTTGTCGAATGACGACAACGGGATCAGCGCCTCATAGCCCACGCCGCCCACGTCAACGACCGCCACCGAAGGCAACGCCTCCACCAATTCTCCACGAATAAACGAAATCATACTTTCTTGAGCACTGTCAGGGGATTGCGGGGATTTGTCTGCGCATGGGTCAACGCCAATGCCAGCGCGTCCGCGGCATCGGGCTCCGGCTGATCCTCGAGCCCCAACATCCGCTGCACCATGCGGCCTACCGCTTCCTTTTGCGCCGCGCCAAAACCCACAATCGCCTGTTTCACCTTGCGCGGCGCAATCTCGTAGATTTCCAAACCCGCCTCGGCCGCCGCAACCAGGGCCGCGCCCCGGGCCTCGCCCATCGTCAGGGCCGTCTTGAAATTCTGCGCGTAGAACAAGCCCTCAATCACGCAGACCGACGGCTGAAACTCTTCGATCCGCTCCCGCAGGGTCCGCGCAATCAACGCCAGGCACCGCGACTTCCGCCAATCTGCGGGACATTTGATTGTGCCGTGGCCCAAGGCGGTCGCCTGCGGCGTCGTCGTCCGGATGAACCCAAAGCCCGTCCCGCGCAACGAGGGATCAATGCCCAGCAGAATCTGCGGGGATTTGTCCCCGGCCGAGGCGGGAGCGTTCATGGCAGCCTCAGCCCCGCGCCGCTTTCCGGAGGCGCGCTGCTGAAGCTGCTCAAATTGTTTGGCCGAAATACCCACGGCGGGAGCATGCCAACAACCGTCCCGTGCGTCGAGACGGGAGACGCAAGGAGCGACGACATTCTTGTCGCCGTCGGCCTCGCAGAGGACGAAGTGAAGCGGGGTCGTCAATCGAGTCAAAGCGGCGGCGTTTCGCCGAGAGGCTGTATTCGCCCCGTTCCGGGCCGACGGCGAAGGAATGTCGCCGCTCCCTGGTTTACCAATCCCGTTTCCAGGCGTGGGTGTGAAACGTGGCCGGCGTCTGGCCCTCTTCGTCCAACTCAATTTCCAGAAAGCCGCCATCGCCCAACAACTGGATTCCCGCTAAGCAGGGACAAAACCTTGTGCGAAACGCCCGCCAGACCCGCGCGCGATTCAGGCCGGCGTTGATGCGTCGTAAAGCCGCGCCGGGCAGCGGCAGTTTGGGAACCCCCGCCAAACAGCCGGCCATTTCAAATATCGAACCAGAGTGCAGATGGCCGATGACCGTCGCCTCGATTCGGCCCATCTCATCGCGAATCCCTGGCAACTCCCTGAGAAATGGCAAGGCCGAGGGATCGTGGCAGAACAACAGGATCCGACGATCTTTCGCCACGCCCCGAAACGTCGCCACCACCTCCTCCGCATGCTCCCTCGCCAAGCGTCGCCACTCCCCCGCCTCATCGACGCGCAACTCCGCTTCATACAACGACAGCGCGAGCAGCGACGAGGTCACCCCAATCACCGAATAGGCGCCCAGGTCCGTTCGCCAGACCGGCTTCAAGCCAAGGCTCTCCCGGGCCAGATGAAAGCTTTCCAGGCGCATGCCTCCGCATTCCACCGCAAAGCCATTCTTGCCCAACTCATGGTCGCCAATGGTCGCGCACAAGGCGTCGCCGAAGCGCCGCCGCAGCTTGTCCAGGCAGATTCGCGCGCTTTCCAGGCTCGCCGGATCGCTCAGCCCGACAAACGCCGAATTGACCGTGTGATCCCCATTCGCGACGACCAGGTCGGCGTCGCCTGCAACATGAAGAAATCGCTCCAGCAAGCCATTCTGCGGTCCCGGCCGACGCATCCAGATCAAGCGCATCCACGCCGTAACCCAGGCCCGCGCAACCGGATGCTTCACCGCCTCGATCTCGAACTCACCGCGCGCCGCCTCCGCCTCACAGGCGTAGTGGACATCGCTCAGGACCAGGATGCGACGAAACTCGCCCATGGGTCAGGTGCGCGCGTTGCCACGAAAACACACGACACGGGAATAGAGACAAGGGAATCCCATGCACGATTCCATTGTCTTCATTCCCATGCCAGCACAGCGGTCGCGGCATTGCCATGCCACGTTCAGACGGCACGCCCGAAAACCCAGGTCATTCCGCATTGCAGCCCAGCCAGCCATCCCCTCACTTCTTCTTCGTCTTCTTCTTCCCGTAGTTTTCCGGAATCTCCCAATACACGCCCTCCTCCACGACCTCCTTGTGATAGGCGATCAGGCGTTGCTTCATCCGGTTGAAGCGCTCGACCTCGATTCCGCCCAGCTCACTTGTCTGAGCGAGATCGCGCTTGAGGTTGTAGAGTTCGAAACCGGTCAATCCATCGCGCTTGATCGCCGGCATATCCGGGGCCGTCAGCGGATGCGTCTTCTTTCGCCGGTTGTCATCCATCTGCGCCACCATCACCCAGTCTCCGACCCGCATCGCCGCGGCCGGCTCGACGCGATAGAAAAACCAGAACAACGGCCGTTCACGCTCAAACGCCCCCCCGCGCAGCAAGGGCAGAATGCTCGTTCCATCGAGGACGCGATTGGGCGGCAAATCGGCGCCAACGACCTCGCAAACCGTCGGCAAAAAATCGACGCCGCTGATGGGCGTTTGATTGGTCGCCCCGGGCGCGATCTTCCCCGGCCAGCGAAAGATGCCCGGAACGCGATGCCCGCCCTCCCAGACGTGCGATTTCCTGCCGCGCAACCCGACCTTGGAAAACTCATTCAACGGGCCGTTGTCCGAGGTCAGGAAGACGAAGGTTTCATCGGTCTCGCCGGCCTCGTCCAACATCTTCAGCAACCTTCCGACCGCGCGATCCACGTTCTCGATGTTGGCGTAATAGGTTGCGTGTTTCCGACTGAGCTTCGGGAATCTCTCCTCGTATTTCCGAACCAGATCCAGCGGTGAGGCAATTGGAGTATGAGGTTCGTGGAACCAGGCACAGGCGAGCCAGGGTTGCTCATCATCCCCCCGCTCGCGTTCGGCCAACAACCCCATCGTCTCATCGACGACGATCTGGCAGGAGTAGCCTTCAACCTTTCCCACTGGCTTGCCGTTCCGAATGAAGTTCACGGGGTCCTTGTGACTCGGCGACGCGTTGTTGTCCGTGCCCAGGGAATGGTCAAACCCGTGGTCTTTCGGCTGCGGTTGATCGGAGTCCAGATTGGTCACGTGCCACTTGCCGAAATGCCCCGTCGCATAGCCCTGCCGCTTCAGTATTTCAGCGACGGTCACCTCGGATTCCGAAAGATGCATGACATGGTCGGGAGGGAGGTAGCTGTAGACGCCGGCCCGCGAAGGCGTGCGCCCGGTCAGCAATCCTACGCGCGAAGGCGAACAATTCGGCGCGGCGGAATGACAATCCGTGAACCGCATGCCTTGTGAGGCGAGCCGGTCGATGTTCGGGGTGTCGATGCGACTTCCGTAGCAACCGAAATCCGTCCAACCGGAGTCATCTAGCAGGACCAGAAGGATGTTGGGTTTGGCGGCGGCGGAAAGGCCGCCGAACGCCACAAGGAGGATGAACGCAACCCAGGCAGGAATAAGACGAAAAGTCGCTAATCTCATGGCCTGGCATCATGCGGCCAACAACCGTGCGAGTCAGGCCAATTCGCAATCCGCCGCCGGACCGCGGCCTCTGTGAGCCGCAGCGCCCACGGGATGCGGAACGCGTCCCTCCAGCCCCAAACCGACGGAGGTTGCATGGTTGCTGCGGGTCACAGACCCGCGGTCCGCAAGGCCTACTTCCCTTCAGTCTCCGCCAATGCCTTGTCGAGCACAAAGTTCTCGTGAAGGCGGTGAATACGATCAACTTGTTCCCGGCTCAACCCCAATTGCTCTCGAAGTCCCACAACGATCTCCGGAGACGCAAGTCGGCCAACGAACCCCGGATGAGCTTTGGGAGATTCCGGTTGCCCAAGCCCGGTGACAACAGCGAGCAGCGTCAGCAGCGAAGTCAGGAATGCTGAGGATACGGGAAGGCGTTTCATCATGGGTTCATTTGCTCACGAGCGCGCCTGGTCAAGAAGGCGCGCCACGGTTCGCCGGGCATGGCCCGGCACGGACTGGCGATGCCGAGCATTGCTCCGCGCTCCCATGCAGGTTCAAACCACCGCCACGGTATTCTCCAATACACCGATGCCTGAGATGTGGATCCGGACCACATCGCCCGCAGCCAGGGTGAAATCCTCACCGGGAACGACGCCCGTTCCGGTCATCAAGGCGACCCCATCGGGAAAGCTCTGACTGCGCCAGAGGAAGTCGCCCAACTCAGCGAAGGAACGCTTGATCTGCCCAATGGATGTCTCGCCTTCGAACGCGGTTTCACCGCCGCGGTCGATCGTCACGCCAATCGTCCATTCGCGAACCTCCGACTCCGACGCGCCCAACACGATGCACGGCCCGACCGCGCAGGACTTGTCGTAGACCTTGGCCTGCGGCAGATAGAGCAGGTTCTCGCCCTCGATGTCGCGGGAACTCATGTCGTTGCCAATCGAACACCCGACCAGTTCCTTCTTCGAGTTGAAGACCAGGGTCAACTCCGGCTCCGGCACATTCCACCCGGCGTCCGCGCGGATGCCGACCTCGCCGCCCGGATCAACCACCTTGCCCGGCATGGATTTGAAGAACAATTCCGGGCGCTCGGCGTCGTAGACCCGGTCATAAGCCGTCGCGCTGAAATCGGACTCCTCCATGCGCGCCGATTTGCTGCGCAGATAGGTCACACCAGCCGCCCAGACCTCCTGGCCTTCAATCGGGGAAAACAACGTGACCTCAGCCAGCGGATACGACGGCAGGTTGTCGTCGCCGAGAGCCTCACCCAGCTTGGCGACCGGATCCTTGGCTTCCAGGATTTCGGTCAGCGTGGAGAAACCGGCATAGCTGAGGTCAAAGACCGCGCCCAGTTCATTGATGACGCCCACCTGAGGGCGGCCGCCGCCTCGATTGAATCTGCAGAGTTTGTGCATTTGGATCGTGTTGGGTGTTGCGTGGCGTTCGCGCCGAGTCATGACCTGCATGTATCGCCGCAATCACAAACATCGTTTTACTTCGTAGCAGCCGACGTGAGGAGGCTCATTCTGAGATGACGCCACAAGGATGAACCGCGTCACCCCGAGCATCCCAGCCTACGCCGAATAATCCAGGTAAACGGTCTTGATCTTGGTGTAGAAATCGATGGCTCCGGGGCCCTGTTCCTTGAAGGAATCGCTGCTCGAGTGCTTCACGCCGCCGAAGGGCACGTTCAGAGCCAAACCGGTGGAGATCTGGTTCACTTTCACCACGCCGGCCTCAATGCGATTGGTGTATTGCATCGCCTTCTTGTAATCCTTCGTCACGATCGAGGCGGATAAACCGAATTCCACCTTGTTCGCCACCTCGATGGCCTCGTCGTAGTCCTCAACGGCAATGACGGCCACGACCGGCCCGAAGACCTCCTCCTGCGCGATGCGCATGTCCGGCGTAACGCCGCCAATAACCGTCGGCTCCAGGTAATACCCGTGGGCCAGATCGCCCTCGGTCAGGGCATTGCCGCCGCAGACCACTTTCGCGCCCTCTTCCTGCGCAATCTTGATGTATTCGAGGTTGCCCTCGAACTCCTGCTTGTTCACCGCCGGCCCCATGTTGACGCCCTCGTGCGCGCCATTGCCGACCTTGATCGCCTTGGCCTTGGCGACGAGTTTTTCGGTGAACTCAGCCACCACGCTCTTCTCCACGATCGCGCGGCTGGTCGCCGTGCAGGCCTGTCCGGTCAGCCCGAATCCGGCCACGGCTGTCAATTGCGCAGCCAGGTCGAGATCGGCGTCCGCGAGAACGATGGTCGGATTCTTGCCGCCCATTTCCATCTGCGGCCGCGCCATGCGCTCGGCGATCTGCTGGTAGATCTGTTGGCCGATCGCATAGGACCCCGTGAAGGAAACAGCCTTGACCGCGTCGTTCGTCGCAATCTCGTTGCCGACCTTGCTGCCGGATCCGGAAACCACGTTCAAGACGCCCTTCGGCAGTCCCGCCTCGTCCAACGCCTTGGCTACCTCGAAACAGAGAGCCGGAGCCTGCGAGGCGGGCTTGAGCACGACCGTATTCCCTGACACAAGGGCCGGCGCCAGTTTCCAGGCGGGAATCGCAATCGGAAAATTCCACGGCGTGATGAGCCCCACAACACCCAGAGGCTGGCGCGTGGTGTACATCAGGATGTTCGGCATGTCGTGCGGAAAGGTCTGCCCGCCGATCGTGTAACTGTTGCCGCCAAAAAAACGGAAGATGTCGATCGCGCGCCCGACCTCGAGTCCGCTCTCAAAGAGGGTCTTCCCCTCTTCCGCGGTGAGCAACTCGGTCAACTCCTGCTTGCGCGTCGCCAGAATCTCGGCCGTCTTGCTCAAAACGCGTCCGCGCGCCACAGGCGTCATGCCCGACCACCCCGCAAACGCCGCCTGCGCCGCCTCGATCGCGGCGGCGGCGTCTTCCGCCTCCCCGGCGGCGTACTCCGCAACGGTCTCGCGGGTATCCGCCGGATTGATATTCTGAAAGGTTCCGCCCGACTTGGCCGCAACCCACTCGCCGCCGATGAAATTGGTGTAATTCTTCATGATTTGATTTTGAAAATAGGCTGAAAGAATGACCCTTGGCGCCGCCGATGAAAACGAATTTTTTTGAAACGCTGCTTTCCGATAACCGCGGCGCGTCACAACAAATACCGTTCATCAAGATCGATCCCCGCCTTCATCAACAATGCACGGTATTCTTCTTCGAACGTGACCGTCCGATGATGTTCCTCCTGGCTCTTGATATATTCGGTGATGTCGTCCTTGTCCCTCCAAGACGCGGTGAACGCTCCCGGATCCTGGGTCGGGTTTGGCGTCGCCGCTGACGTGGCTCGGGTCTCTTGTTATCTGCGACCGTGGCCTCGGTGCGGCGCGCCTTCGACCACGGCTATTCACGTGGCGCCGCTACGCGGCTTAGAGACCTCCGTCCCCCTCACTCAAACACCTCCGGCACGCCTTCCTCCAGCATCTTGAGACTTCCCGAGATGCCCGCAGCGTGGGCGAGTTTCTTCAACCACCGCGGCGGCTCGTCCATTTCCTCGAACGACAACTTGAAAGCCCCATAGTGCATCGGGACGAGCCACTTGGATTGCAGGTCCTTGAACACCTTGACGGCGTCGTCCGGCCCCATGTGCGTGGTGCGGAAGGAATCGGGGTAGTAGGCGCCGATGGGCAGCAACGCAATCTCGGGAGACAACCGTTCCCCTATCTCCTTGAAACCGTCGAAGTAAGCGCTGTCGCCAGCGTGGTAAATGGTCTGCCCCTGGTGTTCCAGCACAAAGCCGCCATAGCCGCGATGCGTGTCCCGGATGGTCCGGGCGCCCCAATGCTTGCTCGGAGTCAGCGTCACCTTCCAGTCGCCATGATTGTAGCTCTCCCACCACTTCAGCTCGACGATCTCCTGGAACCCCAACCCGCGCGCCAGGTCCGCCATTCCCCATGGCATGACGCCGACCTTCGGCGACGGCAGCTTCTTCAGCGTCGGCTTGTGAAAGTGATCGAAATGCGCATGGGTCAGGAGCACCAGGTCGATCGGGGGCAGGTGCTGAATTTTCATCCCCGCGCGCTTGATGCGTTTCAAAAGGAACAACCAGTTGGCGAAGTTCGGGTCGATCAGCACATTCAGGTCGGTGTGCTGCACGAGAAAGGACGCGTGCCCGATCCAGGTGATGGCGACCTGACCGTCCCGAATGTCCGGAAATTCCGGCTCCAGATGTTCGCCGTGCCTCCGCGTCAACCAGGCCTTCCACACCATCTCATGGAAAAACGTGCGCGGGTTGAAATGATTGCAGGGGGTGAGTTCCTTGAAGGACCGCGGAATTCGTCTGCGTTTTCCTTCCGGTGGTGTCTCCGGAGAGGACGGCGTCGCAGAATCGTCAGAAGCGCTCATGAACAGGATTCGAATTGCTGCTTTGTTGAATACGCCGCGCCGGGGCCGCCGTCGAACTTTGCGAACGACGTAAACCGAAAGGTTCAACATGAAAAAGACAATTTTACTACTGACAGCGGTCGCCATCACAGCGGCCGGAACTCAACCGGCCCGGGCCGGGGACAAGGAATGGGCCACCGCAGGCAAAGTGCTCACCGGCGTCGTCGCCGGCGCCGTCCTGGCCAAGACCATTCATCACCACCGCAGCGCTCCGGTCTACTCCCAAACCACCACCACGACCTACACCTCGCCGGCCTACCAGGCCGCGCCGGTCGTCGTGCAACAACCCGTCGTGGTTCAACAACCCGCGCCGGTCGTGGTTCAACAACCGGTCGTCGTCCAACGGCGCGTGGTCTACCAACCCGCCACCGTCGTCTATGAGCAGGCGCCCGTTGTCTATCAACCCGCCCCGGTCGTGGTTCGCCACACTCCGGTCGTCTGCCCGACTCCGGTTGTGGTTCGGCGACCCGTCTTCGCCCCGGTTCGCTCCGGCTTCAGCTTGCACATCGGCATTGGCGGCGGACATCGCGGCTACAGCCACCACCGTCACGGCTATCACCCCGGACGCGGCCACGGCCGCGGACATGGACGACGTTAATCCCCCTCGGTAGAAACAGGCGCAAGCCTGCGTGTCTGGCGACGCGACGCCGTCCGTCCCTCCCCTGAGATGGGCGGCGTTTTTCTTTTCCTATTTTGTTTGCGAACGGGCGAACCTCCACGTTTAACCGAACACATGAATGACGTGACCGAACAACTGGACGCCTTCCTCCGCAAAGGGCCAACCCTCGGAACCGATGTCTACATCGCCCAAGGCGCGGTCGTCGTTGGCGACGTCACCCTCGGAGACCGAGCCAACATCTGGTATAACGCCGTCCTTCGCGGCGATATCAATCGCATCGTCGTGGGCGCAGACTCCAATATCCAGGACAACGCCGTCCTCCACCTCGCCGACAAGTTCCCCTGCCTCATCGGCGATCGGGTCACCGTCGGGCACAGCGCGCTGGTGCATGCCTGCACGGTGGGCGACGAGTGCCTCATCGGCATGGGCTCCACTCTTCTCGACGGCGCGGTCATCGGCGAAAACTGCATCATCGGCGCCAACACCCTGGTTCCCATGGGCCGCAAGATCCCCCCCCGTTCGCTCGTTCTCGGATCACCGGGCAAGGTCGTGCGCGAATTGACGGACGAGGAGGTCGCCTCCCTGCCCGCCATGGCGGAAAAGTACACCCGGAATGCCCAATACTGCCTGAAACACGGGATCAATGTGGGCGCGCCGTTGCCGAGTTGAACTGACGCGCCCGACAGCGCGGCAGCAATCCTGCGGCAGCAATCCTGCGGCAGCAATCCTGCGGCGGCATTTCCGGAGCGCCGAGCATTGCTCGGCATTGGTCTCCGACCCGTGCGAAAGCCGAGCAATGCTCGACGCTCCAAGGGCGGGCTTCCCGCAATCATGGGGTTTTCGTCATTCCCCCGCCAAATCGCTCGACACTCACCCCGCTTTCAGGCTTACTTCGCGCCGTTTATTTTCATCCTGACGGCATCATGGACAACGAACTTTTAGCCAAAGCCAAATCCCTGGGTTTCTCCGACAAGCAGATCGCCCATCTGACCGGCAAGACCGAGGACGAGATCCGCGCCGAGCGAAAGGCAGCCGGCCTCGTCCCCAGCTATCGCCTGGTCGACACCTGCGCCGCGGAATTCGAGGCCTACACTCCCTACTACTATTCCACCTACGACCGTGGCGACGACGAGATCTCGCCAACGGACACGAAAAAGGTGATGATCCTCGGCGGCGGTCCCAACCGCATCGGCCAGGGCATTGAATTCGACTACTGTTGCGTGCACGCGGCGTTTGCCTTGAAGGAGGACGGCTTCGAAACACTCATGGTCAACTCCAATCCGGAGACCGTTTCCACCGACTACGACACCAGCGACAAGCTCTTCTTCGAACCGCTGACGCTGGAGGATGTGCTTCACATCTACGAACGCGAGAATTGTTGGGGAGCCATCGCTCAGTTCGGCGGCCAGACACCGCTCAATCTCGCGCTCGGCCTGCAGTCGAACGGCGTCAACATCATCGGCACCTCGCCTCAGAGCATCGAACTCGCCGAGGACCGCAAACTCTTCGCGGCCATGCTCGACAAACTCGACATCCCGCAACCACCCAATGGACTCGCGGTCAACGAGGAGGAGGCCATCGAACACGCCCACCGACTCGGCTACCCCGTCCTGGTTCGCCCGTCCTTCGTCCTTGGCGGACGCGCCATGCAGATCGTCTATTCCGACACCGAACTGCACGAGTACATGCGTTACGCGGTCGAAGCCTCTCCCGAACGTCCCGTGCTGGTCGACAAGTTTCTCGAGGACGCCACCGAGATCGACGTCGATTGCATCGCGGACGTCGGCGCGTTCGACAATCCGGAGGAAGGAACGATCGTGATCGGCGGCATGCTGGAGCACGTGGAGTTCGCCGGCGTGCATTCCGGCGACGCGGCCATGGTCCTGCCGCCGCATACCCTGTCCGAGAAGACCATCCAAACGCTGCGGGAATACACGCACGCCATGGCCAGGGAATTGAAGGTCATCGGCCTGATGAATGTGCAGTACGCGGTGAAGGATGACGTCGTCTACGTGCTGGAAGTCAACCCGCGCGCCTCGCGCACCGTGCCATTCGTCAGCAAGGCCATCGGCCGCCCGCTGGCCAAGCTGGCGGCCCAGGTCATGGCCGGAAAGACGCTCAAGGAACTGGACTTCACCGAGGAAATCTGGCCGAAGTATTGGGCGGTCAAGGAATCGGTCTTCCCCTTCAACCGCTTTCACGGGCAGGACATCCTCCTCTCCCCCGAGATGCGCTCCACCGGCGAGGTCATGGGACTCGACCCGGATGTGGGCATCGCCTACGCCAAGTCACAGATGGCGGCCGGTTCCGCCCTGCCGGACGGCGGCAGCGTCTTCATCAGCGTCAGCGACATGCACAAACCCCACGTGGCCGAAGTGGGGAAAATGTTCGCCGACCTGGGATTTGAAATTGTTTCGACCAGCGGAACCGCCCGGACGCTGGAGGAAGCGGGGCTGACCGTGCGCAAACTGCCGAAACTCGCGGAGGGCCGCCCCAACGCGCTGGACCTGCTGAAGAACAATGAGCTTCAACTCGTGATCAACACCCCCTCGGGCCAAACGCCCCGCTCGGACGAGGTCAAGATTCGCACCACGGCGGTCTACACGAACACCCCGATCATGACCACGCTCAGCAGCGCCAAGGCCGTCGCCGAGGGCATTGCCGCCCTGCGTAAGAACGGCTACGAGGTCAGGACCGTTCAGGAGTATCACTGAGGAACGTTGGCGCGACGCGAATCGCCCAACCCGCGCCCCCTCCAGAAGACGAACGTCGCCGCTCCTTGATCAGCGCCCGTCGTCTCAGGGTCTTGGAGGCAGGAGTGAATTCGGAATGAGCAACCCCGGAGGCCAAATCAATACTGCTGCGCATTCCGCATCCCCCCAATAAATCACCCCAGCAACTTCACCAGCGGCGTGCCCTGATCGGTGATCGGGACAGGACGGTCGCCATCGAACAATTCCTTGCGCGGATCAATGCCCAGGTCAGCCAGCACGGTGGCAAACAGATCCGGGACCCCGCAGGGATCCTGCACCGCCTTCTTACATTCGTCATCCGTCACGCCCCACGCGCCCTGATGCTTCAGTCCGCCCCCGGCCAGGACGACGGAGAATGCGGTTCCCTGATGCCCTCGGCCGCCGCCGCCATCAAATGCGGAAGGACGTCCAAATTCCGTATTCACGACAATCAGGGTTTTCTCGAGCAGGCCGTGACGCTTCAGGTCGCCAATCAGGGTGGCCATCGCCCGGTCGAGTTCCTGGATCAGCAGATGCTGCTTCAATTGACCGGCGTTATGGGTGTCCCAGCCCGTCCCGTTGACGAAGTTCATGTTGTGCGAGACCTCAATGAAGCGGACGCCCCGTTGGATGAGCCTGCGCGCCAACAGGCACCGCTGACCGAACTCACCGCCGTAGGCGTTGCGCAGGTCGCCTTTCTCCGACTTGAGATCGAAGACTTCCATGAACTTCGGCCCGGAAAGGCGCAGGCTCTCTTCCAGGGCGTCGTCATAACCCGCCACCGCGGCCTCGCCCCGCAGGTCCCGCGCGCTGGAACGCATCCGCGCCAACAAGGCCTCACGACGCGATTGTCGCGATCCGTCTATGCCGTCGGGCCGTTTCAACCCCGCCGGTCCGGCATCAGTGTCGAGGAGATACAGAAACCCCGCCTTCGATCCCAGGAACCCGGGCCCGCGGGAGAAATTCGGATAGCCGATGACCACATAGGCCGGGACGCCCTCGGCGACCGCGCCCCGCTCCGCCGCGACAATGGATCCCAGCGAGGGATAAACGGTCGTGCCGCTGACATTGCGGCCCGTGTGCATCCGATTGGACGCGGCGGCGTGCTCATCGATCACATCGTGATTCACCGTCCGCACAGCCGTGATGTATTCCATGGACCTGGCGCAATGCTTCAGTTGTTCGCACACCTTCACGCCGGGAACGGCGGTCTCGATCGATGGATAGTAGCTGCCGGACTTTTTGGCCTTGGCATCGCCGAGTCGCTTCGGATCCCAGGTGTCCACCTGCGCGGCGCCGCCGCCGAGCCAGACGTGGATGCAGTGCTCAGCCTTGCCCTTGGGAAAACGGATCGCTTCCGCCGCCGTTTCCCGTCCCCAGGCGGCTCCCGACGCCCCGGCCAAGGCCAGGCCGCCAGCCGTTTGTAGAAAATGTCGTCGGTTCATTATGCGCAAATCGTCTATCGGCTTCATGGATTGATTCAGGGGACAAAAACAAACTCGGGAGAATTCATCAACGACCAGAGCATGTCCTCCAGCCGTTCGCGCCAGGCTGAGCGCAACGCGACCGTCGGCGGATCGCCTTCGCGGGCGCGCTTTTCCAACTCAATCTTGATCCGGTTCGCCTCTTCGGAAAGATGATTCGACCAGGAGACATGCTTGAGGGGCTCCCGCCGGATGCGGGGCGGGCGCTCCGCCTCCGGCACAATCCGGCCCTCGAATCCCTCCCTGAGGAGTTCCGCATAAGTCGCGCGCTCCGCCTCGTTCGGCCGACGCGTCAGAACCCTCAGAAACACGCCGTCGATCAACTCATCCAGGGACAGCTCGGGCCGCAGCGCCAACCGGGTCAACGCGTGATCCTCACTCAGCGTGGTGACCCAGACGCCCAGGGACCCGTTCGAGACGACCGCGGGCTGCCGCATGTTCGGATCGGTCTCGCGAACGCTTTTCGGCTCCTGCCTCGAAGGCCGCCAGCCAAAATTCTCGAGCACATCCACCACCGCCTGCGCCTGGGGAATCGCCAGGCTGGGACGGTCGCGCTCATTGGACAGGGAAGTGAACTCCCAGGCCCGCCGCGGATGCCCCAGGCTGATCATCGCCTTCGCGCTCTGTGTTCCGTCGTTGTCCATGGTGAGTTCCTCGGATTGCAGGGGTTTGCCGACGACAAAGAACAGCGAATCCACAACCTGCTCCGCGGTCATGCGCCGCCGGACCGGCGCGGAAAAATCGGCCTTGGCTCCGGCATGATGGGCGCGGGCTTCCCGCTGATAGGCGCGGGAATTCAGGATCAACCGGGCAATGTGCTTCTGGTCGTAGCCATGGGCGACAAACTCCCGCGACAACCAGTCCAACAATTCCGGATGCGACGGCTTGGAGGCCTCCCAGTCGTCGACCGGATCCACAAAGCCCGCTCCCATGAACTGCTTCCAAAGCCGGTTCACGATCACCTTGGGAAAGCGCTGGTTGCGCGGCGACGTGATCATGGCCGCCAATTCCTCGCGGCTGTCCCCCTTGGTTCTCACCAAGGCGTCATCCAGGTCGGCGAGAAAGCTCTCGGCAAAGGGCTCCGGCCAGTCGGGTTTCACCGTCGCACCGGGCTTCAAGGTGATTTCAATGAGCGGCTTGCGCCCTTCGAAAGTGGTGGCCGGCACCGAGGAACTGGCAGGCAGCTTGATCGGGTCCCGCTTGAGCATCGCCGCCAATTGGAAGAGGTCTTCCTGCTTGGAGTCGTGATAAGGGGCGTCATGACAACGGGCGCACTTCATTTCGACCCCGAGGAAGGCGGTTCCCAGGATGTGGGCCTTGGCCGCCATGGGAACGTCATTCTGCGCCGCCAAACCGAAGCCGGCCGGTCCGCCCGCCTTGGCGTTGCCCCGCATCATCACCAACTCCGAGACAAAGCGGTCCATCGGCAGGTTGTCCAAGAGGGCCTCGTGAATCCAGAAACGAAAGGGCCCGGAGTTGTTCAGGCTGGGCTTGAGGATGTTGGGATTCTCGGCCAGCACATCCTGCCAGTAGGCCGTCCAATGATCCGCCCACCGGTCGTCGGCAAGCAAGCGATCGATTGCCTTCTCCCGCCGTTCCGTCGCGGAATCCGCCAGGAAGGCCTCAATTTCCCCGCGACTGGGAACCACCCCCACGGTGTCGAGCGTGACCCGACGAAGAAATTCCAGATCGTCGATGGGGTCGGCCGGTTTGATCGTCCCGCCCACCTTTGAGTAGGAAGCGCCCTCGCGTATCCAGCGTTCGATCAGATTCCGTTCCCTGACTGAGAGCGGCTCGCCCTTGGGCGGCATGATGTCGTCGCCCGCATCAGGATGAATCAATCGGACCAGCAGACTTTCCTCAGGCTTGCCGGGAACGATGGCGGGCTCCCCGGAATCACCGCCCTGAAGCGCCGCTTCCCGCGAACTGAGACGAAGCCCGCCCTTGGATTTCTGGTCATGACAGCGATAGCACTGCTCCCCGAGGATGGAACGTATCTGCGTGGTGAAATCGATCCCGCCCGCCGCCTTTGCCGCCTCCGCATTGGCTTTGCTCCAGGAAGACTCAAGGAAGGCGTCAATGCCGTGGCGCCGGAGCGGCTCCAAGCGGGACACCTCCGACCGGGCCGCAGCGTGCCGCTTCTCCCAATAATCGGACTCCGCGCCGCGCAATTCCTGCCGGCGCCGGCTGTTCAAATCCTGAAAGAAGGCCAGACGCTCGCGGCGATAGGACTCCCACCCCTGGTCGGTCAGGGGAACCTCGCGCCCACCCGGCGCCAAGAGGGCGAAACTGTCGTTCTCCCGACGGACGCTCAGACTGGTCTCGCCCAGCGTGGCGCGGACGCGGCCATTGCCGGCGACGACTTCCAGAACAACCAGATGCTCCTTGCCGTCCCCCTTGACCTGAATGAGCTTCTCGCGGTCGCCGGGGCCGAGATAACGGAGTTCCCCGCCCTCGACCACGATGTTCTCATGAACGTCGTTGTGGGCGCCGCCGCCAAACTTGCCGTAGTCGATCTCCGCAATCACCTTGTCGTCCAGCCACAGGCGCCCTTTGCCGCGCACGCGAAGCAGCCATTCGTGTTCCCCCTCGGCCAGCGTGAGGCGGGTCGCGGCGCGCAGGAGATAGGGATTGGACCAGGCGTCGCGCACCCCGGTGTCCGTATATTTCTGGGGAGCTTGAAAGAAGCCGAAGGCATCCTCGTCATAGGCCAGGGCCGGCTTGCCAAAGCGTTTCGGCCAGGATCCGGTCTTGCCCAGGTTCTCCACGATCTCCACCCGCACCCGGCCCGGCTTCAACGCGCCCTTGGTGAACTTGGGAACATAGGGCTCGATGGGATACCGCTGCGTCAATTGCTCCTCGTTGAGGACCCGACGATACAAGGCCACCTCGTCCAGCAGGCCGTTGAAACTCGCTCCCGCGCTCCGCCCCATCGACGAGCCAACCCAGATTTCATCGTCATCCACGATCGGCGGCTGCGTCGTAGCCCCGGCATAGGCGGGATTCCAGCCTCCCTTCACCCGCTCGCCATCCACGTAGCCACGAACGCTGTCCGGCTTGCCAAAAACATAGGTCACCGCAATGTGATGCCACCCCGACCCCACGGAAAAACCTTCTGTCGAATCCCACCGATGCCAGTCGCTCTTGTGCGCGCCGACCGTCCGACTCCGAAAAAGAAAGCTGAGCAAAACCGAATCGCCGGAGCGAAAGACGCGGAATCCGTAGTTCTGATTGTGAGCCGCCTGCCCGGGGTTGCCAGTGCGTCCCTTGCCCAAGACGTACATGGTCGAACCATTGCGCAACTCCTTGGCCGGATTCACCCAGGCTTCGATCGTGATGGGATCGCCATTGTCGAAGTCGAACTGGCTGCCCGGCCCCGGGTCCTCCACCCGGATCGCGGCCGCCTTGCCTCGCGAATCCGGGCCGAAGGCTGCGGCGAGATTCCCGTCCGTGAACGACTTGAACTGTTTCGAAGTGGGTCCCGGCCGGCCGAACTCGATCTTGCCGTCCACATCGCCCAGGTCCGCCCGGTTCCCTTCGAAGGACCACCACGCCACCGGCAAAAGCTGTCGCACCTGCTGCTGATAGGCTGAGCCCAACGCCGCTGAACTCACCTTGCCCGCCGCAGCCGCGCCTCCCGGCAACAACAAGGCAACCGCCAATCCGATCCCCGTTCTCAATGTCTTGCGCATAGAAAATTCGATCTCCGGCGATCCATTCATTGGATCCCGGATTCAACCCCGTCATTCTCACCCTGTTAACGGCAAGAATGCAATCCGCGTTCACAGAAATGTCACCCGGTGGGCAAGGAATAGCAATTCAGGGTTCAGGTTGCGACAGCCCACCACGCCCCCCGACCAAATTGCCTTTCATCCGGCGCCGCATTCTGTATTCATCCGCGTTCGCACAATGAATTCCGTGGTCAACATCGCCGCCTACAAGTTCGTCACTCTGAACGATCTGGAGCCCCGTCGTCTCGCCCTGCGCGACCGTTGCCGGGAGCTTGCATTGAAGGGCACGATCCTGCTCAGCCCCGAGGGCATCAACCTGTTTCTCGCCGGGGCGCGCGAGGCGATCGACGCGCTGGTCAACGAACTTCGCGCGCAACCCGAATTCGCCGACCTCGAGACCAAGGAAAGTTTCAGCGACCGCCAGCCTTTCAACCGTATGCTGGTGCGACTCAAGCAGGAGATCATCGCCTTCGGCGTCGACGGCATTGATCCCCGCGTAAAGACCTCGCGCCGTCTGCCCGCCAAGGAGCTCAAAGCCTGGCTGGACGAGGGCCGCCCCGTCACCCTGCTGGACACGCGCAACGACTACGAAATCGACCTGGGGACCTTCGACAACGCCGTCCCCATCAAGCTCGATGAGTTCCGGCGATTCCCCGACGCCGTCGCCGAATTGCCCGAGGAATTGAAAGAGCGACCGGTGGTTTCGTTCTGCACCGGCGGCATCCGCTGCGAGAAGGCCGCCCCCTTTCTGGAGAAGGCCGGCTTCAAAGAGGTCTACCAACTCGAAGGCGGCATCCTGAAATACTTCGAGGAATGCGGCGGCGCGCACTATCAGGGCGACTGTTTCGTCTTCGATCAACGCGTCGGCCTCAATCCCGACCTCGAGGAAACCGACGCCGCCACTTGCTTCGCCTGCCAAGCCGTGCTGTCGAGGGAAGACCGGGCCTCCGAGCTCTACGTTCCCGGCAAATCCTGCCCGCATTGCTTCAAAACCGAGGCGGAATCCATGGCTTCCCTGCTGAAAGAACGCCACACGGCATTGCGCAACCTCGTCGCCCCCCTGCCCGGCAGCCAAGCCTACGAGAACCGCCGCCCCATCAAGGTCACCGGCAGGTTTCATCGACGCCAGCTCATCGATTTCCTGGAGGCGTTGAAGACCATCCATACGCGTGAGGACTGGCTGACGATCTGCTCCGAGGGCCGCCTGCTGCTCGGCGATCGCAAACTAACCCCCGACGACGTCATGAACGCCGGCCAGATTCTCACCCTGGTCAGTCCCAAGACCGTGGAACCGGACGTCTGCGCAAGGATCGAAATCCTCCACGAAGACGATGCCGTCGTCGTCCTCAACAAGCCCGCGCCGTTGCCCATGCATCCGAGCGGCCGCTTCAACCGCAACACGCTGCAGTTCTTCCTCGATCAGATTTACGCCCCGATCCACGTGCGGCCCGCACATCGCCTCGACGCCAACACCTCAGGCATCGTCATCTGCGCCAAGAGCCGCGCCTTCGCGCGAAAACTTCAACCGCAGTTTCAGACCTGCACGGTGAAGAAGACCTACCTGGCCCGCGTTCAAGGCGCGCCCAAGGATGACCATTTCGTCTGCGCCGCCCCCATCAGTCGCTGCCCAACCGATATCGGGGCCCGCGTCATCGACCCTTCCGGGCATCTCGCACAGACTGAATTCAAAGTCGTGGAACGCAGCGACGACGGCACGACTCTGCTGAAAGTCACTCCGCTCACCGGCCGCACCAACCAGATTCGCGTCCATCTATGGCATCTCGGCATCCCTGTCTACGGAGACCCTCTCTATCTGCCGGACGGCAAGACGGGCGACCAGCAGACCCTCGGCCCGACAGATGCGCCGATGAAACTGCATGCCGCGGCGCTCGAGTTCCGGCATCCGGTCTCCGGGAAGACGATGGAATTCAATACCTCGCCGGACTGGTAATGACGCCGGTCGCGGGCGCCCTCAAGGAGGAGCGACATTCCTGTCGCCATCGGCCTCGCAGAGGTCGAAGTGGACTGCGACGGAAGCTGTGGTTAAGAACGCGGTCAACACACGCAAGGCTGCCCAAGCCGTGAGAAGGGCCATCGTTGAACGCGCGGCAGCCCGGACCGCGGTCCGTTTTCTTTCCAGACGCCTGACAACTCCACGCCAACCCGCTACCCTCCCCTCCCATGAGCCTCCACCCGCTCCGCCTTTCCTCCCTCTCGGTCTTCCTCCTATCCCTCGCCATCACGGCCTCCGCCCAGACCCGGCACGACCGCGAGCAACAGGACGAGGACTACATCCACACACCGCCCGGCTTCAACAACCCCGGCAAGGCTGCGCTCGCCAACGGCAAGGACGCCGCCACGCTGATGCTGAAATTCATCGACGCCGCGACCGGCAAGCCCACGGCCTGCCGCATCAATGTCGTCGGACCCGACGGCCGATTCTACCAACCGGCGAAGAACCGTCTCTCCCAGTATTCCCTGACCGGGCATTGGCCCGCGACCGGCAAGGGCAACCGCCGCGGCAAGGCCCCCGTCCGCTACTTCGGCCGCTTCTTCTACAGCGCGGGAACGACGTCAGTGAATGTTCCGCCCGGGCAATCACGCATTGAAGTCTGGAAGGGATTCGAATTCCGTCCGCAAACCGTCGAGATCGAGATGCAGCCCAACGAGATCCGCGAACTGGTCATAACCCTGAAGCGAACCGTCGCCATGCACGACCTGGGCTACTACTCAGGCGACACACACCTCCATCTCGAACGCGCGAACGAAGCCCACGAAGAGGACGCCTTCAACCTGCTGCAAGCCGAGGACGTCCGCTATGGCGGCCTGCTTTGCTACAACCCCACCGCCTCCTACCGCGGCGAGATGAGCGCCCAAGACTTCAAACAGCTTCGCGGCCTCGGCGTCAGTTCCATCAAGCAGCGCGGCGACTACCAGATCATCTCCGGCCAGGAATACCGCAGCGTCCACTACGGCCACACCAAGGTCTTCCTCGCAGACGACCTCGTGCAAGCCGGCCGCATCTACGATCCCAGCGCCTGGCCAACCTTCGGCGAGGCCGTGCGCGATATCCGCAACGATGGCGGTCTCGTCTTCTGGGCCCACGGCGGCTACGAGAAGGAGATCTGGGCCGACTTCATCCACGGCGGCTCCGACGGGGTGGAACTTTTGCAGTTCGGCATCTACCGGCCCATCGGGCTCGAGGGCTGGTATCGCATCCTCAACCTCGGCTTCAACTACCCGGCCCTGGGCGCCAGCGACTACCCGCCCTGCCGCAAGTTCGCCGACTGCCGCACCTACGTCCACGCGGACAAGCCCCCTCGGATCGACGACTGGCTGCGACTCCTCGCCAAGGGCCAAAGCTTCTTCACCACCGGGCCGTTGTTGCTGCTCGAAGTCGATGGCGTCAAACCGGGGGGATCCCTTCGGCGCAACGGCGATTCCTCTCCCGTTCTTGAGGCCAAGGTAAAGGTCTTCTCAGAGGTGGCCCCGGTCACCGACATCGAACTGATCGTCAATGGCAGGGTCGTTCAGAAGAAGAGCATCCCTCCTTCCGAAAGTCGCGGACGCTGGCTCGAACTCACGGAGAATCTGAACCTCGCCGAATCCTCCTGGATCGCCGCGCGGGCCTACTCCAAAGCCCCGACCGGCAGCCCCGACGGCGAAGCGCACACGAATCCCGTCCACGTCTACATCAACGGAAAGGCCCCCTACAACGCCGCCGATCTCGACTGGCTGCTGGAAAAACTCGACTCCCAGATCCGATTCCACACCAAGCGTGAGTTCCCGAGAAACGCAGGCATCGGATCCAAGGCGAAAGCAGTCGGTTATTTCAAGGAGGCTAGAAAGAAGCTCTTGGCGATCCGTGATGAAGGCGGAAGGAAAGCCCCGGCGAAATAGGGCGGACTGCACAGGCGTGGAATGCGCGCGCCAAGCAATCAAGATCACATCATATGTCCCCGGCCCTTTGGGCCTGTGGTTTCGCCATTCCTGGTCGCTTGGGAAATGCTGCGCGCCGAATTGGCTCCCCACGCGCAACCAACGGAATGAATTCCGTTCTACGCGCAATCCCCCTACGCCTTTCGCAGATTCGCGGGATTCAAGGGCTTGAGATCCGTGGGCACGAACAACCCATTCTTGCGGATCAACTCGCCGTCGAACCAGACTTCACCGCCGCCCCACTCCTTGCGTTGAATGAGGACCATGTCCCAATGCACGGCGGAGCGGTTGCCGTTGTCGCATTCCTCGTAGGCCTGGCCGGGCGTGAAATGGAGGGACCCGGCGATCTTCTCGTCGAAGAGGATGTCGCACATGGGATTCATGATGTGCGGATTGCAACCCAGGGAGAATTCGCCGACATAGCGCGCGCCGGGATCGGTGTCGAGGATCTCGTTCAACCGCTTGGTGTCGCTGCCGGTCGCCTTGACGCAGCGGCCGTTTTCGAACTCCAAAGATACGTTCTCGAACTTCGAACCGGAATAGACCGTGGGCGTGTTGAAGGAGATGGTCCCATTCACGCTGTCCTTGACCGGGCAGCTGAAGACCTCGCCATCCGGGATGTTGCGATCGCCGCGACAGGCCACGGCTCCGAGCCCCTTGATGCTGAAGCGCAGATCCGTCCCAGGCGCCTTGATATGCACCTTGTCCGCCTTGGCCATGCGCTTCTGCAGCGGTTTCATGGCCTTGCCCATCTTGGCGTAGTTCATCGTGCAGACCCGGAAGTAGAGATCCTCAAAGGCCTCCGTGCTCATGCCGGCAGCCTGAGCCATGCTCGGGGTCGGCCAGCGCAGCACGCACCACTTGGTCTTGTTCACGCGATGGTTGAGCACCGGACGCATGATGCGCGAGTAGAGCGAAAGCTTCTGCCCCGGGACATCCGAGTTCTCGTTCATGTTGTCCGCCCCGCGGATCGCGATGTAGGCGTCCATCTTCTTCATGCGGGCGAGCTCCATCGACTTGGCGGTCTGCGCCTGTTCCGCCGTGATCCCCTGCAGCAACTCGCGAACGACACGCGTCCGGCGCACCTCCACAAAAGGCTCCGCCTTCGCGCGGCGCACGGCGCGCATGAGTTCGATGGTGAACTCGTCCGGCACATCCATCATATCGAGCAGGATGCGCTCCCCTTTTTGCAGCGAGGTCGAATAATCAACCAGCAAACGGGCCAGCTTGGTGTATCTCGGATCAGTCATAGCTTGAAATTGAAATTAAGCGCGGTCCTTCTTTTGTCGAGCGGCTTGTGATTTCTCGGCGCGACGCCAGGCTCGCTCGCGCCTGCGGTTCTCGCCGCGCAACAGCTGCTCGGCCGACCATCCGCGACTCTGCGCGTACTGCGCCAACTCGAACAACTCCTTCGCCACAGTGGCCTTCGTCTTTCTCAACCCCGGCGTATCGGATTCATCGGTCACTCCGGCGCGCTTCGCCTTCTTGACGAGCTTCTCACTTCGCTGCAGGGCCGGCAGATGTTTGGGGATGCCGTCCAGGGTCGACGGTCGCTCGCGGTGCGTGCCCTGCTTCTCCTCACGCTTGAGCTTTTCCCAGTTGGCCCAGACCTCGTCGACGCTCTTGACCTTGCGGTCGCCGAAGACATGCGGGTGCCGATGAATCAACTTGTCCACGATGCACTGCGCGACCTGCTCGAAATCAAAGGCGCCGCGCTCCTCGGCCAACTGGCAATGGAATACGACCTGCAGCAACACATCGCCGAGTTCCTCCTGCATCTCGTGGTCATCCTCGGCGTCGATGGCGTCGAGCAGCTCGTAGACTTCCTCGACCGCGTGCATCCGCAGCGTCTTGTGATCCTGCTCCCGATCCCAGGGACAGCCATCCGGCGCGCGCAAACGCGCCATGACCTCCAACAACTGTTTGATCGCCGCTTTCTTCGCCATGACCTCAAAGAATCACCAGGTTGTCACGATGCACCACCGCGCCGCGTAAAGCCCCGTCGCCGCAAATGGCTTTGGTATCGCATCTCGAGATACCGCGCGCAAATTCCGTCCCCCTCCGATCACAGACCCGCACGACATCGCCTTTCTTGAAGGAACCTTCGGTCCCGACAACCCCCGGGCGCAAGAGGCTCTTGCCATTCTCGCGCAGAGCCTTGACCGCGCCGTCGTCCACCAACAACGCCCCCTTGGGGTGATGAAAAAAGGCAATCCAACGCTTGCGGCTTTTCAATTTCTTGGAGTCGGGCAGAAAAACCGTCCCTACCTCGTCGCCCTTGAGTATATCGTCGAGGATGCCCGGATTGCGCCCGCCGGCGATGACCAGGGGAATGCCCGAACGCATGGCGATCCGGGCCGCCTCGATCTTGGCGGACATGCCGCCGGTCGCCGTGTCGCTCATCGTCCCCTTGGCGCTGCGGGTGATCCGCTCATCGATCTTCTCAATGCTCGGCACGATCCTGGGATTCTCTCCGCCAAAGTCTTCGATGACGCCGTCGACCGTCGTCAATATCACCAGGAGGTCGGCCGGCAGCAGGCTGGCCACCAGGGCGGACAGGCGATCATTGTCGCCGAACCGCAACTCCGTATAGGAGACAACGTCGTTCTCGTTCACGATGGGTATCACGCCGCGGGAGAGCAACTCATTCAAGGTGTCGCGGGCGTTGAGATGACGCTCCTTGTGCCGCAGATCCTCATGCGTCAGCAACGCTTGGGCGACATGCTGCCCATGCTTGGCGAACAGCCGTTCGTAGGTCGCCATCAGCCGGAGTTGCCCAACCGCCGCGCAAGCCTTCAGCTCCGCCAGCTTCGTTGGCCGCTTCGTGAAACCGAGTCCTCCCATCCCAGCCCCGACCGCGCCGGAACTGACCACAACCACTTCCCTGCCCGCGCTGCGCAGACCGGCCAACTGCTCCACCAATCGCGTCATCTGCGCGCGATGCAACACGTTCCGCTCATTCGTAAGCAGACCCGTGCCCAGCTTCACCACGATTCGGCTGACATCTTTGAGCAACTTGCGACGCACAAGACAAGGTAAGCCCGCGACCGGGACGATTTGAAGTCAATTCGATCTCACCGCCGGCCGTCATACCACATGTGGCACGCGTCCTTGTCTTTCAAGGGTCGCCCCAATCCAACGAGCGTCTTGAACAGAATGCCCAGCAACTCCCCCGCGGAATACAGTTTCACCTTCCGCGCGGAGGTTTCCATGGGATGCGCGGTGAGGATCACCACCCGTTTGCGCCGTTCGCGCGCCAGCCGTTTGAGCCGACCGAACAGATCCAACTCCTCGGAGGCGTAAAGCTCACGGCTGAACCCTCCGACCGCCCGAAAGGCGTCCGCCTCCACCCAGATGAACGATCCGGCGGCCCAATGGGTCACGCGGCTGATCAGGTTCCACAAGCCGTTGACAAAGCGAAGCGAAAGCCCCCCCTCGTCCATTCGAATAACGCTGCCGCCGGCGAGGCTGCGCCCTTTCTCCACCTCCGCGGCCACGTCATTCAGCAACTCGAAACTCGGGTGACTATCCGCGTCGACGAACAACATCCACTCCCCGGTTGCCGCCTCGGCTCCCCGATTCCTCGCGCGGGAGATTTGGTTGACCGGCTCGAACACGACCTCAGCCCCCGATTCCGAGGCAATCTCCGGGGTGCGATCGGTGGAGTTGTTGTCGCAGACAATCAATTCCCAGTCCCACTTGCGGTCATCAAAAGCCCGGGCCGCCGACCGAATGGACTGCAGGGATTCGCGGAGCAACTTCTCCTCGTTGAAGGCCGGAACAATGATGGAAAACTTCATGGCGGTCGCAGCAGCGCTGGAAACTCACCCATGCGTCGTGGAGTGTAAAGGCTGCTGTCGCTGCAATGGCAGATGGCAATAGCAGGGGTATGGGCGTGTGAGGGTATGGGCGAATGAGGGTACGAGGGTATGGGAGGAGATAGCGCGTGGCATCGTCCTCTCGCGTGACGACGGCATCCAAGAGATTCGAGGACGAGGACGACGACGTATCTTCCATCCCCCCACCCGCTCATACCCTCATACCCTCATACCCCAATCTGCCATCTGCCATTTGCCATCCGCCTTTCGCTTTACTAGACTCCGCGCCATGCAAAAAATCCTGGTCACCGGCGGCGCGGGCTTTATCGGCTCCAATCTCACGCTCGAACTCCAGCGTCGTCACCCCGACGCCCATATCGTGGTCGTAGACGATTTCCGCTCCGGCGATTTCAAGAATCTCCAGGGCTTTCGTGGCGATTTTGTCGCCAAGGACATCTCCCGCTTGGACTGGCAGGCCCAGTTCAAGGACCTCAGGTTCGACGCCATTTTTCACGAGGCCTCGATCACCGACACGACCGTCCACGACCAGATCCTGCAGACGCACGACAATGTGGAGGGCTTCCGACGCCTGCTGGAATTCGCCGCGCCGAACCAGCCCCCGATCGTCTACGCCTCGTCGGCCGCCACCTACGGCATTGCAGCGGGGGTGAATGTCGAGGACCAGCAACCGGCCCCGGCCAATATCTATGCCTTTTCCAAGGTGCAACTGGACAACCTGGCCCGCGCGCATTGGCGCCGGTTCCCGGATTGGCGCATCATCGGCCTGCGTTACTTCAACGTCTATGGCCCCAATGAACCGCACAAGCTCAAGGCGGCGAGCATGATTTACCAGCTCTACTGCCAGATGAAGGAAGGTCACCGACCGCGAGTCTTTCGCGCCGGCGATCAGAAGCGCGACTTTGTCTACGTGAAGGATGTGGTTGCGCTGACCATTCGGGCATCGGAAGCGGAAAAGAACAACATCTACAATTGCGGCTCCGGCCACCCCTTCTCCTTCAACGAGGTGATCGCCGAGTTGAACAAAAACCTGGGCACGAATCTGGAACCCGACTACATCGACAATCCCTACGCCTTCTACCAACCCCACACCGAGGCCGACATGTCACTGGCCAAGGAAGAACTGGGTTTTGCCCCCGCCTTCACCCCGGTGACCGGCATCGCGGATTACGTCGGATTGCTTGAGGCGGAAGCCGGCGACTGACAATAGGAGCGCCGAACATTGCTCGGCGCTAATCGGATATCTCCAGCGGTCTGCCGAGCAATGCCCGGCGCCCCCTCACAGCTCCGCTTGCAAGGCCTCCACCAAACCGGCGATCGTGTGTTCGGTCGCCTCGATATCCGGCTGCAAACCCAAGGCGTTGATCGCCTTGCTGGTTTCCGGACCGATCGACGCCAAGGCCATGTCCGGAAATTTCTTCACCATCGCCGGCAGATCAAAGCGGGCATGAAAATTCTCCACCGTCGAACTGCTGGTGAAGGTGATCACATCGGCTCCGTTCTCTGAAAAATCCTCCGCGTGTCCGGTGACGTCCTCGGTTTCCATCACGGTCTGGTAACAGGGAATGTCGTCCACGATCGCGCCGAGCTCCTCCAATTCCTTCGGCAGATCCGGATTCGCCACCTTGGCGCGCGCCAGGAGAATCTTCAGATTCTCCACGTTCTCAAATTCGTGGATCGCCTGGGCGACTTCCTTGGTCAGATATTTATCCGGCATGACGTCCACCGACAGATGCAGGTCCTTGAGCTTGGCCGCCGTCGCCGGCCCCACGGCCGCAATGCGCACGCCGCCCAGGTCCCGCAGGTCCGGAAAGGCCTTGAAGAACATGTCGAAGAACATGTCCACGCCGTTCGGACTGGTGAAGACCAGCCAGTTATAGGAATTCAATTCCATCAACGCGTCCACAACGGCCTGCCGATCCTCCGCCGGCTCAACACGAATGGTGGGAATCTCCAGGACCTCGGCTCCCAGTTCCGACAACTGGCTCGAGAGCCGGCTCGCCTGCTTCCGCGTCCGCGTCACGACAACCCGCTTGCCGAAGAAGGGACGATTCTCAAACCAGTTGAGTTCCGACCGCAGCGTCGCCACCCCGCCAATGATCGTGACTGCCGGCGCTTTGAATCCCGTTTGCTCGACCACGTCCGCAATCGTCGACAAAGTCCCATCGATCGAACGCTGCCGCCCGGTCGTTCCCCAACGCACCATGGCAACCGGCGTTTCGGCGTCCATTCCCTCCTCGATCAAGCGTTCAGTAATCCGACGAATCCGCTCCACGCCCATCAAGACCACCTTGGTGCCCGAGGCCTTCGCCAACTGTTCCCAGTCGATGCTGCTTTCTTCCTTGGTCGGATCCTCATGCCCGGTCAGCACGGTGAAGTTCGCGCAGAAATCCCGGTGCGTCACTGGAATGCCGGCATAGTTGGGAGCCGAATAAAATGATGAAATACCGGGAACCACCTCAAAGGATACGCCCGCTGCGTTCAATTCCTGGGCCTCTTCGCCGCCTCGGCCAAAAAGATACGGGTCTCCCCCTTTCAAACGGACGACAGTCTTCCCCTCCTTGGCCTTGTCCACCAACAACTGGTTCAACTGGTCCTGCGGAATCGCGTGCGCCTTCGCGCGCTTGCCGCCGTAGATGACTTCGGCTTCGGCCGGCGCCAACCGCAGCAGGTCGGTGTTGACCAAGGCGTCGTAAACCACCACGTCCGCGCGCTTCAACAACTCCGCGCCGCGCATCGTAAACAAACCCGCGTCGCCCGGCCCGGCGCCCACGAGATAAACTGTGCCTGTCTTGTCGCTCATGAAGCGCGGGACTGTATGCGGATCGCGGTGGACGGGCAACCAATTGCAGAGAGTGAATCGCCTTCAGGAATTGAGCCGGGTGCAATAAATCCAAAGCTCCAAGTTCCCAATCCCAAAGAAATCCCAGGTTCCAAATCTCAAAATGGCCGGACCGAAGCCAACTCATCCGTCCCCACGTTTCACCTTAGTTCGATGGCAACCCGCTCCCCGATGCCGGCGGCCGCGTCAACATCCCCCATGATCTCCGCCTCGCCGAACTCTCCGTCGACAAACGAGATTGCCTTCAACGTGAGCAGTCCGTCATCTATGGTCGCCCTGGCCGCCACCGGCGTCGCGCAACCGCCTCCCAGGCCAGCCAGAAACGCGCGCTCGGCCGTCACACAGGCCCAGGTTCCAGCGCAATTCAACTTCGCGCAAACCTCCTCAATGCGAGGATCATTCTCGCGAATCTCGATGCCAATGGCCGCCTGCCCCACACAAGGCAGCATTTCCGCAAAATCCAACCGCCGCGCCTTCACGCCCTCCGGCACATCGTCGCCCCGCAGGGTTCCGTCGTCCGCAATCGTATACCCCAGCCGCTTCAAGCCAGCCGCCGCCAAGATGGTCGCATGCAGCTCCGGCTGCTCCTTCAGCTTGCGAAGACGCGTCGCCACGTTGCCGCGAATCTCCACGATGTTCAAATCCGGCCGCAATTTCAGCATCTGCGCCTTTCGACGCGTGCTGCTCGTCGCCAGAGTGGCGCCCTGGGGCAGTTCCGGCAGAGCTCCTTCGGCTGCAACGCCGTCATCATGCGACCAGACCAAGGTGTCGCGGGGATCCTCCCGCTTGGTCGCCGCCCCCAGCGTCAAACCATCCGGCAGCGCCGTCGGAAGATCTTTCAAACTGTGCACCGCCAGATCCGCCTCGCCGTTCAGCAGCGCCACTTCGAGCTCCTTGGTGAAAAGCCCCTTCGGCAGTGATTTGTCCGGATTGGCCAACGACGCGGTCAAATTCTTGTCGCCGGTGGTCTTGAAGGTCTGGATTTCAAATGCCTTGTCCGGAAACGCGGCGCGACAGGCGTCCAGAATCTGGTTGGCTTGAACGAGCGCCAAGGCGCTTCCGCGGGTGGCGATGATGATGCTGTCCTTCATTGTCCAAATGCCAGTTTTCCTCCACCCGCGCCCTGCGGCGGCCTTCCCGCCAACACCGCCTTTGCTTTCTCGCGGATGATCTCTTCGCAGCGGGCGATCTCCTCCTTGCGCTGCGCCTTGTTCTCGTCGGCGATGGTCTGGAGATCGTCCACATTGTAGAGGTAGACGTTCTCCACATAGTTGACCTCGGGATCGATGTCGCGCGGCACGGCAATGTCGATCAGCAGCAGGTCGCGATGTTTGCGGCTCTTCATCAGCGGCTCCAGTTTCACGCGGTCCAACACGTAATGCGGCGCCGAGGTGCTGCTGATGACGATGTCAATGCCGTCGAAGACCTTCTCCCATTCCTCGAAGTGAATGGCGCCGCCGTCGAGTTCCCTCGCCAGTTCGACCGCGCGTTCGTGGGATCGGTTCGAGACGATGATGCTGTGCGCGCCGCGGCTGAGCAGGGCGCGCGCGGTCTTCTCGCTGGTGTCCCCCGCCCCGATCACCATCACACGGCACTTGGACAACGATTCAAAGATGTGCTCGGCCAACTCGACTGACACGGACGCCACCGAAACGCTGCCCCGCTGAATGGCGGTCTCTGTGCGGATCTGCTTCGCGGCGTTGAACGCCTTCTGAAACGCCTTGTTCAGCCTTCCGCCGGTGAACTTGCCGTCCAACGCCACCTTGTAGGCCTGCTTGAGCTGGCCGAGAATTTCCGTCTCACCCAGCACCATGGAGTCCAGTCCGGAAGCCACCCGGAACAAATGCTCCACGCTCTGCGGTTCGCCGTAGGTGTAGAGCTCGTCAGTCAGCGGCTGCGCATTGCGGCTGGTCTCGACCAGGAACTCGCGGACCGCGGCGCCGCCATTCGGATCCTCGGTGTAGGCGTAGATCTCGACGCGGTTGCAGGTCGACAGGATCACGGCCTCACTGGCCACGCCGGTCTGTACCATCCGGCCCAACGAATCCGCCAGCCCCGACTCGGCAAAGGCGAACTGTTCGCGCAGTTCCACGGGCGCGGAGCGATGACTGAGTCCTGTGACGACGATCGGCATGCCTAGAATCAGGGATTATGAACCGAGGACAACAGGTTGACGCCCCAGAAGGTGAGCATGATGAAAGCGAAGCCCGCAATGGCCGAGACCGCAAACCGCCGTCCCCCCGGCGTGAAGCGCCAGTGAATGATCAGCATGGCGAGATAGCCCAGCCAGACGATGCCGGTCCAGATGGTCTTCGGATCCGAGGCCAGGTCCAGCGTCGGATCCTGCCTGGCCAGCGCCGGCACCACCGCCAGCCCCGCCGTCCAGAAGCCGAATCCGGCGATCATCATCCTCACGACGGTCTTCTCCAACCGCTGCACCGGCGGCATCAGCGAACGCAGCGCGCGCATCTTGTTGATCCGCAGATCATGATCCACGGAGAGATACATCAGCCCAGCCACGGCGCTCAGCCCGAACGCCCCGTAGGCCAGCAGGATGAACGCGACATGCAGACTCACCCACTTGATGTCGAAAACCTGCTCCTCCGTCGGCGGATCCAACCCCGGCATCAGCGCCAACACCCCGATGGCAAAGATGACCGGGGCGGCAAAGGCCCCCAGAAAGCGAAATCTCGCCGACACCCCGATCACCAGGTAGGCCGCCACAATCGTCCAGCCAATGAAGGCGATCGCCTCGTGAAGATTATGAATGGGGCACCTCGCGAGAGAAAACCCCCGGGTCGCCAACGCAATGGTGTGAAGGATGAATCCCAACGCAATCACTCCGTAGTTGACCCAATCATCGCGACGAAACCCCTTGCGCCACAACAGAACCGAGTACACGACGCTGACGCCGTAACATAGCACGGCAGCCAGAAAAAATCCTTTGTCGGTCAACTCGTTCAAAGCGGGTTAAACTAAGGAAGCAACGCCGCCGGGAAAAGAGGAATTGTCGGGCCGCCCAAGAATCGGGCGGGATATGGAACGGGGATGGGAAGGACTGAATGGAGCGCGGCTGTGTCGGAGACCAGCCGCAACAGCGTCGCCGGCCCCCGGCATCGAAGTCTGGTTCAGCGCTTATGGGCTTTCCACGGCCCGGCAGACGTCGGCAAGAGAAAGCCCCCACTTTCGTTGGCGTGGACAATGACGGGGAGGCGCTGAGCGCCTCAGCCGACCCGATGGGCGTAAGAACGACCGCCCGACACCCAATCCCCTCGATGACGAAGCAACCAGCTCGTCAAAGCCTCTTCAAAACCGATGTCCCGGCCGGCCTTTTCGGACTCCAGCCACTTGTGGCGAAGGATTTCCTCCTTTTCCCGCAGAAAGTCGACGTACAACGGCGTGCCCTTGAAGTTTTCCAGCACGGCGTCATACAAATCACGTTCCTTGTCATCAACGTGACCGCCGGTCTTTTGTTCATTCAATTTCATGGCAACTTTGCTTTCGATTCCGATCGTCTCGGACACTCACACTCGCCCACGCGGGCTCCGTTTCGGAACACACCCGAGCCGGCGGTCTTTTTCCACGCTTTTCGACGGCGCGCAATCCGCATTATTCATAAAACGTCCATTGTTACCCGTCCGTTACAAATCCTGACCGTTCTTCAACACTGCTTGGACAACCATACGACGGAATCACCGCTCCTTTATTGGAAAAGAATTCAAGAAATGCATGAAGCGGACCGATACTGGGCGCCAGCGCTACCGTAGCGCAGCCGTCCCGGCTGCGGGTTCCAGCGGCGTCCCGCCGCAAGAATCAACCACCCGGCGTCGTCACACGACTGAACTGACCCGGGAATGGCGACCAAGGAATCAATGCCCGGCATTCCCTTGTCTCCATTCCCGTGTCATCCCGCACGCCCTCCTCCCCGGAGCTCCGGGCATTGTTCGGCCAGTCCGACGATCGAGAGCCCCTGCCGAGCAATGCTCGGCGCTCCGATCACAGAAGAAGCGGCCGCCGACCGCGCCACACGCCTCAGAGCCGCTTCGGATTCACCGGGGTCGAAGGCGGCATGCCTTCCGCCTTCTTCTCCAGTTCCGAACGCAACTCCCGTATGATCTCCTTCGCCGAAGGATCCAACGCCCGGTTGGTGAACTCGCCCGGGTCCTCCTCCCGGTCATAGAGCTCCACGCCGGCCTGCCCCTCGTTCCACTCGGTGTAGCGCCACTTCTCCGTGCGAATGCTCCTCCCCATGACCGGAATGCCGAACCCGGGCCGCAACACCTGGGTGATCGCGGAGCTCTTCCATGACCGCTCCGGATTCTGCAACAAGGGAGAAAGATCACGCCCCGGCAAACCGTCCGGAGCTTTCAAGCCCGCCAACGCGGCAAGCGTGGGATAGATGTCGATGAATTCCACAACGCGTTCGCAGGCCAGGCCGTTGCCCTTCGCGCCGGGCGCGTAGACGATCAAGGGCGCCCGCGAAGACTCCTCGAACAAGGTCCGCTTCTGCCAGGCTCCCTGGTGCTCGCCCAGGTGATAGCCGTGATCGCTCCAGAGACAGACAATCGTGTTCTTCGCCAATCCCAGATCGTCCAACGCCTTCATCAGTCTTCCCACCTGCGCGTCCACGAACGACACGCTCGCATAGTAGGCCTGCAGCGCGGTTCGCACCGTCAACTCATCCAACCCATAATGCGGGACGGGACAATTGTGCGCAAAGGCGTGCGGCGGAATATCGCTCCGATCATTCGCCGGCGCATACGGCAACTTGATCTTCTCCATGGGATACAAATCGAAATACTTTTTGGGCGCGACGTACGGCGTATGCGGCCGAAAGAAACCCGCCGCAATGAAAAAGGGCTCACCCTTCTTCTCGCGCAGCAACTTGATGGCTTCCGTCGCGATCATCCCGTCGGTCTGCTCCTCATCCGTTCCCTCGGCAGCCAACCAACTCAAGGCGCCGCTGATCGGCCGATGCGGCTCCGCATTGGTGATCAGGAATTCCTCCATCGTGTCCCGGCCCTTCGGGTTGACCACCTCATCCCAGGAGGGTTCATCATCCAGTCCATCCGTGCCAATGCCGCGCGGCACATTGTAATGATAGATCTTCCCCACTCGCCCCGCAAAATAGCCATTCTTGCGAAACAACTCCGACAAGCTCACCGCATTCGGCCGCTCCTCGCGAAAATGACGGTCGAGGTCATAGACGCGAATCGTGTCCGGCCGCAGCCCCGTCATCACCGACGCGCGACTGGGATTGCACAACGGCAATTGGCAATAGGCCCGGTCGAATCGCACACCGCGCGCAGCCAATCGATCCATGTGCGGCGTCTTCACCACCTTGTTCCCATAACAACCCAGCGAGACCGCCAAATCGTCGATCGCGATGAAGAGGAGGTTCTTGCGTTGCCCTGCGGCCTCAGTCGACACAACCGCCCCAAGCGCAATAAGACCAGAAAACAGAAGACTGAATATTCGTTTCATGATGATGTTGGATCCGCGTCGATTGATACTGGCTCCGTGGATCGAAGCCAAGGCAGCAATACCCGGGCTTGCGCAACTCAGCGAAGAGGCTCAGTCCCTTCCTTCAACCGCGCGCAAATCAATTCCCTGTCGTTGCGGGCAAAGACACAGCCGCGGGCGAAGGAGGACGGGGTCCGGGCATAATTGCGCCGTCCGAAGGGCGACGCGGGCTCGATCAACTTCACCCGCGTCTCCTCGCGATAACCTTACGGCGTCAACCGGACGCGGATCAATTCGCCGCGATCCGTAAACAACAACGCGGCTTCTCCAGGACAACATCGGTGATGAAGACGCGATCGCCAACCACGACCGGACTCGACAAGTCAGCCTTGCAACCGAAGACCGCCACAAAACCGCTTGCCCACCGCGACGCCGTCCTCAAGACTCGCGCTGCCATGGGACTCTATCGAGTGATCATCGAACCGGCAGGCGGGGGGAAGTTCGAGCACAGCCTTCCTTCGGGAAGCTATGTCTTCGGTCGCGAGGCCGATTCCTGCGACATTCCCATCGCCTCGCCCGAGATTTCGCGCCGGCATGTTCAACTCACGTTCACCGAGGAACATTGCACGGTCACCGATCTGGGCAGCACGTCCGGGACGACTCACGAGGGCAAACTCCTCCACGGAGCCCGGACCATCCCCTACCCTTTCGAACTGACCCTCGGAACCTGCAAGCTGTCCGTGGAGCAGGACGAAAACACGAAGTCATTCCATCCTGACCAGCTGAATTCCGAAGCCGGGACCGTGATTTCGGAGACATCTCCCGCAACCGCGCCGACTCCCTCTCCAGCGGCTCCCGCCGGTCACTACACCCAAGGCAAACTGCTGGCCAAGGGCGGCATGGGCGCGGTCATGGAGGCCAATGACCAACTCCTCGGCCGCACGGTCGCGATGAAGGTGATCCTGCCGGACATCGGCGGAAGCGAATCCATGCGATTGCGCTTCATTCGCGAGGCCACCGTGCTCGCGCGCCTGGAGCATCCCAGCATCGTGCCCATCTACGAGATGGGCAAGGACGCCGGCGGCGAGTTGTTCTACGCGATGAAGAAGGTCGAGGGCCGCACGTTACAAGCGATCCTCGACGACATCCGCAAGGGCGATCAGTCCACGATCAAGGAATACACCCTCGACCGCCTGCTCACCATCTTCCGCAAGATCTGCGACGCCATGGCCTTTGCCCACGCCAAGGGCGTCATCCACCGCGACCTCAAACCGGAGAACGTCATGGTCGGGGCCTTCGGCGAAGTTCTGGTCATGGACTGGGGACTGGCCAAGGTCCTGCACGACGCCGCCCAGACCGCCGCCGAGATCGAGCAGATGGAGCAGTCCAAGGCTGACGAGGATCCATCCGCCACATCCACCGAACTGCCGACTGGCTTCGAGGAGTTGAGTGACTCCCAACTGCGCGGCAGCTCGCAGAACTTGACCATGGACGGCGCGGTCATGGGTTCGCCGCAATACATGCCGCCCGAGCAGGCCGATGGCCGGATCGCCGAGATCGACGAACGTTCCGATATTTTCAGCCTTGGCGGCATTCTTTACGCCATTTTGACCCTGCATCCGCCGGTCGAAGGCAGGACCGTGCAGGAAGTGTTGGAGAATGTCCGAAGCGGTCAGATCATTCCCCCTTCCCACTACAGTTCCGACGGAAAACAACTCCGGGGCGGCGATCTAAAGTCTGGAACGGTTTCCCATCCCAAGGAGACCGTCCTGCTGCCCCACTGTCCGGGCGGGCGCGTTCCCGACTCACTCTCCGCTGTGGTCATGAAGGCGCTCGCCCTGAACCCGGATGACCGCTACGAGGGGGTTCAACTCCTGTCGAACGACGTGGAGTCCTACCAGGGCGGCTTTGCCACCAGCGCCGAGGACATCAACCTCTGGGGCCTCTTCCTGCTGCGGGTCAAACGCCACAAGGGCATGGCGATCCTCGCCGCCGCGGCCTTTGTCATTTTCAACGTCCTGGTCTTCGGGTTCATGCTCAAGGTGGACGCCGAAAAGAAGGTCGCCCTGGCAGAAAAACAAAAGGCGGATGAGGAGCGGGACCGGGCTCGCGATGCAGAGGACGCGCAGGCCCGGGAAGCCGAGAACGCCCGGGCCGCCGAGAAAACAGCGGTGGAGGCGTTGGCCCGTTCGTCCATGTCACTGGCCGAAGCGGCTCTACGGGAAGGCGACGGATTGGCCATGCAGGCGGCCCTCGACGGAGTCCCCGAGCGCCTGCGGGGCGCGGACTGGCGCTACCTGACGGACCAATCGGACACGTCCATCACCAATTTTTCGTCCCCACAGGTTGTCGTGGGCCTGGCCCCACACCCGACGCTCCCCCATGTGTTCGCCCTCCTTCAGAGACCGTCCCGTGTCACCTTTGTCAACGTGCGCAGCGGCGCGCGCCTGTTGGAGTTCCCTATTCAATCCCCCAAGCACAACGGCTGCATCGCCTTGTCTCCGGATGGCAAACGGTTGGCGTTCGGCGAATGGGACCAACATGCCCACCTGCAGATCCACGACGCCCGCACCGGAAAGTTGTTGAAGACCTGGCAGGGCGGGCACGCCGCAGGGTTGGCCTTTAGCCCCGACGGCGAACGCCTGCTCCAATGGCGCTACCAGGGGAACCGCGAACTGCTGCTGTGGGATCCGGACTCCGGGAAGCTCCTCTGGTCGGCGCCCTCCCCCAATGTCGTGACCTCGGTTTCCTTCACGGCGGACGGACGCCACGTCTATGTGCACTCGGGGGACCAACTTCCCGAACTAAGGCGCATTGAGGACGCCCAGCGTGAACGGACGCTCGGCGACTACCGGGCTGTAAAGGCGACGGCGCTGCACCCCGCCGGAGACACATTGATCGCCGCCGGATGGCAGGGTGAGGCCATCGGCCACGACCTGAAGACGGACCATCGGCTTTTCACCATCCGGGCCGGCAATGGCGCCATCCAGCGCATGGCCTTCACCAGTGACGGGCGGCGATTTGTCACCCTTCAGTTTCCGCCCAACGGCGCCCAGGAGTTACGGCTGTGGGATGTCCGGCGCGGCAATCCCCTGCAGCGCCTGCTCGGCGGCGTCGGGGAGTTTCACGGAATGGCGGTCCACCCGGTTGCCGGCGAATTGTTCACCCATGGCGCCAACAACGCGGTCTGGGATCTGGCCCCGCCGCTCTGGACCTTCGAAGGCTCCGGACTCGGCGCGATCGCCTTCTGGACGGAGGACATCGTGCTGGCGCCGAAACAAGGCAAGCTGGAAGCCGGATTCCACCGGTTGCTCGAACCCGGCACAACTGAAGAAACCGACGCCGGCATGCCTCCGGAGCGGAAGGAGCTCGGCATGAAACCCAATCTGGCGGAAATGAGCCGCGATGGAAGTCTCCTGATCCTCGGCAGAATGATGCACGACATCCCTCTGAGGATGATCTCCCGAAAGACGCCCGATGCCG
>CAZFLK010000018.1:0-52941 GCA_964519245.1 uncultured Verrucomicrobiota bacterium
GGGCCAGCGAATGGAGGCGCGCCGTCACATTGGAGGTTCGGCTCCCGCTTTGCCGGGCTTCGCCTCACCGGGAGCGTCACTTCCTAGTCAGCAATGGCAGTGGCGGCATGGTGGGTAGGTCCAGGCCGGGCGGGAGCGGCGGATAAACGATCTTGCGCTCGCGACTGATGCTGGGCAGGGGAGGCAACTGCGACTCTCGCATTCTGAGGCCGGGGGGGAGCGGCGGCATGGGAGGGAACTTGGTCACAAGATTGATCCAGGTCTCGCGTTCCGTCGCGCTCATTTGACGCCACTGCTCTGCCTTGCGGTAGAAACGTTGGCGTTCCGCATCCGGCATGGCTGTGATCTTGCGGAACGCGGTCATGCATTCCGCCTGCTGTTCGGCGGGGAGCGCATTGAGTTTCATCAATGCGGGCGTCACGGTCACGCGACGCCCGGTCGGCAGGACGGCCAGTGTGCGCTCGCGCTCGGTTTCGGACAAACGGAAGAAGCGGTCGAAGCTCCGGAACATGCCGGCGCGAGTTTCCGTCGGCAGTTGATTCCATTTGGCAATGCGGGATTCCGCATTCGTGCTTGCCGCCGCCGCTGTCGCCGCCAATCGGTTCTGGCGGATCCAGTCCATGGTGCGCTCATGCTTGAGGACTTCGTCGCGCCAACCAGGAGAGAGAAGCTTCCATTGTTCCAGACGGACGGCGACCAGTTCCTGATCTTGAGGCGACATCTGCTTGAGCTTGGCGGCGCGTTGCGCCTCGGGCATGGGCAGCAGGGTCTTCAGGTACCAGCGGAGCTCGGTCGTGCGGAGCTTGAGCTCCCGGATTTCCGGCCGCAGGGCCTGATATTCCGCGACCTTGTTAAGCAACATGGCGCGGGAGTGTTCGGAACGCGGCGCCAGGGCGGAGGCGCGTTCGGTCTCGCTCATCGCCAGCAACTGGCGGAAAAACGCCACGGGTGATCGGAAAGTGTTTTCCTCGACCGCAGGCGTCGGCGGAAGCGAAAGGTCATCCGCTTCTCCGGCCGCAAACGAAACGCTTCCGGTCAGAGTCGCAAGACAAACGATGGCAATGGCTTGGCGCATGGTCCGGGTTATTCCTCCTCCAGCGCGGCGAGGAGTTCGTCATCGACGATGGGCTGTTCGCCCAATTGGTTGATCTCATCGAAATGGGTGAGGGCCTCGATGCCCGTGTCGGGCGCAATGGCGACACTGGCGATGAGGCTCAGGTTGTCGGCGAGTTCGGCGCGTTTGGCCATCTGCCGTTGATCCTGGACAATCCAGGCAAGGATGAGAGCGGTGAACGCGGCGGCGGCGGCGCGAACCCAGTGCATGGGGAGCCAGCCGAAAAGCCTGCGGCGGCGGGCGGCGCTGCCAGGGAGTTCCGACCGGCGCGCGGCTTCGACGACCCGGGCGGTGAAGTTGGATGAAAGCGGCGCGTCCGGGAGTCGGTCCAGCAAGCCATTGAGGCGCATTTCCTCGTCCAGGTGGTCGCGAATCTCCGGGTGTTGCGAGGCCAGTTCCTCAAGTCGGCCGGACTCGGCGCTCGTCAACTCTCGTTGCAGCCGAGTGTTCAGCAGTTTCTGGTATTCCGTTTCGCTCATTTGCGTTCTTTCAATGAATCACCGTCCACATCGTAAAGTTGCTCAGAAAGGTCCGTCGGTTCGGAGCGCCGAGCATTGCTCGGCCGGGGCCTGAATCGGGCGCCAATGCCGAGCGATGCTCGGCGCTCCGGTCGGGTTTGTGAAATTGCCTCATGACCTGGTGTCCGGCCGCCAGGCGCCGGTTTTCAAATAGGGTTTCAAGAGCTGCTTCAGGGTCTCGCGTCCGCGATGGATCAGGGATTTCACCGCCGACAAGGAGACGCCCAGGAGTTCGCCGATCTCCTCGTAGGAGATATCGCCCTGTTGGCAGAGCAGGATGGCGGTGCGTTGATTCTCCGGCAGCGACTGGACGGCTTCGGCGACTTTCTCCTCCAGTTCGCCGCGGAGCGTTGCGTCGGGCGGGGAGGCGGTCTTGTGGTCCTCGAATTGCTTGACGGGATGGTCTTCGGCGTCGGGACGATCATCCTCCATCGAATCGGCCGGATGACGGCTCCGGCGCCGGATCTCGTTCAGGGTGAGGTTTCGGGCGATGGTGAAGAGGAAGGTGGAAAACTTGGCGCTGACCTTGTAGCGCTCCCGGTATTTGTAGACCTGGATAAAGACATTCTGCGCCAGGTCCTCGGCCTCGGTGGCGTCCTTGAGGGTGCGATGGATGACATTGATGACGGGCTGCTTGTAGCGTTCGACCAACAATTCAAACGCCTCCATGTCCCCGCCTTTTACGCGGAGCATGAGTTGGGCGTCGGGATCGTTGTCGTGCGATGCCATCGTGTGTCAGGTTGGGTCAACACCGGGGGCGCGGCAAGGTTGCGGGGGGAATTCAGCGTGTCCTCTGCTTCCAATAGTCAGGATGTCGGCTGCCGTGAGCGACCGCGGCGATGAGGATCGTCTCGTCCCGAATGAAATAGGCGACATAGTATGGAAAAATGGGACAGTTCACTCGTCGGTATCCGCCGGGGCGTTCGCGCCACATATAAGGATACTGCACGACCGCCGAACAGACCTCGGCGATTTCATTCCGGAATCGGATTCCCAGACCGGCTTCTTGAGATTCGTAGAATTCTATCGCCGCTTGAAACTCCGATTCGGCCTCCTCAAGAAACTCGAGCTTCATTCCTCGAGTTTCCGATCAATCGCTTCGAAGACTTCAGACGCTGGTCGGGATCTGGTCGTTCCCGCGTCGTAGTTCTGGATGCGTTCGACGATTTCCGCGTCCCAAGCTGCTGCAATCTCAGGAGAGGGAGATGGCTCGACGGTTTCCAGGATGCGGTGAGCCAAGGTCAATCGCTGATCGGGCGGCAATTCCGATGCGCTTTCGGTGAGAGATTGAACGGTTGGCATGACCCAAGCAACTTAACCGGCCTGCGCAGCGTGTCCAGTCGGTATGCTGGCGTGGATTCCGGAAGCGTGTGATCGCGGCGGAGGTTGTTCATCTGCGAGGCCTTAACGCAGCGACCACGGCGGCGAACAGGAGAACGGGTAAGAAAAGCATGCCCACGCTCCGAACATCATCGCCGGAATAATCAGCCAAGCGGTCAATGAGAGGTAAACCAGCGGCAGCCAATTTCTGCCCATCGAACTCATTGAGGAAGGTGGTTTACGATTAAATCCGGAGCCTTCATGCGGATTTCTCTTTCAGCTCACCTGAGCATCAAGACCGTCGTGACTTGGCAGTTTGGCGTTTAGAGTCGAGCGCTTGACGTTCGTCTTTCGCTGACACGGAGTCTGCCGCAACTCAAGCGTATTCCCCCTTCAACTCCTCTCGCACGCGTTCGAGGAGATCCTTGGTCTGGCGGACGCCTTTCATCTGGTCGCCGGCCCCTTCGGATTCGATGCCGACCCAACCGCGGTAGCCGGCGTCGAGGACGATTCGCATCATCTTGAGGAAGTCGGTTTCCTTGCCGAAGCGCTCGTCGATGGTGATCCAGGGGCGTTTGGGATCGAAGGCGTGGGCCTTGGCGCTGACGGCCTTGGCGTAGGGCATGAGTTCCTTCACGCCCTGATAGCGGTCGTACCAGACGCCCTTGTTGCGATCGACGCCAAAGTTGCCGAAGTCAGGCAACGTGCCGCAATTGGGGTGGTCGACCTGCTTCATGACCTCGACGAGCCACTGGCCGTTGGAGGAGAGGCCGCCGTGGTTCTCGACGATGCAGCCGAGGTCGAGCTTGGCGCAGTATTCGGTGAGTTGGCGGAGGCCGTCGGCGGCGAGGTCCCGTTGTTCCGCGTAGCTGAGCTTGTCGTTGCTGCGGGCATTGACGCGAATGGAATGGCAGCCGAGGAACTTGGCCGCATCGGCCCACTTGTGGTGGTTTTCGACGGCTTTCTTGCGCTTGGCGTCGTCGGGTTCGCCGAGATTGCCCTCGCGGTCGATCATGATGATGAGGCTCTTCACGCCCTCGCCCTTGGCGCGCTTCTTCATCTCGCCGAGGTATTTCTTGTCCGTGGCCTTGTCCATGAAGAACTGGTTCACGTACTCGATGCCGTCGATCCCCAAGCCGCGGGCGGTCTTGGCGAAGTCGAGATTGTCGAGGGGTTCCTCGCCGCGATTGAAGAAGCGGCGGTTGAGGGACCATTGCGCGAGGGAGATGCGGTAGAGGGGCTTCTTGCCCTGCTTCTTGGCGGCAAAGGCCGGGAGGCCCGGGGCGGCGAGCAGGGCGGTCGAGACGGCCGTTCGGTTTATGAACTGACGACGGGAAAGCGGAGAGTTGTGCATGGAGGCTTGTTAGCATGCGTTGGGAGAGTGCGGCAAGCGGGAATGACCGCGACTGGCACGCTGAATGCTAGCCAGTGGGTTGAGAAAACAGCCGCCGGAAAGACGTATCATGGAAACGCCGATGCATCGCGAAGCGACGGCGATCCGCCCGCGGGATTGCCGTTGTCATGTCTCAGTGGCCGCCGCCGTCCCAGGAGAAGAATCTCCAACCCACGGATGGGAGGCGCGGTCGGCGCGGCGGCGGATCGGGCGGACGCGGTTCGGCGTCACGGTCCGATTTGTTCAACTTCGCTGACTGAGCCAGGCTTCGTTGATGGTCGGGCGTGACCGGCTCAGAAACCGGTGGCTTGTCTGACGTCTTCATTGGCGGATACCACCCGATAAAACAGGTTTCGCTTGCTCGCCGCTTCGGCGTCGACGAAGTGAATGACGCCATCGACCACGGTGGCGTTGGCGAGGGGGAACCAGTCGATCAGGTTCTCCGAGGCTTCGACGACCGCCTCGCCGGCCGCTCCCGGGAGATTTGGCGTGGTAAGCGTCAGCATGACGACGCCCTTGTCCACCTTTCGAGCTGTGGCGAAGTCGTTTCGGTCGTTGGGAGGGGCGACGCGATCATTGTCCAGGATCACGGCTGCGGCTTTGGCGCGTCCGAGGTCGTAGGGGGCGGGAAGGGCGATCGCGGGAGTGACGCCATCATCCGGCGGCAGAAGGGCGGGTTCCAGCAGTTTCAGTGTGACCGTTTCGCGGTGTTCGGGCGTGTTGTCGTCGATGGGGACGATTCTCACTTCCGCGCTGGATTCCCCTTCGAGCAGTCGGATGGTCCCGTCAATGGATTGGTAATCGGCTCCATTGTCAGCGGTCCCGCTGATCTCGAGGGGGACGAGGATGCGGGAGTCGGCGGGGCCTTCGCGGGAGATGATGAAGCGGGCGACATTGGGTTCCCCGCCCGCGTGAGGTGATTCCGAGGCGATCGGGTCAATGGCTCTGAGATGGAGCAGCTGGTTGGCGCTCTCGGGGCGGACGCTTATGTGGACCGGCGCGGATTCGAAGACGGCGCCGAGGTTGTCGGTAGCGCGGGCTTGGAGCCGGTAATCGCCCTTGAGAACGGCGTTCCATCCCAAGGCGAAAACCTGGCGTTGGCCGGGCTCGGGAGGTTGGATGTAGTGAACGACCGACTCGCCGATCTTGGTCTCATTGGCGAAGAACTCGACCAAGGTGACCCAGCCGTCGGAGTCGCGGGCGTGGGCTGTCAATCCAATGTCCGCGGGGGCGACGTAGCGCGAGCCTGGTCTGGGGGTGGCGATGTTGATGCGCGGCGGGTGGTTGCGATCCTCGTCGTTGTCGTGGATGTGAGCGATCGCGCGACCGGGTTGGCCGACCAGGTAGCAGGCGGGCGGCGGCGGTTCCACCAGGGCGCAGATTGGAGCCTGAATCTCCAGGATGACGGATTCCATGCGCTCGACCGCATCGTCGTCGATGGGGACCACGATGACGTTGACCGAATCCCGGCCGGCGGGAATGACGATGTTCTCCGGAATTGGGAGGTAGTCTTCGCCATTGAGGGCCGAGCCGCCCAAGTGGAACTGAACCGGCAATTCAATGGCGAGGTCGCCATTGCGTCGGATGCGGAAGACGGCGATGCTGGCTTCATGGGCGAGGGCTTCCATGGCGGCCTGATTTCTCCCCTCGCTGGCGCGCGGATCGATCGCTTCGACCGTGACGACCTGCCGTTCGGGGGGCATGACGCGTATATCGCGGCCTGGGGAAAGGGTGGTTGCTGCCTGGTCATCGGTGGCGGCGACGGTGATTCGGTAGGCGCCTGCGGCCGCATCGGACCAGGTCATTCGGAAGACCCTGCCGGCGGCGCTGGCGGTGTCTTCACCTTCCGAGTGGAGGCCCGTGGCGGCCGGTGCGTCATTTGCGGCGAGCACGCCGAGACTGTCGCCGTTGGCGAAGAACTCGACTGCAGTCACGCGGCCGTCGCGGTCGTTGGCCGTGGCGAGAAGGTGGATGTCGGAGCCTGCCCGGAAGCGTTCGCCTTGGTTGGGGCGCGCCAATTCAACTTGCGGCGGGCGGTTCTCCATTGCGTTGTCGTTGTCGCGAATCACGACGCGCGCCCGGGGGTTTTCACCGACCAAATAGCCGAGACGCGGCGGTGGGAACACGTCGATGGCGGCGCCGGGGATGAGCGTGACGATCACCGATTCGGGGCCTTCCACGAGCTGGTCGTCGATCGGGGTCACGTTCAGGTTGACGGTTTCCCTTTCCGGATGGACGAGGACGCTGCCGGACAACTTGTGGTAGTCGACGCCGTTGATCGCGGATCCGCTGACGCGGTAGTGGAGAGTGAATGGCTCGGCGCGTTGGCCGCGAATGCGGATCTGCAGTCGTCCTTCGTCAAGCGTGGTCGGGGTGGCCGATCCGTCCGCGCCGGGGGAGGGTTCGGCGGCCGCGTCGTCGACGGCGACGATGTTGACGACCACGGGGGCGGCGATCTCGGTCACCTTGATCTCCACCGGACGCGATCGTGTTTTGGCGCCGATGTCGTCCGTTGCCTCGACCGTCAGGGCGAAGGAGCCGGGAGGGACGTTCTCCCACTTGAGGTGAAAGGGCGGCAGAACATTGAAATTTCCGGTTGTCGCGTCCGTTGAAGGGACGGGCGCGTTGACCACGCCGAGGCTGTGGTTGTCCGCGAAGAATTCCACAGAGACGACGCGTCCGTCGCGGTCGCGGGCCTGCGCGACGATGGCGATGTCGGAGCCCGCGGGAAGCGTGCTTCCGCTGGAGGGGAGGGCGATCTGCGCGGCGGGCGGGTGGTTTTCATTGTTGGTGTCGTTGTCTCGGATGTGCGCTTCCGCCCGGTTGCGCCGACCGACAAGGTAGCAGTCCGCGGGCGGGGGCACGATGTCCAGGCAGGCGGGCGGTTTCACCCTGACGATCACATTTTCCCTGCCTTCAACCTCGGCGTCGTCGAGTGGCACAATGTCCAATGAGGTTGCACGCTCCCCGGCTGGAATGGTGAGGGTGGTGGGAGTTTCCCGGAAATCGACGGCATTCTCGGCGGTTCCACTGAACGAGATGAAGACATCGAGGGCGGAGTCAGTGGGGCCGGTTCGTCGGATGACGAACCGGGCGGTGTCGATCTCGTCGTTGGCTGAAGCGGCTTCCGCGGCCAGGGGATCCCGGGCGACGATACTGACGACTGGCTGGCTGTTGTCTTGGGCAATCTCGATGGAGACTGATTCGGAGGTGGAGGACGCTCCGGAATTGTCGGTGGCGACAACGGTGAGCGAGTGTTGGCCGACGGGCGCGTCTTCCCACATGAGCCGGAAGACGGTTCCGGGAGCGATGGTCAGGTCGGAGTTGTCCGGAAGGAAGCCGGATTCCGCGGCATCGAAGCCGGGCAGGTTCTCGGGGCGTTCGAGTTCGTTCAGCTCCTGAAGATTGACGGCGATCAGTTCGGGGTCGAAGGATCCCGTGTTGTTCAGCGCCACGCCGAGGCTGACTTCACCGGCGAAGAACTCCACTTGTTCGACGCGACCATCGGGGTCGAAGGCATCGGCTTGCAGAGTGATGTCGAGGGGGCCGTGTAAGATTGAGTTGTTCCGGGGCAGGCGCAGGCGAGCGGTGGGAGGGCGATTCTCCGGCATGTCATTGTCCGCGATGACGGCCACGGCCCGACCCGGCCAGGCGACGTGATAGGGGGCGGTGTTCATGGTTCCCGGCGCATGCAACTCCACGACAACGGTTTCGCGGGATTCGGCGAGGTTGTCGTCGACCGGAGTGACGATGATCGGGGCGAAGAACTGTCCGGCAGGGATGGTGACGCTGCCACGGAGCGGTTGGTAGTCGGTCTCGTTCTCCGCGCTTCCGCCGACCGCGTAATGGACGGGGAGATCGGTGTCGGGAGCATTGTCACGCAGGACAATCAGCAGCGCTGGAGTCGGACCGGTTTCCGATGCTTGAGGCTGCACGGCAACCAGTGTAACCTTTGGCGGTTGGGTCGTTGGCGCGTTGTCGTTGCCGTCGTGCCTCCCGATCGCGCTGGGGGTGACATAGTCGGTCAGGGTGGTCCCTGAGACCGCTGTCATGGCGGACTCACCGGCTCTGGCCGGGACGCTGGAGAGGAGGGCGATGAACGCGCTCAGAAGGACTGAAGCCAAGATGGGTGAGTCGAGAAAACGACCTTTGGTTTTCATACGGCGTTGAAGGTGACGGAGGTTGTCCTTTCCGGTGACGGCTTTGACGTTGAGTATGGACGTCGTCTGCCCGGGCCGGGTTACATGGAGAACATGATACGCAGGGGAATCCGTAGCGCAAGCGCTCGAACCAGCGTTGGAGTCGGCCGGGCCAGTTGGTTCCACCGGAAGGGGCGGGCTTGCGGGCATGAGCCGGATCGGCATGTCCATGCGAACGCATTCTGCATGTCGGCGAGAGCCCCGCTCCACCGTAGGGTCACATCTGCAACTCACGCGAGCCTTCGGGGAGCGGTGAGATTTCACGGGAGTGATGGTGTCTAGAGGGACCGTAGGCAGTCACCATCACCCCCGTGCGCACCTCCAAGGCAATTCGGAACGAAAAGGCGTTCCGACCGGTCAAGTCCTCCGGTTAAGGAAGTATGTTTGACTGGCGTTCGCTATCATCGGTCGATTTTCCGGAAGGCAAATGGTAAACGGTTATCCAATCACGACATTCGTCTCTTTTCGTTATCGATTTACGACAAGGAGCCGTTTGGGCAGCGGAAACCGGGGAGGGATGAACTACGGAATACACGGAAAAGAATCGGAAGGGCGTTTGTGTCATCCTTCCGTGTATTCAGTGTGTTCCGTAGTTTGATGGCGCTTGGCCGGTGGTCCTGTCAAAGAGAGATTCCCAGCCAGCCGCGGGTCATCTGGAAATCCGCTGTCGCGACGTTGCGGTCCGGAGCGGAACTCCAAGCCGCGAGCGCTCCAGTCAAACCAGCGAAAAACTCTCGCGTGACGGTTTCGCTATCGGGTTTGGGCGACAAGCGGATGGCAAGCGTGTCCTCGAGTTGCGCTTGGTTGTCCCATGCGCAGGGTATGACCGGCAGCATGGGATTGCCGGGGGTGTCGATGCCCGCGCCGAGGACGACGATGGCATCCACGCCGGTTCCGCCCAAGCCGGTCGTGATTTCCAGCAGGTGGCGGGTGGGTGTTTCCATGACGTGGAGGCCTGGTCGCTCGATGGCCTGGCCGTAGGCAAGTGTTGGTTGGACGGCAATGGAACGGTCGCTGACCTGTCTTCGTAGCGCAGCCGTCCCGGCTGCGGGTTCTTGTGGCGTCTCGCCGCAAGGTTCGGCCGACCGGGCGGGGACGCCCGGTGAACCCGCAGGCGAGGCCGCCTGCGCTACGTCGAACAGCGACGTGAATCCCGAAGCGCCTCCAATGATGGCGTTCTCGGCGATCACGACCGAGCCGCCGGCATTGACAATGGTTGCGATGGCTTTGGCGATTCCCTGGGCGGGTTCGTTCGAGGGAGCTTCCCTGACGATGATTCCCAGACGGAGTTCGGTGAGGTCAGCGTCCTCATGAACGGCAGCGCCGGAGAGCGGTTGCTGCGGCTGGTCTTCGATACAGCCGCGCTCCGGAATCGCCATGCCCGGTCTGGAAGTGTTCTCGTTCCGAAACCAATCCATCACCCGGCCCGTCACCGCCTCGATGCCGCCGTCGTTCTGGATGCTGGCCCAGCCGAAGCGCGCTTGCTCGACGCCGAGTTTTTCGAGGTTCACGCGGAACTCATCGTTGTGGGTCTTTTCACAGCCGTGTTCCAGAAGCAGGGCTCTGCCGACGGCGCGGTGACGCAGGTAGCCGATCATGGTGAGCACAAAAAGGTCCTCGGCATAGCCGCGCGATGTGCCGCAGCCTTCGGTGTGGGGCAGGGCGGCAAAACGGTCGATCCCCGGCGGCATCGGGGCGGCGTTCAGCTTGTCGGCAATGCCCTGCGCGATCTGGCCGGCGCAGAGGCTTGTCGGCGCGATCAAGCCGATGCGCTCCAAGGCGACGCCGTTCTCCATGCGCCAGGCCGGATACCGGAACGCGGAGACATCGATGTCGGATTCTTTCGTGTCAGATTCAGGAATGGTCAGCGGCCTGCCATCCGGCTTGGGCGCATTGAGAACCTTCTCGGCTCCACTGCCGTTGGTCTGTCGCCACTGCCGCCAAAGCTGGACCTGCGAATGCCCGGCGGCTTCGCCGACACTTTGAAGACCGGAAGCGATCTCGATCGTGTAGTCGAACGCCTCGCGCGCAAGGCGCTCCATCGACTCGCCTTCCAGGTAGCGTCCGGCGTCGATGTCCATCTCGTTGGAGAGCATTTCGTAGCGTCCGCTGGTCGTGACGATCTTGATCGTTGGCACAAAGGGGAAATTGGTGATGGATCCGTTGCCGGTGATGAAGTGAACGACATTGCAGCCGCAGGCGACCTGGCCGGCGATGCTTTCCAGATCGTTGCCGGCGCTGTCCATGAAGTAGTAGCCCGGCTCGTTCATGAGCTCCCCGTATTCCACCACGCGATCCAGCCGCACGTCCGGATGCTTCTTCATGGCGGCGCCGATCGACTTGACCGTGATGTTGTAGAGCCCGCGCAGGAGATTGCCGCCGCTGGGATTGCCCTCGGCGCTTTGGCCGTGCCAGCGCGCGAGTTCCTCGTAGCGTTCAATCTGACCGAGGAAGGCGCGCGCGGTTTCGAGGTCGCGCACGTTGTTCAACACATAGTTCTCGGCGCCAATCAGTTCGGTGGTTTCAGCCAGGTTGGCCGAGCCGCCGTGACGCAGAATCAGCTTCGCAACCTCGCTGGAAAGGGGATTCCCTGAAATGCCGGAAAAGGCGTCCGAACCGCCGCATTGCATGGCGAGTTTCAGGTGTGCGATCGGGCGCTCCGTGCGCTCCATCGCGTCCACCTGCGGCAACCAGGCGCTGACGATTTTCTCCGCGCGATCCAGATCGGTCGCGCGACTGCGTTCATGTCGGAAGAAGGCGTGGCTGACATCGGAGAGGGGATAATCGTTGTCTTCGAGAAACGCCTTCAGGACATCGTTGTCGATCGTTCCAGGGCCGGAATCGACGGCGAGGATGGCGCCGACGTTGGAGTGCGTCATGAATCCGGCCAGGGTCCGCAGGACGATGTCGAAGTTGGCGGGGCGCTCTTCCGTGTCTCCCTCGGTGTGCGCCACGGCGACGACGCCGTCGATGTTGGGGAAATCTTTCTCCCGCGTCTTGAATCGCATCGCCAGTTCGCGCGCGAAGGAGCCGGTCAATGAGGTCGTGCCGAGAATGACGATGCAATTGCGAGTTCCGGAGCCTCGGGCTGGGCCGCGGTCGAAACCTTGGAACATCCCGGGATGCTTGAGCAGCGCCACTTGTTCGCCCGGCGTGAAGCCGGCTTCGTCCAGGACGTATTCGGCCCCTGTGTCGGTGAAGTTGGGTTCCGCCGGCAACTCGAAATCCAGGTTCCGGATCCGCAGCTCCACCAGCATTTTCTCGTTGATCACATAATCGCCGGGACGGAGGTCGACCAGGGCGATGCCAAAGGGAAGCTCCCAGGAGAGCAGGTCGCCGCCGGCCGGGATGGGGGCGCAGGCGAAGCGATGGCCCTCGAGAACGGTGTGGCTCAGCTTGAACTGGTCGTCGCCGCGCGTCACCGTTGCGCCGGCGGGCAGGTCCCGGGTTGCGATCGCCACATTGTCGCCGGGCAGGGGCAGTCGCCCCACTTCAGAAAAATTCACGGTATCGCTCATGCGTCCGCAGACCTTGGCGATGAGCGGCGCATTTGGACAGTCGAATCAGGGGTGGATGGAACTACGGAATACGCGGAAGACACGGAAAGGAATCAGAAGAGCGATCTCTCCCATTTCCTTGTCATTCTCCGCACTGTGACAGGCGGGCGGGATTCTTATTTTTAAGCGGCGCGCGCTCCCGGTCGTTGACGCATGGTCCGGCGTCTGTACGCTGTGGTTATGCGAGCCATGTGTTTCGTTTCGGCTGTAGCCTTGGTTGCCTTGCACGCCTCGGCTGCAGTGAAGGAACCCGCCCCTGTCTTCAAGGGCGATGTCGGGCTCATCCTCCCTCCGGTCATTCACGCTGTTCCCGGCATCGAAATGAACGTCTATTTCGACAATGTCTCGCTGGTGGTGAATCCGGCGAACCATGTTTTCGATGTCACCTGCAATCGCGGTTCGCAGCAGGTGGAACGCTGGACCTACCTGCCAACGGACAAGGATGTCGGGCAGTTTGGCTTTACCCTGGAAATGCGCGATCAGTCGAATGCGGTGATCGCGCGGGCGAGGTCGATGATCCGGGTGACGCCAAACGACGCGGGCGGTGGAAAGTCGCGTTCCATTCTGATCATTGGCGACAGCCTGACCGCCGCTTCGGTCTACCCGCAGCGCGTGTTGGATCTGAGTCGGGAGGACGAGGCCGTGGAATTGAAGTTCGTCGGGACGCGCGGCCCCAAGGGCGCGCCGAACGGCAATCTGCACGAAGGCTATGGCGGTTGGACGGCGGAGCGGTTTGCGACGAAATACACCGGCATCGCGCGCGGCGGCCCTTACAAGGAGTGCGGGAGCCCCTTCATTTACAAGGACGGCGAGGCCGATCCGAAACTCGACTTCGCCCGCTATTGCCGCGAGTTCAACGACGGCGCGGCGCCCGACTTCGTGACCATCCTGCTGGGTTGCAACGACACCTTCAGCGCGACGGACGACACCATCGAGGAGTGGATCGACCGGATGTTCCGCCACTATGAGACTCTGCTGAAGATGATCCGTGAAACGGGGCCGGACACGCAGATCGGGTGTCTCTTGCTCGTGCCGTCGGCGGCGACGCAGGACGCCTTTGGCGCCAACTACCGGAGCGGTCAGACGCGCTGGCAATACAAGCGCAATCAGCATCGCGTTGTGGAACGGATGCTGGAAACCTTTGGCGGGCGCGAGATGGAGAACGTCTTCCTCGTGCCAGCCAATGTGAATCTCGATTGCGCGAACAACTATCCGAAACGAACGGCGCCGGCCAACGCCCGGTCGGACGTCGAGATCACGCGCCAGAACAACGGCGTGCATCCGGCGGCGTCCGGCTATCGTCAGATCGGCGACAGTGTCTATTGCTGGATCAAATCCCGGTTGGCGGCGACCACTTCGAAGGCGAAACCATGAACATGAGAACCCGATACCTGAGTTGCTGGCTGGTCGTCCTGCTGGGCGCGGCTGTGAACGCCGCGCCCGTTACCCGGATCCATTTCGGCTCCTGCATCAAACAAGATCAGCCCATGCCGATCCTTCAGACCATACTCAAGGAGAGGCCCGAATTGTTCCTGATGATCGGCGACAACATCTACGCCGACACTGAGGACATGGATGTGATGCGGGTGAAATATGCGAAGCTAAACGCCGACCCGGGGTTTTCGCTGCTGCGCGCAACGTGTCCCATTCTGGCGACTTGGGACGATCATGACTTCGGCGTCAACGACGGCGGTTCGGACTATCCCAGAAAGCGTGAGGCTCAGAAGATCTTCTCCGATTTCTGGGGCGATCCCCTTTCCTCGCCGCGCCGGCAGCGTGAGGGTGTTTACGATGCGCACATTGTCGGGCCCATGGGGCGACGCGTTCAAATCATCCTGCTCGACACGCGTTATTTTCGCGGGCCCTTGAAGAAAGGGCCGCGACGGGTGGGCGGACCCTATTATCCAAATCTTGATCCCGCCGTGCCGATGCTGGGCGAGGCGCAATGGAAATGGCTGGAGGCGCAGTTGCGCCAGCCGACGGAACTGCGGTTGATCGTCAGCAGCATTCAGTTCATTGCGGAGGCCGCCGGTCAGGAAACCTGGTCCAACCTGCCGGGGGAGCGTCAACGCATGATCGATCTGATCGCGGAGACCCGTGCGAATGGCGTGGTGTTCCTGAGCGGCGACCGGCATTGGGCGGATTTGTCGCGGTTGGAGCAGGGCGAAAGCGGCGCGCCGTATCCCCTGTATGATCTGACCTCCAGCAGCCTGAACCAACCCCACAAACGCGGCACGCCGACGGACAATCGATACCGGGCCGTCGAAAAGACGTATCACCAGGTCAACTACGGCGTGATTGAAGTCGACTGGGAGGCGCGTGAGCCATCGGTGCGGTTTGTCATCAAGGACTTGCAAGGAGCGGAGCGGATTGAACGGGTCGTCCTGCTGAAGACGCTCCGACGCGATGGCTAGATCGAGGGGCGGGTTGTGCAATGGCCGGTCGCCAGGTCTGGAGGAGCGTCGGGTTGTCCCTCCGGGACGTTGAAGTGGGCTCGACGGAGTCTCTCCCCGCCGGATATTGATGAACCGTCCGGTTGCAGAAGGCGCCGCCGAGAACAGCGGCAGCGAGTCCAACGCCGGTGGGGCGAGACTCCGTCGAGCCCTGTTCAGAACCCTGAAAGGGTGAAAGCAGCGTTCGGGAGAACCGACGATTCGAGCATGACATGCTGGGATCTTTCGATTGCGCCACCGACCGGCTATCTTCGGGCTGTCCCTCCGAGGCCGTCGAACGGGGAACGGGGAACGCGGAAGTCGAAGGGCAAGGAGACGCGCGACGTTCCCCGGGCCGCAAAGTTTGAGTTCTCATGAGGCCTTCACGCGGATATGTTCCGACGTTCATGAAGACATCGTTCCCGACCTCCGATTGTCGCACGCGTTTTCTGACGTTGTTGTTCGTCGTCGTCGCGTTTGCCGCCCACGCCGCAACCAAGCGTCCCAACATCCTGTTCGCCTTTGCGGACGATTGGGGGCGCGTCGCCAGCGCTTATGCGGAAGTTGACGGCGTAAACAACTACAACCAGGTCGTCAAGACGCCGAACTTCGATCGGGTGGCCCGGGAGGGAGTCTTGTTCAAGAACGCCTTTGTCACCGCGCCATCGTGCACCCCCTGTCGCACGTCGTTGTTGTCGGGCCAGTATTTCTTTCGCTGCGACCGTGCGGCGATCCTGCAGGGCGCCATTTGGGACGGGAAGATTCCTTCGTATCCGCTGCTGCTGCAGAAGGCGGGCTATCACATTGGGCAGACCTACAAGGTGTGGAGCCCGGGCAGTCCGGTGGACGCGCCCTACGGCGGCGCGGCGACGGGCTATGAAAAGGCGGGCAGCCGCTTCAACCAGTTCTCGCAGCAGGTGACGAAGCGGGTGGAGCAGGGTGAATCGATCAAGGACGCCATGCAGGTCTACTACGACGAGGTGATGGGCAACTTCGGCTCCTTCATGGCCGCGCGCCAGGGGGACGAGCCCTTCTGTTATTGGTTCGGCCCGACACAGGTGCATCGCAAATGGACCAAGGGTTCCGGCAAGGCGCTGTGGGGCATTGATCCGGACGATCTGAAGGGTCGCATGCCGAAGTTCATGCCGGACGTGCCGGAGGTGCGCGAGGATTTTGCGGATTACCTGGGCGAGGTCCAGGCCTTCGATCATGCGTTGGGACTGTTGATCAAGGACCTCGAAAAGCGGGGTGAACTGGAGAATACCCTGGTCGTGGTCAGCGGCGATCATGGTCCTCCGGGATTTCCCAACGGCAAATGCAATCTCTACGACTTCGGCACGGGCGTGGCCCTGGCTGCCTGGTGGCCGGGCAAACCCGGCGGTCGGGTGGTCGATGACTTCGTGAATCTCATGGACCTGGCGCCCACCTTTCTTGAGGCGGGCGGCGTTTCCGTGCCCCAGGTCATGACCGGGCGCAGCTTCGTGAATGTGCTGAACTCGAAGAAGGATGGCATGGTCGATCCTGAGCGCACCTGGGTCATTACGGGCCGGGAGCGGCATGTCGCGGGAGCGCGTCCGGGCTTCAAGCCCTATCCACAACGGGCGTTGCGCACGAAGGACCACCTTTACATCATCAACTTTGAACCGGAGCGTTGGCCCATGGGCGACCCGTTCAACCTGGCTGGGCCGAATCCGCCCAGCCATGAGGCGCTGGTGGAGAACACCATGGTCACCTTCATGGATTTCGACTCGAGCCCCACCAAGGCCTGGATGATCGAGCATCGCGACGACCCGAAGTGGAAGTGGCACTATGATATCGCCTTTGGTCGGCGGCCCCGCGAAGAGTTGTTCGATCTGCGCAGCGACCCGGACCAGGTGAACAATGTGGCGGGGGACCGGCTCTATGAGCCGGTTCTGCTGCGACTCCGCACCCAGTTGATGGCGAAGCTGCGCGAGGTGGAGGATCCGCGAGTGGTGGAGAATCCGCCCCGCTTCGAGAAGGCTCCGTTCACGGATGAATATAAACGGCCGGCGCGTAAGAAAAGAGGAAATCCCAAGGGCGGCAACCAGAAGAAGTAAGGGTGGGTTCGCCCCGTTGTCGCATTTCTGCTTTGCGGTTGGCGGGCTGGGCGGAATAATCCACGCATGTTCAAGCAGCTTCGAATTGCTTTTCTTGCGTTTGCCCTGGTTGGCGCCGTGTCCGTAGGCGTCGCGGCGAACCAGCGTCCCAACATACTTTTCTGCATCGCCGACGACTGGGGATGGCCTCATGCGAGCGCCTATGGCGATCCGGGCGTCAAGACGCCGGCGTTTGACCGGATTGCCCGGGAGGGCGTCCTGTTTCATCACGCTTACATTTCCTCGCCGTCCTGCACGCCGTCGCGCAACGCCATCCTGACCGGGCAGTATCATTGGCGGCTTGGTCCAGGCGCCAATCTTTGGAGCACGCTCGACACGAAGCACGCGACTTATCCCTTGTTGTTGGAGAAGAACGGCTACTTTGTCGGGCATTGGCGGAAGTCCTGGGGGCCGGGCAAGCTCGACAACTGGGGCGGCAAGCATCCCGCTGGCAAGAATTACAGGAACTTCGACGTCTTTCTGAGCGAGCGGCCCCGGGACAAGCCCTTCTGCTTCTGGCTCGGCGCCAGCGATCCGCATCGGCCCTACAAGGCCGGGACCGGCGTTGGCAGCGGGATGGATCTGAGCAAGATCAAGCTCTTCGAGCACTACCCGGACAATGAGACCATCCGCAGCGACGTGGCGGATTACTACTTCGAGGTCGAGCGCTTCGACAACGACGTCGCCGTGGCGATGGCGAAGTTGGAGAAGCAGGGGGTCTTGGACAACACGATCGTCGTGATGACCGGCGACCACGGGATGCCCTTTCCGCGCTGCAAGGGAAACCTCTATGACGCCGGCGCGCGGGTGCCTCTGGCGGTGCGTTGGCCGAAGGCGATACAACCGAAGCGCGTGGTGGACGACTTCATCAGCACGACCGACCTGGCCCCGACCTTTCTGCACGCGGCGGGCGTGAAGATTCCGCAGCCCATGACGGGGCGCAGCCTGCTGCCGATATTCAAGTCGCCGAAGTCGGGGCGCATCGAATCGGCGCGCGGTCATGTGTTGATCGGCAAGGAACGGCATGTGGCGGCGCAGGAGGCTCCGGATTCCGGCGGCACGCCCATGCGCGGGATCCGCAATCACGATTACCTGTTGATCAAGAACTACCGCACCGACCGCTGGCCCGCGGGCACCCCGAACTACGCCAAGGCCTTTCTCCCCGGCGCCTGGCTGGCCGACTGCGACAACGGCCCGGCCAAGACGTTCATCGTCGACAACCAGGACAAGGACGAGGAACATCGGTTTCTTTATGAACTCTCGTTTGGCAAGCGGCCGGAGTTGGAGCTCTACGATTGCCGCATCGATCCCGGCCAGACCAACAACATCGCCGCCTTTCCGGCCAATCGCCCCATTGTACAGAAGTTGTTGAAGCAGATGCGCGCCGGGCTGTTGGCCAGCAAAGACCCGCGCGAGCAGGGAATCGGCGACCAGACCTTCGATCCCGTGCCTTACCTCGGCGGCGCGCCGACGCATCCGGATTTCAAGAAAAAGGGGAAGAAGTAGGCATGGTCTGAGATCCGTTCCAAAAAAAATGAGAACAATTCGAATCGGCAGAAGCGAACTTACCGCAACCCGGTTGGCCTACGGCTGTTGGCGGTTGGCGGATGTGGGTGAGGCGTCGGGCCGCGCGGCCGCGATCGCGGCGTATGAGACCGGCTACACCTTGTTTGATCACGCGGACATCTACGGCGACGCCGAGTGCGAGTCGATCTTTGGGCGCGTTCTGAAGGAAGTCTCCGGCATGCGCGACGGTATCGTGATCGCCAGCAAGTGTGGCATCCGCAAGCCGGGAACGCCGCATCCGGACTCTCCCTATCGCTATGATTTCTCGGCGGAGTACATCATTGAGTCGTGCGAGGGCTCGCTGCGGCGGTTGGGAGTCGAGACCATCGACATCTACCAACTGCATCGGCCGGACTATCTTTGCGATCCAGTTGAGGTCGCGGGCGCGTTTGAGAAGTTGAAGGCGGCCGGCAAGGTCCGGGAGTTCGGGGTCAGCAATTTTGGTCCGTCGCAGGTCGCGATGCTGCAAGCGGCGTGTTCGATGCCGTTGATCGTGAACCAGGTCGAGATCAGTCTTGCCAACCTGACCTGCTTCGACGACGGGACCTTGGATCATTGCTTGGAGAAGGGGATCACTCCCTTGGCTTGGAGTCCCTTGGGCGGCGGCAAGTTGGGGGATGGACCGGTTCAGATCCTGGGACACCAAGAGGCCTATGAGACCGGGAAGGCGGTCGCAGAGTTGGACGCCATCGGCCAGGCGAGGGGAGTCAGTCGGACGGTCGTGGCGTTCGCTTGGCTCCTGCGTCATCCCAGCGGCATTGCGCCCATCGTCGGCACGACCCATCCGGAGCGAATCCGGGAATCGGTGAAGGCGGACGGTGTCGAACTCACGCGCGACGAATGGTATCGGTTGATGGTCGCCGCGCGCAATCGGCCGTTGCCCTGAGACGGCGTCATTGCGGGAATGAGTATGAACACGGTTGAGATCGTGGCGGAGACCAAGGAGGGGCGGCATTCCTGTCGCCCTGCCTGCGCAGCAGGCACAGAGGCTTGGGAGCGTGACAAGAACTCGGCCGGACGCAGCGTCGCCAGGTTTCCGGCGGCTTCTTGGGCCCCTTCAGGGCCACGGCGACAGGAATGTCGCCGCTCTTTGGGGGCGCCGAGTTTCCCGCGCCTCGTGTGGATTGAAAGCCGGATTGCCGGTTGTTGAAACAAGACCATGACCGACGTCCCGACACCCGCCGCCCTCGGTTTCCGCATGCCTGCGGAGTGGGAGCCTCATGCCGCGACCTGGCTGACCTGGCCGCGGCCGGAGGGCATCAGTTTTCCCGACATTTACGACCGCATCCCGCCGGTTTACGCGAAACTGATCCAGGCGCTGACGCCGCATGAGGATGTCAGCATCAATGTCTGGAACGAGGAGTGCGAGAATGAGGCCCGCGAATTGTTGCGCCAGAATGGAGCCGCCCTGGATCGCGTCCGTTTCCATCATCACCAGGCCTACGAGCCTTGGTGCCGTGATCATGGCCCGATCTTTGTGCGCAATGATGAAACCGGCGAACGCGCCGTCACCGATTGGGACTACAACGCCTGGGGAGGGAAGTATCCTCCCTATGATTTGGACAACCAGGTCCCGGGAAGAATTGCCGGGCTGCGGGACCTGAGATGTTTCGTTCCCGGGATGGTTCTCGAAGGCGGCTCCATCGATGTCAATGGGCGAGGAACCTTGCTCACGACCGAATCCTGCCTGTTGAATCCGAACCGGAATCCCGGCCTGAGCAGGGCGGAGATCGAAGAGCGCCTCAAGGCCTTTCTCGGCGTGACGAAGATCCTGTGGCTGGGTGATGGGATCGTCGGCGACGATACGGACGGGCATGTGGACGACCTGACGCGCTTCATCGGTCCGGGAACCATTGCCACGGTCGTCGAGGAGGATCCAGTCGACGCGAACTACGCCGCCTTGCAGGACAATCTGGAGCGACTGCAGTCGATGACCGACCAGGATGGCGAGCCCTTTCGGATTGTGCAGTTGCCCATGCCCGATCCGGTGTTTCACCGGGGAGAACGCCTCCCTGCCAGTTACGCCAATTTCTACATCGCCAACGGGACGGTGATTGTCCCGACCTACCGCTGCGTCAACGATTCGTGGGCGATTGGCATTCTGCAGGCGGCGCTGCCGGATCGGGAAGTGGTCGGCATTGACTCGACTGACCTGGCCTGGGGGTTCGGTTCCTTTCACTGCATCACGCAACAGGAACCCGTGTGATCCGCGGGATGCGGTAATCAGCATTGACGCATCCGATGTGGGCGTCAGAGTGTGAGGGATCCGCGGAAGGAACGACGGCCTCCCGACCGTGAACCCTGGAGACGTGTTGTATGCTTCACACGAAGGAAAAGGCAAAGCTGGACGAGTTGCTGTCGTTGGTCCGCCGGAGGATCTTCCAACGGACATTCATTGCTCATATTGTCCACTACAGCCTGGCGGCATTGCCGCTGGCCGCCGTCTGGATCGCGTGCAGTCGTCGCTGGAGCGGGTTGGCGTCCGGCGTCGAGATGGGCGTCTGGGTGATCCTTGGCGTGATCGTGGCGGCCTTGTTCAGCGCCTGGCATTCCATGGCCGGCAAACGTGAGGCGGCTCTGGAGTTGGATGCCAACGCGGGGCTCAAGGATCGCATTGCCAGCGCGCTCCAGTTTATTGAGGAGGCGCGTGATTCCGAGGCGCACGCGTTGCAGATCAGGGATGCGATCGCGCATGCGGGCCGCGTTCATGCCCGTGAGGCGCTGCCGGTCCGCCTGCCCGGGAGTTCCCTGCTTCTCCCCTTGGCGTTGGCGGTGTTCTTCTTGAGTTTTCTGACGCCGCCGGGCTTGCAGCCGCAGATTGCGACCAACGCCGAATCGGCGGTGAAGCGGCTTCAGTTGGCTGAACTGCGGCGTTTGCGTGAGGCGTTGCTGGAAGAGGGGCGGGATGAGGATCTTGCGAGGACAGTTGAGCGGTTGCGGGCGTTGGAGCGTCAGTTTGTGGACGGGAAACTGGGGGAGAGGGATCTCATGTTGGAATTGGGGCGCCTCAACGAGCGGATGGAGAAAACGACCCACGACGCTGGCGTCGGGCTTCTGGAGGCGGAATTGAACGCCATGGTTCCCCATTTGATGGCCGCTGAGCCGACCGCGCCCGTCGCCCGGGCCATCGAGAAGGATCAGCTGGACGAGGCGGCCGAGGAACTCGAGAAGCTCGCTGAAAAGATGGAACAGCAGAGGCTCACCCCCGAGGAAAAGAACGATCTGCAAACCAGCTTGGGCGCGGGCGCCGACGAGTTGGGGCAGAAACTCGATAAGTCTTTCGGACCGGACCTCGCGAAGGCCTCGGAAGCCCTGGGGAAATCGGACGACAAATCCTTCAGCGCAGCCTGCAGTTCGATGGGGGAAAAGTTGAGGCTCTGCCGGAAGGTCCGCCTGCTGAAGGCGGCCTCACGAAAGGTGGGCGATTGCAAGACGGCTCTCGGCCAGCCCGACTCCGACAAGGCGGGCGAAGCGCTCGCCGCCCGGACCAGCGATCAGGACAACAACAGCGTCGGCGACGCCTCATCGGACAAGCCGGTCGGCGAACGCGATCGATTGAGCGAAAGCTACCGCAATCTGCTTCGGGTCTCCGGCATGGCTGGTGATGGCCCGGTCGAGACCGAGACCGAGATCCTTGAAGGGCAGGTTTCCGTCAGCCAGGTCCGGATTCAGGAGATACACGCCAGTTTTTCGGAGATCGCGGAGGAGGCCATCGAGAACGAGATCATTCCCCGGAGTCGCCGCCGTCACGTCAAACGCTATTTTCAAACCATCAGGCCGGCCGAAGAATAGGGGGTGGGAATGACGCAGGATCCGCCAATGCGTTCGTTCACTCCCGGTCCGCTTCTTCCGTCACGCCCCCAGACAAACTGATGCCGTTCCAAGCAATCCAGCCATGACATCCGCCCCCACCTTTGAGGAGCAGGCCGCGACCTTTGTCGAGGCCTTCAACAGCATCCACACGGAGATTTCCAAGGTCATCGTCGGCAATGATCGATTGATCGAGGACGTGCTGACCGGCCTGTTTGCCGGGGGGCACGTATTGCTGGAAGGCGTGCCCGGCATCGGCAAGACCCTGCTGGTGCACACCCTGGCGGACGCCGTGGACTGTAGTTTCTCCCGCATTCAGTTCACTCCGGACCTGATGCCTTCCGACATCATCGGCACCCGGGTGGTGCATGAGGACGATCATGGACGCAAGCGCTTCGTCTTTGAGAAGGGGCCGGTTTTCACGCAGGTATTGTTGGCTGATGAGATCAACCGGGCCACGCCGAAGACGCAGTCGGCGTTGCTGGAGGCGATGCAGGAAAAGTCAGTCACCGTCGCCGGCGAGACCCACATGTTGACGCCTCCGTTCTTCGTGCTGGGCACGCAGAACCCGCTTGAGATGGAGGGCACCTATCCCTTGCCCGAAGCGCAGTTGGATCGGTTCCTGTTCAAGTTGACGGTCGGTTTTCCGACCTTGGACGATCTGATCGAGGTGGGGCGGCGAACGACTGTCGTTGAGTCGCCCGCCGCAGGCAGGAGCGTCAAGGCGAAGGATATTGCAGGCTTGAGTTCCGTGGTCCGTGATGTGCCGATCGCGGACCACGTGCAGCGCTACGCCGCCAGCGTGTTGCTTGCCACGCATCCGGAGAACGAGTTCGCCACCGGGATGGTCCGGCAGTATGGCAAGTATGGCGCCAGTCCGCGCGGCCTGCAGGCCATGCTTCTCGGAGCCAAGGCGCGCGCCCTGCTGGACGGCCGATTCAACGTTGGGGCGGAAGATATCCAGACTGTCGCCAAGCCTGCCCTGCGACATCGTGTCCTCCTGAACTTCGAAGGCGAGGCCGAGGAGATCGACACCGATGACATCATCGACGAGATCATCGCGAAGGTTCCGGTGAAGGCCGGGTAAGGCGCTGGTGACTTCAAGGATCTGAAATGATGTGGGACGGCGCGAATGAAGCGGGTGGGGTTTCGGGCGGCTGTGCGTTTCGAGGCGCATTGTCAACTCGAGCGAACCCACCGTCCGGCGCCTCCGTGTGCCGGCCCCCTTTTTGGAGGGGGTATTCGTCACGAACGCGCGGCGTTGAGGGGTGGATCCGTCTCCATTCCATCTCGCCGCGACAAGTCGGGGTGGGTCCCCCCGGACTTGCAACGCGCCTCCAACTTCCCCAACCACGCCTCAACTGATGCAAGCCGCCGCCGGACAGAGTCACGTTGATGACCGCGATCAACCGCTCTTCGGAGAGAACTTTCTCGATGCCCTCGAGCGCCTGCACATTGTCGCGCGCAAGATTCTCTCGGGCCGGATGAAGGCCGAGCGCCGGAGTCGGCAGAAGGGCGTCAGCGTCGAGTTCGCCGATCATCGTCCCTACTCGCCGGGCGATGATTTCCGTTTCATCGACTGGAATGTCTACTTCCGCACGGACCATTTGTTTTTGAAACTCTTCGAGGCGGAGGAGGACTTGCCCATCTACATCCTGGTGGATTGCTCCGGGTCGCTCGATTTCGGCGCGCCCTACAAGTTTCACTACGCCCGGCGTCTCGCGGCGGCGATAGGTTATCTGGGGTTGGCGGGCTTGGATCGTGTGCACATCGCGCCCTTCACTGACGCGTTTCCCCGCAAGGCGACGGAATTGTTGGACGTGCGAGGCAGGGGGAAGATCTTTCGGTTGCTGCAGTTTCTGGAAGGCCTGCAGCCTTCGGGGCGGACGGACCTCTACTCCTGCATGAAGACCTTTGCCGGCAGCAAGCGGAAGCGCGGCCTGGCGGTGGTGATCTCCGATTTCTACGACGATCAAGGCGCCATCCCCGCGTTGAATGCGCTGCGATTCCAGAAGTTTGATCCCTTTGTCGTCCATTGCGTTTCGCCCCAGGAGGTCGATCCCAGGTTGCTGGGCGACATCCGGTTGGTGGATTCAGAGTCGGATCGCTTCCGCGATGTCACCCTGACCGAAGGATTGCTGCGCAAGTATCGCGAAACGTTCTCCAGTTACTGTTCAGGCATCGAGAGCCATTGCCGCTCCAAGGGTGTCGGCTATGTCCGCTGTCAGACCGATACGCCGTTCGCGGACACGATGGTCCGGATGCTCAGGAGGGAAAGGTTCCTGCAGTGAGAGAAGCCAAGCGCCAAATCCCAAGCTCCAACAAAGTTTCAAACTCCAGATCTCAGATCACGCGCAGTGACGCAATGGAGCCGGTCGTTTCAGCGGAGCGTTCAAGGAGGGGCGACATTCGTGTCGCCCTGCCCGCGAAGCGGGCACACAGGCGTTCGATCACAACAGGACCAGGCAAACGAACATCGCCGCCGATTTGTCGTGGTTTTCTCTGGCCCCTTCAGGGTCACGGCGACAGGAATGTCGCCGCTCCTTGGATGTGCGGCCGCCGCTCCAGCCTGTCGCATCACACCATCTGGAATTTGGAGCTTGGGATTTGGAACTTCCCTCCAGCCTTCCCCCACCGCCTTCAACTGCTCCAAGACGCCCCTAGCGCCCCGTGACCTTCGCCGCGCCCATCGCCCTTGCTTTCCTGGGATTGTTCATCCCGGTGATTTTGCTTTATCTGTTGAAGCAGCGGCGGCGGCGGGTGCAGGTGGCCACATTGTTGTTCTGGGACAAGATCCTGAAGGACGAACAGAGCGTCACCTCGTTCACGAGGCTTCGGAAGCGCCTCTCGCTGCTGTTTCAACTCATCTTCATTGCCTTGCTCGCTTTCGCCCTCGCGCGGCCGCTGCTGTCCGGGCGCCTGTCCGGCGCCCGCCGCGTCGTGTTGTTCCTTGATGTGTCGGCCAGCATGGAGACGAGGGAAGGAGAGCAGACACGGTTCGAATTGGCCCGGGAACAGGCTCTCGAGGTCGTGCGCGGTTTGTCGATCGGCGACACAATGATGCTGGTCACGTTCGCTGCGCAGCCGGACATCGCGCATCCCTTCACCGACAGCAAGCGCGACCTGGAAGAAGCCATCGAGGCCTTGGAGACACGGCATGGCGGCACCGATTTCGCCGCAGCGCGCAAGATTCTGGAGAACCTGTCGTTTGATGACCGGGAAACCCACGTCTACCTGGTCAGCGATGGCGCGTTCGACAAGGTCAAGTTGGATCCCGACGAGAGAATGCGTTTCGTGTGGATGAAGATCGGGACGGCCGAGGATAATGTGGGGATCACCGGATTTCATGCGCGGCCGCTGCCGTCGTCGTCGCGTGATTTTCAGATCTACATTGAGGTTGCCAATGAGACGGACGCCAAACAGGTCGTGCCGGTGGAACTGCGCATCGGCGGAGGGCTGCTGGACGCGCAGGAATTCACGATTCCCGCCGGCGAAACCGTGACGCGCACGATGACACGTTTCAGCCGGCGCGGCGGCGCGGTCGAGGCGTATGTAGATTTCGAAGACGCCTTCCCGTTGGATAACCGGGCTTTTGCATCCTTGCCGGCTCCCGCTCCGATTTCAGTCCGGCTGGTCATGGAGAACAATCTCTTTCTGGAACGCGCCTTGATTACTGATGAGCAGGTGGATCTGCAGGTCGTCAGCCCGGCGAACTACCAACCGGAGACGGACGCCGACGTCACCATCTTCGCCAACTGGGCGCCGGCCGTCACACCGGCCGGCTCCGCCCTGTTCCTTGGAGCCTGGCCGGCGGATCTTGGATTGCGGGTCGACGGCGTCATCGAGCGTCCGGTGATTTCGGATTGGGAGCGCGAACACGCCGTCAATCGTCATCTGGCTCTGAAGAATGTCGTCATTGACAAGGCGGCAAGGATCGAGCAGGCGACCAACTTCACCGCCTTGGTCAGTTCGTTCGGGCATCCGCTTGTGCTGGTGAATGAAACGGAATCGCGTCGGGTCATGGTCGTGGGTTTCGACACGCTGGCCTCGGATTTTCCCTTGCGGGTTTCGTTTCCGATCATGATGGCGAATGCCATTCGGTATCTTGCGGGAATTGAGAGCGGCGATCAGTGGTTGAATCCGGGCCTGGGCGAAATCCTGGGGCCGGAGCAGGTCCGAGGCTACAGCTGCGCCGTGGGAGTCGCCGCTGAAACGAACCGGATTGTCGCCGTCATCGGGCCGGATGGCGAGCGGTCGCTGTTGGATGACGCGGCCAGCCTGGTGAATGTGGATTGTATCGGCTTCTATCGCGGCGAAACAGCGGGGCTTGCCACCAATATCCTTTTTGCCGCCAACCTTTCGAATCGTGCGGAGTCGCGCATCGCGCCCTCGGACACGCTGCCGCTCACGTCCGACACGCCGATTCAGGAGATCAAGGACGGCTTCCGACTCGGCATGGAGCCTTGGTTCTTCCTGATCGTTCTTGCGATCATTCTGTCCGCCGCCGAATGGCTTCTCTTCCACCGAAGGATCATTGAATGAGTCTCGGGTTTGAGAGTCCATGGATGTTGGCGTTGCTGGTCTTGTTGCCGGCGGCGTTGGTCGCTCTGCGGTTCACGCTGGTCGACAGCTCGCGGATGCAGTTTGCGCTGTCTGCCCTGACGCGGTGTGTGATTCTGGCGTTGCTTGTGTTCGCCTTGGCCGGAGCCACGCGAATCAAGCGGAGTCGGGATGTCGCGATTCTGGTTGCGGCCGATCTGTCGGACAGCGTTTCCGACACGGCGCGCGAGCAGGTGACGACGTTTCTTACGCGATTGGAGGACCGGTTGGATTCATCGTCGAAGGCCGGGCTTGTGATCTTTGCCGGGGCTCCGGATCTGGTGGCGCCCATCGACTCAAACCCTGAGTTCCCGGACGCCATTGAGGAGATTGCGCCGGGAGGCGTCGCGGAAGCGACGAACATCGAACGCGCGCTGACCTACGCCTGGCAGTCGATGCCTTCAGGCGCGGTCAACCGGGTTCTGCTGTTCAGCGACGGGAACGAGACGCACGGCGATGCCCTGGCCGCCGCCCTGCGGGGCGCGACGCATGGTTTTCAGGTGTTCACGCTGCCTTACGAGGCGGACCAGAAGCCCGAGGCATTGCTGGAGGACTTGCTGGCGCCCGCGGAGGTGAGGAAGGAGCAGAGCTTCGAGGTCACGGCGACGGCCCGCTCTGTTCGGGAAACCGCCGCAACGTTCACGCTCTATCGCGACGGCTTCAAGATCAGCGAGCGTGAGATGGTCCTGCAAGCGGGAGCCACCGCGCTTACGTTTCAGGAAACGAATCCCGCGGACGGGCTCACCAAGTATGAACTTCGCATGAGCGCCGAACACGATTTCTTTTTGGACAACAACGTCGTTTCCGGGATTGCGCATGTTTCGGGAGAGCCGCGGGTGTTGTTGGTGGAAGGCTCCGAACGGGACGCCCGGCATCTGGCGCGCGCCCTGGAGGCGGAGAAGATACAAGTGGATGTTCGGGAAGGGAAGGGGATGCCGGGTTCACTGGAAGAAATGGCGGCCTACGACGCCATCCTGATGTCCGACGTGCCGGCCACGGATGTCACGGTCAAGCAGATGAACCTGCTGCGCGCCTACGTCGAGGACCTGGGAGGGGGCTTTGTCATGATCGGCGGCCAGGATTCCTTTGGCATTGGAGGCTATTACCGCACGTCGATCGAAGACGTCCTGCCGGTGCGCATGCGCTCGGAGAAGAAGAAGGATACGCCCACCCTGGCAATGATGTTGATTGTCGACAAGTCGGCCAGCATGGGTGGCTCCAAGATCGATCTCGCCAAGGAGGCGGCCATTGCCACGGTCGAACTATTGAGCGACCGGGACTACGTCGGTGTCATCGCCTTCGATGGATCGCCCTATGCCGTGGTCGATGTTCAAAGCGCGGCCGATCGGGCGCGCATCGTTGAGTCGATCGAAGCGATCGAAGCGAGCGGCGGCACGAGCCTTTATCCGGCGATGGCCATGGCGCAGGAGATGCTGGCCGGGACCCCGGCGGCGTTGAAGCACGTGATTCTCCTCACCGATGGCCACTCCCAACCTGGCGACCATGAGGGCCTTGTCGCCCGGATGGTGAGCGATCGGGCGACCGTGTCCAGCGTGGCGGTCGGGTCGGGAGCCGACGGCGAACTGTTGCGGAACATCGCGCGTTGGGGGCGGGGCGAGCACTACTTCACCGAGGACGCCAACGATATACCCCAGATCTTCGCCAAGGAAACGATGAAGGCCTCCAAGTCGTCATTGATCGAGGAGCCTTTCCAACCTCAGCTTGTTCGCAGCGATCAGTTGGCGCGGTCGATCGATTGGGAGAACGCGCCGTTTCTGTTTGGCTACGTGGTCACCGCCGCCAAAGGCGCGGCCAGGGTCCCCTTGCTGACGGAGCGGGGGGATCCCCTGCTGGCACATTGGCGGTTCGGCTTGGGCAAGTGCGCCGCTTTCACATCGGACGCCAAGAGTCGCTGGGCCGCCGACTGGATAAGCTGGCCCGGCTACGGGCAGTTCTGGTCACAGGTCGTTCGCGATGTCATGCGCTCCTCGCAAGCGCGCGGTGTGGAAACGACCATCACCTACAAGGGCGATCACGGACGGATCATCATCGACGCGATCGACGACAACGGGAGCTTCGTCAACGGTCTGCAAGGCCGGATTCAACTTGTGAAGCCGGACCTTGGCGTTCAATCGCTGCGACTTGTCCAGATCGCGCCGGGGCGTTATGAGGCGGAATTTCCGATCGAGGAGACTGGCAGCTACCTGTTCAAGGTGCGTCAGGATCTGCCCGGCGCGACAGCGGCGGATGAGGACGATTCCCGGATCTTTTCCAATTACACCCGCGGGCTGACCCTGTCCTACCAGCCTGAGTATCGCCGCCTGTCCACCAATGAGGAGTTTCTGCGCCGGTTGGCCGAATCCACCGGCGGGCGGTTCAACCCGACCATCGAGGATCTGTTTCACGTCACGGAAGAGGACGAAGTCCCCGTGCGCGAGAAGCTGTGGCCCTGGCTGCTTCGGGCCACGTTGTTGTTGTTCCTGGTCGATGTGGCCCTTCGTCGTCTCGACATCGCCGGCCGGGGTCCGTTCCGTTCAGAGCCGAGGCGCTATGGGTGATGCGGCGGCGCCGGATCGGTTGCGCCCGATCATCCGTTCTTCCGCGCGACCAGGAATGAGTTGAACATGACGTAGCGCGTGGGGAACAGGTTCAGCGCAAGGTCGATCAGGGGATTCACGTAGCGGTCCGCGCAGGAGACGGACACCACCCGGCAGTCGTTGCGCTCCAGGAAGAACTTCATCTCGATCGCGTTGGTTGCCACGATCGCGTCGTCATCGGGGCGGAACTTCTCGCGGACGATGGGCTCCATTCTGTCGAAGCGGACCTCCTCCGGCGCGGTCTTCATTTGGCGGCGTTTTTCGCGGAGGCGGTTCCAGTTGCGCCATTTGTTTCCAATGCCGCGCATGCGGTCGTGATAATCGCGGAAGCCGAGGACGCGAAAGAAGTTGGGGCTGGAGAGAACGATCTTGCCGCCGGGTTTGACTACCCGGGCAAGCTCCGCGATGAAGGCCTCCGGTTCCTCGACATGTTCCAACACGTTCAAGGCTCCGGCGCTGTCGAAGAATCCATCTTGGTAGGGCAGGGTTCTGCCGTCATTGAGGCGGCAGTGTTCGCTGATCTTCCTGGCCTCGGCGATGTTGGGCTCGGAGATATCGACGCCGTGCGCTTCGAAGCCCGCGTCCTTGACCCGTTGAGCGACTTGCCCCACGCCGCAGCCGACATCCAACGCCCGTCCGCCCGGTGCATCGGGGAGCAAATTGTCTGCGTATTTGGCGTAGAGTGCGGCGTCCCATTCCTTGAGATGTTGGGCGTATTGCTCGTTGTTGCGATAGTAGTCGCGATGGTCTTCTGGCTCGGACATGCGGCGTCGGGATCATTGCGGGTTCTTGCCGTTTTGTCGATGGCGGGCCTCGATATCGCAGGGAGTCCGCCCCCCTCCAACAAATCAAGGGTTGGCGCGCCTCTGGAGGCCAAGGTGGTCGCCGCTGTCGTCGTTCCTTCGCCTGCGCGCATCGATCACCGCGAATCCAGTCAGGCCCAAGGCCAACGCCAGGGCCGCGCCGCTGACGTAAAGCGAGAAGGAAACGGGTTCAAACCTGAACTCGATCTCGTGTGTTCCCGGCTCCAGTAGAACGCCGCGCATCAGGTAGTTGACTCGAAGCAGGGGGGCGGGCTTGTTGTCGACGTAGACCTTCCAGTCTTCGTGGTAGGCGTCGTTCAGCAGTAGGACGGCGGATGCCTCGGGAGAAGCGCGCAGGGTGATCTGGTGCGCATCGTAGTGGTCGATGGCGACGGCCTTGGCAACGAGGTGTTCGCTCTGCTGGGAAGTTGTCGGCCCCGGGTTCGAGATCACGGCCATTGTCGCGGGGTTGAACGCCGGATCGACGATGCGTTTCAGCGCCTTGTCCGGGTCCGGTTCGGTGATCCAGTCATAGACCAACAGGGCTCGCGGGAGGGCTCCGGTGAACTCGATCACAGCCAAGGGCCCGGATTCATTGCGCGTCGCCCGAGGATACGATTCCTCGTCGTAGTCGATGGAGAAGGGCGTGTGCATTCGGAAGCGGCGCTTTTCGGGGTCGAGTCGGTCGTTGGCCAGCTTGACGAAGTCGACCGGTCCGTTGGTTTGGATCACGCTCTTGACGCCGATCAGCAGCCGGACGCCGGTCAGTTCGTATTCGCGGGTGATGAAATCTCCGATGGCCTTCCTGAACCGGATCTTGTCCTCCTTCATCCGAGGTTCCTGGGGGATATCGAGGCTGTGGATGCCATGGTAGCGGAAGGATTCGTTGAGCCAGTTCCGGATATAGTCCTGGCGGAAGGATTGCAGATAAGGAACGTCAGGGAAGGGCGCGATGGCGACCCGGCGTTCGTGTGCGTCCTCTTTCAGAATGTCGATGATCTCGTTTGAGGCGTATTCCTTGCGGTAGTCGAGATAGCGGATCCAGGGGGCATTGGCCCGGGAAAGATCTACGATCAGGACGAAGGCCAGCAAGCCCCAGGCGAGGCGGGCTTGTGAACCCTGAAAACGACCGGCCAGGATCAGATGGTGCAGGGTGAGGCTGGCGATCAGGAAGGCGAGAAACATCTCCCATTCGCGAATGCTGAAGTCGATGGTCGTTTCCGCCAGCGGCGAAGGAAACGCCTCGATGGTCAGTTGCTCGACCAGTTCGGCCTTTGCGCCGCGAAAGGCCGCGAAGGCGAGAACGCCCATTCCGAGGAACAGCAAGGATCCTAGGATCCAGCGGCGGTTGAACGCCTCGGTCCGCGCCCACCAGGAGCGGAGGCTGGATTCGTTGGGCTGGGAGGCGTCGTTGAGGAATCGCCTGGCCAGATCCTGGAGTCCGAAGGCGAACAAGATTACGACGGCAATGTGAAATGCCTGCATGAACTTGATGGGGTTGCGGATGGCGGAGAACCAGGGGAGTTCGTAGGCGATGCCGTAGAGCGGTCCGTAGCGTCCTAAAGCCATCAGCGCCGAGAACAAGGCCCCGGCGGCGGCGAGCCAGATGAATTGCCGCTCGCGCGGGGCATAGGGGCTGTTGGAGCGGCAAGCTTGCGCCAACGCCCAGACCGCCAACAAGATGACGAGAATGCCGGCATACTCTCCGGAGCCGGAGTGTCGGAGTCCGCTGGCGTTCGCCTTGATGAGGTCCCGTGCCTTGGCTTGGTCGGGCTCGTTGAAGGTCGGGTAGCGATCAAGGTACTCCTGCATGGGGAGCGTTCGGCCGACGCTGCCCCAGTAGCGGCCGCCATTCGGGGTGTCCATCCGATAGCCATAGGCGCCGGGGATGGCGACGCGGATCAATTCGCTCTTGGGCAGGCTCCAGCGGGTGGCGAAATCCCACTGAGCCTGTCGGGTGGGTTCGTCCTGGGCGGCGCCCTTGACGCCCTTGACCTGGGTTTCGAGCAGGGTGATTACGCATTGGCCGGCGATCAGCAGAGCGCAGCCGGTCATCAATGCCGTCCAGCCGACGCCCCTGGCAAGGCTGGGGCCCGTGACTTTCCCGCGCTCCGCGAGCAGGTAGAGCGCGACGGCGGCAAACGCAACATAGACGCTGAAGATGGCTCCCATATCGAAGCCCTCCATCACCGCCATGCCGACCGCGAATCCCGCCAAGGCGTGACGCAGACCATTGTGGCGGATGCGGGGAGAAACCAACGCCGCCAGGGCGAGGTAGATCGCGCCGCGCGCCATGACCCAGGCGGACAATCCCCAACAGGCGTTGGAGAATGCATTCATGTTTAACATCGCGGCAAAGCCCCCGAGAACGCAAACAGCCGGATGAAAGCGGAGCTGTCGGAGGAAGAACCAGGCGGAGACGCCCAGAAACAGCAGCGCCAGCGGCGCATAGAACTTGGCGCAACCCAGGGCTCCCAAGGGGATGCCCGCCAGCCAGGAGAGGGTGAGGCGATTGCTCACCTCCTCGTTCCCGATCCAGTAAAGATGCTGCCAGGCACCGCGAAGATCGTCGTAACGTTGGTCGTCACGCGCGAACTGATGGGCGGCCGGACTGTCGTTCGAGAACAAGACCATTCCCGGCCGGAAACTGTCGGAGAACAGCAGCGCCAGGAGAAACGCCATCGCAAGCATGGCAATCGGGAACGAAGGCCGAGCTGGGCGTTGGGAGCTTGGGGGATGTTTGTCGGACATCGACGGGCGGAACCTAGCCAAAGGGGCCCTCCCGATCAATTGCGGACTGGCGCGAGGCCTACTTCTTCCGCCCCTTGCCGAGGACATGGGTTGCGGAGCCATAATAGGCTTCCGCCGCTTCCATGATCGTCTCCGACAGCGTGGGGTGGGGGTGCACCGTCTCGGCCAGGTCGAAGGCGGTGGCCCCCATCTCAATGGCGAGCGCCGCTTCGGCGATGAGTTCGCCGGCCCCGTGGCCAACCATCCCGACGCCGAGAATCCGCTCGGTTTCGGGCTCGATGATCAGCTTGGTCAGTCCGTCGGTGCGGTCGTAGGTGAGCGATCGGCCGGAGGCCGCCCAGGGAAACTTGGAAATCTCCACCTTGCGCCCCTGTTCCTTCGCCTCCGCCTCGGTCAACCCGCACCAGGCGACCTCCGGATCGGTGAACACAACCGCCGGAATGGCCGCGTCCTGGAACTCCGCGTCCTCGCCCAGGATGTTCTCCACGGCAACGCGACCCTCCTTGTGCGCCTTGTGCGCCAGCATGGCGCCGCCCACGACATCCCCAATCGCGTAAATGTTCGGGTCGGCGGTGCGTTGACGTGAGTCGACCTCGATGAAGCCCTGGTCGTTGATTTCAGCCTTGGTGTTCTCGATGCCGAGGTTCTCGCTGTTCGGGCGTCGTCCGACCGCGATCAGGACGCGATCGTAGAGTTCCTCGAGCTGGGTTCCGTCCGCCAGTTTCGACACCACCTTGATCCGGGAGTCCGCGGTGGCCATGGAGGCGACCTTGGCTCCGGTGCGGATCTCCTTGAAACGCTTCTTGGCGTTCTCGGCGACGGGTTTGGCGAGGTCGGCGTCGGCGCCCGCAAGAATGGAGTCGAGGGCCTCGATGACGGTGACCTGACTGCCGAGGCCGGAGTAGACGAAGCCCAGTTCCATCCCGATGTAGCCGCCGCCGATGACCAGCAGTTCGTCGGGGATCTCCTCGACATCGAGAGCCTGGCGGGAGGTCATGATTCGCGGGTTGCCGAGGTCCAGCGAGCGGGGTTTGAAGGAGCTGGAACCGGTGGCAATGAGCGCCTGTTCGAACTTGATGAACTGTTGTCCGGCACTGGTTTCGACCCGCAGCGTATGGGAATCCTCGAAGTAGCCGCGGCCGGTGATAACCTCGACCCCGCGCTTCTGGGCGAGGAAGGCGATGCCCTGCGACAGTTTCGTGAGAATGCCCTTCTTCCAGTCGCGTAGCTTGTCGAGTTCGATCCTGGGTTCACCGAAGCTGATGCCTCGTTGGGCGGAGATCTCGGCTTCGTGAATCAATTCGGTGGCATGCAGCAGCGCCTTGGAGGGAATGCAACCGCGATTCAGGCAGACGCCTCCCAGTTGCGGGTCCTTCTCGACGAGGATCACGCGTTTGCCTTGATCGGCGGCATAAAAGGCTGCCGCATAGCCGCCGGGGCCGGCTCCGACAACCACCAGTTGTATTTCTTTGGAATCCATTGTGGGTCTAAAGGCAGGCTGTCCAACCTGGTTGGTTCAGTCGTTGAGTCAAAGTTTCAGGTCGTCCTCTGTGAACTGGCCGAAGTTGGCCGCCAAATCCACGGTGAAGCGGGCTGCTGCGCCGCCGTCGATGATGCGATGGTCGTAGCTGACGCTGATCGGCATGATCAGTCGCGGTTTGATCTCGCCGTCGACGACGGCTGGCTGCAGTCGGCCGCGTCCGATGCCGAGAATGGCGGCCTCGGGGGTGTTGATGACCGGCGTGAAGTGGGCGCCGCCGATGCCGCCCTGGTTGGAGATGGTGAACGTGCCGCCCTGCATGTCGGCCTTGGTGAGCTTGCGGTCCCGGGCTTTGGCGGCGAGTTCCGTCAGACCCGCGGCGATCTCGCGAAGGCTCATCTTGTCCGCGTTGCGCAGGGTCGGAACCATCAACCCGGCCTCGGTGTCGACCGCGATGCCGATGTGATGGTAGTCCTTGAAGACGATCCGGCCGGCGGCCTCATCGAGGCTGGCGTTGAAAATGGGGTGTTGTTTCAGCGTCTCGACGACGGCCCTGATTGCGAAGACGGTCAAGGTGAGCGGGGCGCCGGTTTCCTTCCACGCGGCGGCGTGAGATTTCCGCAGGGCGTTGAGGTCGGTGATGTCGACATCCTCGAACTGGGTAACGTGTGGCGCGGTGCGTTTGCTGGCGACCATGCGTTTGCTGATGACCGCCCGGAGTTCGCTGACCGGCTCCGAGCGGACCGGGCCCCAGCGCGAGAAATCGACGCTCGGCGGCGGCGAGGAATCCGGTTTTGCGGACGAGCCTTCCGGCGCGCTTGATGAGGCCTGGATGAGCCGCTGAATGAATTCCTGGAGGTCCGCGAGTTCCACGCGGCCGCCTCGGCCGCCTGCGGGCACTCGACGCAAGTCGAGGCCGATCTGACGGGCGATTCGGCGAACGGTGGGAGAGGCGGCGGGTTGAGGCGCATTCTCGTCGAATTCGACCCGGGGCGTCTCGCGCGGCGCGGCGGCCCTGGAGTTGGCGGCGGGTTGGGAAGCGGCGGGTCGGGAAGGCGCGTCAGATTCCTTCGGATCAGGTTCCTGCTCCTGCGAATCGGATTCCCCGGAATCGAGCTGCAGCACGGGCTGCCCGACGGCGATGGCATCGCCTTCCTTGACGCTTACCGAGACCACCTTGCCCGCGGCCGGGCTGGGCACCGGCACAAGGGCCTTCTCGCTTTCGATTTCGATGATCGTCTGATCCTTTTCGATCTCGTCTCCGGGAGAGACCAGCACGTTGGCGACGCTGCCGGAGTCGGCGCCTTCGCCCAGGTTGGGAAGTTTGACCAGCATGGTTTCTGTCTTCTTGGAATCGTTTGTCTTGAACAGTGGGTCGGCAAGGTTGGATCAAAGAATCACCGGGTGGACTTTCTCGGGATCGACGTTCAAGTCTTGAATGGCTTGGGCAACCACGGATGAATCGATGACGCCTTGGCGGCTGAGTTGGTAGAGCGTGGCGATGGCCGTGCACTCGGCGTCAACCTCAAAGAAGCGGCGCAAGGCTTCGCGGGATTCACTGCGCCCGAACCCGTCGCATCCGAGGGTCATCAACCCGCCGGGAACCCAGGGCGCGATTTGATCGGGGACGGCCTTGATGTTGTCCGAAACGGCGACGAAGGCCCCGGTTTCGGCGGCGAGTGTCGCTTCGAGATAGGAAACCCGCGGTTCCTCTGTCGGATGGAGCATGTTCCAGCGTGTGCAGTTCAAGGCCTCGGAGCGAAGTTGTTTGTAGTTGGTGGCGCTCCAGACATCAGCCGAGACATCGTAGCGCTCCAGGATCTCCTGCGCGGCGAGCGCGCTGTTGATAATGGGGCCGCTGCCGAGGATGTGCGCCTTGTGCGTCTTGTCGGCGGCGCCCGGCTGGAAGCGGTAGAGCCCATTCAGGATCCCCTCCGTCACGCCTTTGGGCATGGCGGGCTGCGGGTAGTTGTCGTTGTAGAGGCAGAGGTAATAGTAGATCTCCTCACCGTCCTGATACATGCGGCGCAGTCCGTCCTGGATGACCACGGCGATTTCGTAGGCGAAGGCCAGGTCGTAGGTGAAGACGGTCGGAATGGCGCTCATCATGAGCAGACTGTGGCCGTCCTGGTGCTGGAGACCCTCGCCATTGAGGGAGGTTCGGCCCGAAGTCGCCCCGCAGAGGAAACCCTTGGTCCGGATGTCGGCGGCCAGCCACATCAGGTCGCCGACGCGCTGGAACCCGAACATGGAGTAGTAGACGTAGAACGGGATCATGTTGACTCCGTGCGTCGAGTAGGCCGTGCCGGCGGCGATGAAGGACGACATGGCGCCGGCCTCGGTGATGCCTTCTTCAAGTATCTGGCCGCTCTTGGTTTCCCGGTAGTAGCTGATCGAGTCGCTGTCCACCGGCTCGTAGAGCTGTCCCTTGCTGGCGTAGATGCCGATCTCACGGAAGAATCCGTCCATACCGAAGGTGCGGGCCTCGTCGGGGATGATCGGCACGATGTTCTTGCCGATGTTCTTGTCGCGCAAAAGCGTGCCGAGAACGCGCACGAAGGCCTGGGTGGTGGAGGCGGGCGCTCCTTTCGTGCCTGCGTGCACGGTCTTGAACGCCCCGGGTTCGGGCGTGGTCAGCGGTTCCGCGGTGACCGTGCGCTTGGGAACGCTGCCGCCGAGGGCCTTGCGGCGCGCCTTGAGGTAGGTCATTTCCTCGCTGTCCTCGGGCGGCCGGTAGAAGGGGGTGTCGGCGACCTTGTCGTCTGAGATCGGGATATTGAAGCGGGTTCGGAACTCGCGGAGTTCGCGCTCGTTTAGCTTCTTCTGCTGGTGAGTGATGTTGCGGCCCTCGCCGGCTTCGCCGAGGCCGTAGCCTTTGATGGTCTTGGCGAGGATGACTGTGGGTTGGCCCTTGTGTTCCATCGCCCATTTGTAGGCGCTGTAGACCTTGCGCACGTCATGGCCGCCGCGGAGGAGTTTGCAGAGTTCGTCGTCGGTCAGGTGATTGACCATGGCTTTCAATTCCGGGTCGACGCCGAAGAACTTTTTGCGGATGTAGCTGCCATGTTCGACCGAGTATTTCTGGTATTCCCCATCGAGCGTCTCGCCCATGCGTTTGAGGAGGAGGCCCTTGGTGTCGCGGGCCAACAGCTCGTCCCAGTTGGAGCCCCAGATGACCTTGATGACGTTCCAGCCCGCGCCGCGGAACACGGTCTCCAGTTCCTGGATGATCTTGCCGTTGCCGCGCACCGGGCCATCGAGGCGTTGCAGGTTGCAATTGATGACCCAGGTGAGGTTGTCGAGGGACTCCCGGGTTGCGAGTGAGATGGCGCCAAGGGTCTCGGGTTCGTCGGATTCCCCGTCGCCGACGAAGCACCAGACATGCGGTTCGTTCTCGCGATCGATGAATCCGCGGGCGGCGAGGTAGCGGTTGAAACGCGCCTGATAGATGGATGAGATTGGCCCCAGTCCCATGGAAACGGTCGGGAACTGCCAGAAGTCCGGCATCAGGTAGGGGTGGGGGTAGGATGAAAGCCCGCCGCCCGGGGCCAATTCGCGTCGGAAGTTGCGCAGTTTCTCCTCGCTCAAGCGGCCTTCCAGGAAGGCCCGCGCATAGGTTCCGGGGGAGGCGTGCCCCTGGATGTAGACCTGGTCTGCTGGTCCGCCGTCCTCGCCTCCGCGGAAGAAATGGTTGAAAGCGACCTCGTAGAGCGTCGCGCTGGAGGCGTAGGTCGAAATATGGCCGCCGATGCCGTCACTGTCATGATTGGCGTTGACGACCATCGCCATGGCATTCCAACGGACGTAGCTCTTGATCCGGCGTTCGATGGCGTTGTCGCCGGGGTAGTCCGGTTGTTCGTCCGGTTCGATGGTGTTGATGTAGGGCGTCTGATTGATCGTCGGCGCCTGGATGCCTCGCTTGCGCAGCCGTCCCGCCAGCTCGTCGAAGACGAGCGCGTGCTCGGCGTGGTTCAGATCGTCCATCGCCTTTTCGAGCAGATACTCGAGCGAGTTGATCAGTTTCTCCCGACCTGTCTCGGGGGGGCGATTGCTTGGTTCCGCTGGCATGGGGGCGCGTTTCTGGACTGGTTCGGATGGATTATCAACCCAATAGCGCGGAAATCAACGGTTCACGGGGAAAAAGCCGGGTTCTTGGGCAGTTCCTCCGGTTGTTTGATGCCAGGCGCTGGCGGGCGAGGCCGCGTTTGCGCGCTTTGTCGCGATGAAGCGCGAATTCGCGGGCTCGACGAAGTCACGCATGCCGCGTTATTCTGGAGCGATGCAACAAATGAATCTCATTTGGCGCGCGAGCATCGCGCTTTGCGGAGTGACAGCGGTCCTTCTTGTGGGGCCGGCGCAGGTCTGGGCGCAGGGGAAGAGCGTCAAGCCGGGCATCAACAAGCGCTTTCTCGATCCCGAGTTGCAGGTCGGGGAATGGGTCGAGCGGTTTGAGCGCGAGGGGCGGGAGGTTTACGATCATCGCGACGCCATCCTGAACGGCATCGGGTTGAAGCCGGGGATGACCGTGGCGGATATCGGTTCCGGGACGGGTTTCTTCACGCGAATGCTGTCGGCCAAAGTCGGCGAACAGGGGCGTGTCATTGCCGTGGATATCGTTCCCAAGTTCTTGTCCCGGATCGAAACCATCAAGAAGGAGGAGGGCCTCAAGAACATTTCCACACGGCTCTGCACGGCGAAGTCCACGAAGTTGCCCAAGCGCAGCATTGACGCCGCGTTCATCTGCGACACCTATCACCATTTTGAGTTTCCGCAGGCGACGTTGAAATCGCTGCATGCGGCGCTGCGCCCTGGCGGCACGATCATCCTCATTGATTTCAAACGCATCGCAGGCAGGAGCTCGGATTTCATCATGAATCACGTCCGAGCCGGACAGGAAGTTTTCACCGCGGAGATTGAGGCTGCGGGGTTTGAAAAGCTCGATGAGCCGGTGGCGTTGAAGGAGAACTATGTCGTTCGGTTTCGTAAAAAGAGCGGCAAGTCAAAGCAGTAGCAAGGCTCCGGGAGCAACATTACAGGACGAAAGGACAAGGTAATGAGCGACGACGAATGGAAAGGGCGGTTCCGCGAGCTTTATGACGCGGGAGTGGAGCGATATCAGGCCGGGCGGCAAACCCCCGGAGCCATGTACGACGAGGAAGAGGCGGCGTATTTGAAGACGCTCGGCTGTTCGGCTCAGGAATTGTTTGATTTTGTGGAGGACGGACTGGACGGCTCGCCGACTTACGATGAAGTGGAGGAGGTGACGGCTGTTCGTCGGGACTACTTCCTCAATCAGATGAACGGTGAGTGGACGGGCGTTGAGATTGATATGGATGCGTTGCCGGCGAAGTCCGAGGCGGTGGAAGGCATCGTTTGGCTGCCGCGCATCATCCCCAAGGCCAAGGCCAAGCTGCGCGGCGAGATGCCGCCGGACCTGATGTATGGCTGCGGCGGCGATCGGCCCTTCCTGAAGAGCGTGAATGTCGGTTTGGCCGAATTTCTACGCGTCGTGCGCGACGCGCAGGGCGATCAGGAGGTGATCGATTTTGTGAAGCGACGGGCGGCGGGCGGGTGATCAACCCCGCGCCTGCATCGATTCCCAATCCGCCAGGAACTGCACCTGGCCCTGCGTTTCGATGGCGCCGGGGCGCACGGCGCGCACGGCGCCGATGGCCTCCATGGTCTTCCGGCCCTTGGCGATGAGGTAGGCCGCAAGCAGCGTGCCCGTTCTCCCGTAACCCGCATGGCAATGCACGACCACCGGTTTGCCCTCGCTCTTCATCTTGTCGATGAACTCCACGACCTGGGTTGCCTGCGGCGGCGCCGGTGGATTGAAGTCCGGGATCGGGACGGAAATGAAATCGAATCCGGCATCGTGGTAGGCCAGGCCGTCGGCGGGATTGTTGACCAGCGAGACGACAGCGCGGATGCCGGCGGCGTGAAGTTTCGGCAGATCGTCGTCAAAGGCGTTCAACTCGCCGCCTTGGTTCTCCCGCCTTGCCGGATGAATCTGCGGCATCGGCATGCCCGCCAGTTCATTTGGAATCAGCCAATATAAGATTTCGGCGCCCATGGGCGTTCATACTCAGGGCAAGCGGCGTTGTTTGTCAAACTTACGAGGCTTGAGCGCCAGGGAGACGGAAGATATGAATGTTGGGAGAAGTCCATGAATGATTCCCATCGGCACGGATTGATTGCGGCCTGCGCCTTGACGGCGTTTGCGGCGGACCTTGGCGCGGCTTCCAATGAGGCGGTCGAAGGTGTCGCCGGTCTTGCAGGGAAATACTGCCATGATTGCCACGATTCCGAATCCGCCAAGGGCGGGCTCGACATGACGAAGACGCCGCTTGCTCTAGAAGACCGGAAGTGGCGCGACAAGTGGGCGTCGATCTTTGACCGGGTCGAAAAGAAGGAGATGCCGCCCAAGGCCGACAAGCTGCCGGCTGCCGAGCGGACGAAGTTTCTGAAGATTCTCGACGACGCCCTGCATGCCGCCGACCTCGCGGATGTCCGGGCGAACGGACGCGGGACGTTGCGCCGACTGACGCGTGTGGAATATGAACACAACCTGCGCGATCTTCTGCATCTGCCGCATCTGGACATCAGGGACAAGCTGCCGGAAGACCGGACCGCAGGCGGATTCTCCAAGGTCTCCGATACGCTCGACATGTCACGCGTGCAGATGGATGCCTATCTCAACGCGGCGGAAGCGGCCTTGCTGGAGGCCGTGGCGAAAGGGTTGAAACCGATAGCGCCGGAGAAGCGCCGGGTGGTCGGGACGGACCTGTATCCCAAGGTCGGCGAGCATGGCGGACGCGAGGCGATGTTCTTTGCGAAGCGGGGGAAGATGGTCCCGATCTCGAATGCCGATGTGGCGAAGGCCAACAAGTCCGGCAGGCGCGATGAGGAGTTGGAGGTGGGCGTTTTCCGTTCCGCGACCTGGCCATATTACGCCTATCCGAGGGGGTTCCAGGCGAAGCGCGACGGGGCCTATCGCGTGCGTTTCGCGGCGCGGGCGGTCCTGCAGAAACCGGGATTCTGGATGGTGCCCGCCAGTCGGCCGCTGGGGATGACCTTTCGTGCGCGCCAGCCTTCGGCGGCGGATGTCTCAGGGGATGTTCGAGCGACGGGCGGTTGGATCGACATTAAACCGGAACAGGCTGAATACGAAACCACCGTTCTCTTGAAGCGGGGCGAGACCTTCGAATACAGTCTGTTCGGCCTGCCGGTGCCGCATCCGATCACCAGTCATGGCGGTCCGTTGTATTACAATTTTCCACCGATGCCGCCGGACGGCCATCCGGGCGTGGCCTATCAGTGGCTGGAGATTGAAGGCCCCCTTCAACCGGAAAGCTGGCCGCCGGAGTCGCATCGGGTCTTGTTTGGTGAGTTGCCTCTGGTTGCGGCCAAGCCAGGACCAGGTCTCCCCGCTCAAGTTCACAGCAACAATCCGCGTGAAGATGCCGCGCGCCTGTTGAAGCGATTTGCCAAACGCGCTGCGCGGCGGCCGGTGAGTGACGCGGACCTGGCGCCGCAATTGAAACTCATCCACGCCGAACTCGAATCCGGAGCGTCGTTTGCGGAGGCGATGCTGACGGGCTACAAGGCGTTCCTCTGCTCCGGTCGCTTCCTCTATCTCAACGAGCCGAAGGGCGGAGGGGACGCGGCCCGGCGCGATGTCGCCGAACGGTTGGCTCATTTCCTCTGGAACACTGGTCCTGACCCCCGCTTGCGGAAGGCCGTGGCCCAAAAGGGCGGGCTCGATGACAAGTCGCTTCAGATTGAGGTGAACCGTCTCATCGCCGATGATCGCTTCGACCGTTTCGTCGAGAACTTCACGGACGAATGGCTGGACTTGAATGAGCTCAAGCGCGATCTGCCGGACATCCGGCTCTATCCGGAATACCGCAAGGACGATTACCTGATCGAATCGATGCGCCGCGAGACCAGGACGTTCTTTCGCGCCATGATCCGCGACAACCTGCCCGCGATGACGCTGGTCGATTCGGATTTTGCCTACGTCAATGACCGGTTGGCCCGGCACTACGGTTTGAGGGCGGTGGAGGGTTCGGGCTTGCGCAAGGCGGCGTTGCCCGAGTGGAGCCCGTATGGGGGATTGATGACGCAAGGGGCGATCATGAAGGTCACCGCCAACGGCGCGACCACGTCGCCGGTCATTCGCGGCGCCTGGATCATGGAGAAGATTGTCGGCGATCCGCCGCCCAAGCCGCCGTCCTCCGTGCCCGCTGTGGAGCCCGACATCCGCGGCGCCAAGACCATCAAGGACATTCTCGCGGCGCACACGAAGGACAAGGCCTGCGCCGGGTGTCACGCGCGTTTCGATCCGGTCGGGTTTGCCTTGGAGAACTTCGATATCCTGGGAGCTTGGCGCGATCGGTATCGAGGGCTGGAACGAGGCGACAAGATCACCGGCGTCGATCCCGCCGGCCATGCCTTCGAATATCGGGTGGGCGCCGCGGTGGAATCATCCGGCCGCTTGTTGAACGGCGAAACGTTTGAGGACGTGCGTGAGTTGAAGAAGATCCTCGCCGCCAAGCCGCGGCAACTCGCCCGCAACCTGCTGCATCAGTTCACGCTGTATGGCACGGGCGTTTCGGTGCGCTATTCCGACCGACGTGAGATTGAGAAGATTCTGGATGCGTGCCGGGCGGACGGCTATCGCGTGGGTGACCTGCTCCGCGGTTTGGTTGGCAGCCGGGTGTTTCTGGGGGAGGAAATCGTCGATGGACCAGTTGAGGAACAGGCGCTGCGATGACGTTCGATGAAGTCACAGAGCAATACCTTGAAGAGTTGGCGGAAACAGATGCGAGCCGCGAAACTCTACTACTCGAATCCGCCATCGCTCACACGCGAGGAGTTTCGGGAGCAGGTTTCGCGCCTTCAGGCTTGGAGCGGCGACGGGTCGCTGATCCCAAAGTCGAATTTGCGAATGAAATCTTGAGGCTGACGGAATGGGCTACAGTTCATGGTGTGCCGATTCGACATGTGTCTGATCAGCGATATGGCACACAGGACGCGGAAGGGACTGAGCATTGGGTGTGGTTTGAAGACGCCCAGGTGAGGAGGATTTCTTTTTCAAGCCTGGACCATTTTGACCAAGGGCCACTTGGTCAAACAACAGAGGCATTTCACGATTCAGACGGTAGTTTGACTCTGCGGCGTCTGGCAGCGCGCTTGATCTCGGCAAGCGCAGTGTCAGCGCGGATCCCTCGATCACCCTTCGAGTCGTAGTTCTCCAAAGCAGCTCGTAAACGACGATCCATGTCCGAAGCGCGATGCATGTTTCTTCATTGAACAATATGATGAGAGAAATGAATAGCTTTCCCAATCTGATTTCCCATTCGTCGAACCGTCGCCGGTTCCTGCGGGGTCTGGGCGTAGGCTTGGCGCTGCCGGCCTTGGACTGCATGACGCCGGCTTTTGGACGAACCGGGGGAAAGCCGGATTCGCCGCGTCGGATGCTGGTCGTGTCGAACAATCTGGGCGTCCTGCCCAAGCCGTTTTTTCCCAAGGGCGCCGGCGCCGGTTACGAGCTGTCGCCGTATCTTTCGGAACTGAAGGCGTTTCGAGGCGACTTCACCGTCTTCAGCGGCCTGTCGCACCCGGCCTGCGTGGGCGGGCATTCGACGGAGAACTGTTTCCTGACCGGAGCCAAGGATCCGACCGGCAGCGGCTTTCGCAACACCATTTCCCTGGACCAGTTCGCGGTGGCTGCATTGGGACAACGAACGCGGTTCCCGACGCTGAACCTGGGCGTCAACATCGACCGAGGCAACCGCAGCCTTTCGTGGACCCGCGACGGAGCCTTGTTGCCGGCGGAGGACAGCCCGGCCAGATTGTTTCGGAAGATGTTCGTGCAGGGGAATCGATCAGAGGTGGAGCGGCGCCTCCACGAGCTCAGGGAGCGGGGCAGCATCCTGGACGCCGTGCGCGATGACATGCGTCGCTTCCAGGCGAAGCTGGGAGCCGACGATCGGGAGCGGTTGGATCAGTATTTCACCTCCGTTCGCGAGTTGGAGGGAAGGCTGCATACCGCCGGGGAATGGGAGAAGAAACCGAAGCCGACGACGACGCTTGAGCCGCCGGAGGACATCCTGGACAAGTCGAAATTCTTCGAGAAGTTCCAGTTGATGTTGTCGATGGCCAGCCTGGCGGTTGAATCGGACTCCACGCGCATTGTCACCCTGATGGTGGATGCCTTTGCGACGCCGGTGTTTGAGATTGCGGAGGATCTGCGATCGCTCAACGGCTATCACAATCTCAGTCATCATGGTCAGGTGAAGGCGAAGTTGGCGCAGTTGGAGAAGGTGGATCGCCGGCAGATGGGCCTGCTTCGGGAGGCCCTCGACAGGCTGGCGGGCATCCGGGAGGACGACGAACGGCTGCTGGATCGAACCATGGTTCTCTACGGCAGCAACATGGGCGACGCCAATACCCACGAGAACACCAACCTGCCGATCCTGCTCGCCGGCGGCGGGTTCAAACACGGCCGACACCTGGCCTTTGACCGAAAGGACAATACGCCGCTTTGCAAGCTGTTCGTCTCCATGCTGCAGCAGTTTGGCGTCGAGGCGGAGCAGTTCTCCAGTGGCGCCGGGACGCTGGCAGGGTTGGAGATGGGGTGAGGCCCGGGGCTTCCATCTCATTACCTCGTAGCAGCCGCCGTGAGGAGAGGGCTCATTTTCATTCGCAAGCCGTTGAAGAGTGAGCCGCCTCACGTCGTCTGCTACGGCTCAGATGGAATCTCGTGACGACTCGTCACGAGTGCATCACCTGACCTCCGTCGATATTGATGGTCTGGCCGGTGATGTTGGCGGCGTGTCGGGAGGCCAGATACGTCGCCATGGCGGCGAGTTCCTCCGGTTCCTGCCAACGGCCGAGCGGCGCGACTTTCCGGGTCTTTGCGCGGCCCCATTCCTCGTAAGAAATGCGTTGATCCTCCGGCAGTTTCTCCTGCGTCGCGGCCCAGACGGATCGGTTTAGATCGGTTTTCACCATGCCGGGAGACAGGGCGTTCACGCGAATGTTGTAAGGCGCCAGATCCTTGGCCGCGCATTGCATGAAATTGATCAGTCCGGCCTTGGCGGCGCTGTAGGGAGGATCGGTCTGGGAGCCGATCTGTCCGGCGACCGACACCAGGAACAGCAGGGACCCGGAACGGTTCGCGATCAATTTGGGCGCGCAGGCATGGGCGATATTCACTGCGCCAATCAGGTTGACGTCGAGAACGCGGTCCCAGTCCCGGGGCTCCAGATTCCAGAAAGGAAACCCGGACTTCCCGGAGCCGACGCCAACGCAGTAGACGACATGATCGATGGATTCGAACGGCGCCGCGACTGCCTGGACCGCGTTCAGGTCCGTCACGTCGCCGGTAATGATGTCGCCGGGGGCGGCAATCGGCTCGGGATCAGTCGCCGCATCGAATCCGACCACCTGCGAACCCTCGGCCGAGAATGCGCGGGCGATGGCGCGTCCGATGCCCTTGGCCGCGCCAAAGACAAGCGCGCGTGCTCCGTTCAATTCAAGGTTCATGTCGCTTGAGGCATATCAGTCATCCGCGCCGAGTTCGATTTCATAGATTGGAATAGTGCGATCGGGGATGCTGGATTGGTGGTCGCCCGTCTTGATTGCCCCGAACCTCTCGTAGAATCCGGAGGCGCTGGGATCGGCGATCAGCATCAGCGAAGTCGCGCCGAGTTCTCGCGCCTTGAGAATGGCGCGTTGAAGCATGGTTGCGCCGATGCCTCGGCGCAGGCGGTCCGCGGCGACAAACATATGATCGAGCTCCAAAGAGCCGTCCGCGTGGCGGCGCAGCGTGTAGTAGCCGACCAACCGGTCGCATTCCATCGCGACTTCCGCGACTGTCAAGGAATGCAGATTGTTCGAGTCGAATGTCAATTCCTCCCGGAATACTGCCATTTGCCCCGGGGGGTAACCCCACGTTGCCTTGGATTCGATCCCAAGCTTGGAGACCTCAGGGAGATCGGCTTCGGTCATGGCGCGGAAGCTGGGCATGTTCTTTGCCCTCTCGCTGGAGGGAAGCCGGAGGCTTAGTCGCCCGATAAGTCACTATTCCTGGAATCGGAATCTGGCGCCTTCAAGCGCTTGTTGGCCTCTTTCTCGGCCAATCGATCCTCGAAGCGTTCCAGGGTCTCCGCGGTTTCGAGTCGTTCCTCGAGCTCATTGATGCGCGCTTCAAGTCGGGCGATCTGGTCGTTGGCGGGGGACGCGAGTTGGCGGCGGCCGGCGAAATACCAAACGGACGCGATGGCCAATGCGCTGCCGCCGATCACCATGCCCGCCAGGTAGGGGGCATGGCGCGCGAAGATGAGGCAAAGCGCCACTGCGCCGACGCCGCAGCCGGCGATGGTTCCCGTGGCGGCGAGGCGGAGATCGAAAGGCTTGTCTGAATGAACGGGGCGCCCAGCGGGCGTGTCCCGGGTGGCGAGGCGGTTGGAATCGGGGCCGTTCATGAGGAGACAGGGATGCTCAGTTCGAAATCATCGAGGCCTCGGGGCGCGATGTCAGCAAGCTTGAAGGGCGTAGCGGTTTCTGTCCCTTCACACACCATCCGTAGCCTGACGTTTTGCGAGTGGTTGGGAGCAGAGATCCTGGCTCCGATTCTTCCAGACTACCCGAGCAAATCCTTCACCATTTCCTTCTCCTGCTTGAGTTCCGCCACGGTGGTGTCGAGCTTGCCTTGGCCGAATTCGTTGATGGGAACGTCTTGAACGATGGAAACGGTGGAGCCGTCGCTGCGGACGGGGAAGGAGGAGATGAGTCCTTCCTCGACGCCATAGGAGCCATCGGAGCAGAGACAGAGGCTGTTCCAATCGCCTTCCGGAGTGGGGGTGACGACGGACTTGACGCTGTCGATGATGGCGTTGGCGGCGCTGGCGGCGGAGGACATGCCGCGGGCGGCGATGATGGCCGCGCCACGTTTCTGCACGGTCTCAATGAACGGGCCCTGCAGCCATTCGTCGTCGCCGATGACCTCGTTGGCCGCCTTGCCGCCGATCCGGGCGTTGAAGAAATCCGGATACTGTGTGGCGGAATGGTTGCCCCAGATGGTCATGTTGGTGACCTCGGTGACGTAGACTCCGGCCTTCTGTGCGAGTTGGGTCTTGGCGCGGTTTTCATCCAGGCGCGTCATGGCGAACCAGCGGTCGCGCGGGACATCCGGCGCGTTGTGCATGGCGATGAGGCAGTTCGTATTGCAGGGGTTTCCGATGACGAGGGTGCGGACGTCGCTCGCGGCGTTGTCCTGGATCGCCTTGCCGGTGGGGCCGAAGATCTGGCCGTTGGCGCTGAGCAGGTCGCCGCGCTCCATGCCCTTGCCGCGGGGACGCGCGCCGACGAGAAGGTTCCAGTTGACCCCATTGAAGCCTTCCTTCGCGTCGGCTGTGGCGACAACGCCCTTGAGGAGCGGAAACGCGCAATCGTCGAGCTCCATCACCACGCCTTCCAAGGCCGGCAGGGCGGGTTCGATTTCAATCAGATGGAGAATGACGGGCTGGTCGGGGCCGAACATCGCTCCGGAGGCGATGCGGAAGCAAACGGCGTATCCAATTTGACCGGCGGCTCCGGTGACGGCGACTCGAATGGGGGCTTGGCTCATGGTTCGTATTGCGTGTTACGGGTTGCGTGTTTGAAATTTTTCGGATTCCGTCGCGATCTCGACGGGCGGGAAATATGACCGGACAGGCGAGGGGGGGCAAGTGTTTCAGTCGTCAGAGGTCAGAGGCTTTGTTGATGGCAAATGGCAAATGACCGATTACTGACTACTGACTACTGACCGACTGAAACCCCGCCTCACACCTTTACCCACCGTTCTTCCCGGTGGCTCTTGAGAATGGCTTCGCACAGAAGGATCTCCTGATGGCCGTCTGCGAAAGTGGGGAAGGGCGGTTGCGCGGAGAAGTCGTCGGCGGCGATGTAGCCGTAGAAATCCTTGTACAGCTGTTTGAAGCTGTCAGGGAAGCCCTCGTTGTGGCCGCCGGGGTAGTCGGAAGCGGCTTGGCCGAGTGGCCCCAGGAGGGCGGGGTCCCGCAGCAGATTCTCGTTCGGTTGGTCGCGATGGCCAATCCAGAGTTCGTTGGGCGATTCGCTGTTCCAGGCGAGCGCCTGTTTGGAGCCGGCGATTTCGAAGCGCAGGCAGTTTTTGCGGCCGGCGTTGACCTGCGAGACGTGCACGACGCCTTTGGCGCCGCCCGCGAAGCGCAGCATGATGCAGCCGTAGTCCTCGGTCGTGATGTTGACCGGCTGTGATGCCTGCGGCTTCGTTTCGCCGCCGGTGAATGTCTCCACGCTGCCCATCGGGCTTTGGCGGATCGGGAAAACGGTGTGTAAATCGGCGCAGACGGCTTCAATTTCCAACCCGGTGATCGAACGAATGAGATCCAGCCAATGTGTGCCGATGTCGGCGACGGCGCGCAATTCGCCGCCATCTTCCGCGACGACCCGCCAATTGAAATCGGTGTCGAGGAACAACCAGTCCTGCACATAGCTGCCTGTGACATGATAGACATCTCCGAGCGTTCCGTTGCGGGCTCGGTCAGCGGCCTCGCGGCAGATGGGGTAGTAGCGGATGTTGTAGTTCACGCCGGCGGCGAGATTGCGGGAGCGGGCGGCGGCGGCGAGTTCGACCAATTCGGCGGATTCGGCCGAGTTCATGGCCAGTGGCTTTTCGCACATGACGTGCTTGCCGGCGGCGAGCGCCGCTTTGGCTTGTTCGAAATGAAACCTGTTCGGCGTGGTGATGTGGACGGAATCAACTTCCGGGTCGTTCAGAGCCTCGTCCAAAGACGCGTAGCCGCGCGGCAAGCCGAGGCGGTCGGCGGCGGTTTGGGATTTCTCCGGGGAGGAACCGAGGATGCCGGCGACATGGACGCCTGCGCGGCGCAGGGCTTCGACGTGAACCGGTCCGATGAAACCCGTCCCGACGACGGCGGCTCCAGGGGCTTGTTTCTTACTGGATGGCATTGCGGCCGGAAGATAAGGAAATGTAGGTTGGCTGGCAATCGCCCGCGCCGCCGAGGCCATTCCGATTCACGCCTTGCGCCCGACCTTGGCCCTTCCCGATTTCAACGCGTCCTGCCATGCCTTCGAAAAGGCGGCGTCGAGCTGCCGCAGTCGTTCGCTTGCCGGTGATCCTGGGCGTTCCCAATGCAGTTCTTACTTCCTTGCCTTCTCACGCGTCTTCTTCAGCCGTTGCATCACCCTCGCCGCTTCCGGTGTATCCACATCCGGGAGGATCTCCATCGCCAGGGCGAGGGCGTAGGTGGATTTCTGCTTGTCCAATGCGCTTGTGAGGGGCTGCAGGTAAGCGGGCCTGCCGGTGAGCTTGTAGAGCGCAACGCCCGAGATGATCCTGAGTTGGGGGTTCTCAAAGCCTTGCTCCAGAGCCTTGTGCGCCTCCGGCGTGTCGAATTGCGAGAGCGCCGCAGTGCAACGTTTGCGGTTCATCAGGCGGCCCATGTAATGGTTCATGGGGTCTTCCTTGGAACTCGGCTTGGTTTCCTCAACGGCGGCGTTCATGGTTTCGACGAGAGCGGGAACGGCCCGTGCGTCGCCGAGTTTGCGGATCGCGCCCGCGACGTCGGAATGGAAGTAAGGGCGCGAGTCGCGGGGCAACGCGGCGATGAGGTCGGGCAGGATCTTCGAGCTGCCGGCTTCGGCCAGTGCGTGCGAGGCGCTGCGGGCGGTGCAAGTGGATCGTGCGTTGCGGAGGAGGGTTGCAAGGTGGTCGGTTCCGGTCTCGCCGCGTGTTCTCAGTTCGGCGTAGATGGCGTCCTCGACCGGGCCATGGTCTTCGTGGTGATGGCAGAGAAGAGCGAGGAATGCGGTGGCCGCGTCGGACTTGTCGCGTTTCAAACGTTCGATGAGAGCCATGCGTTTGGCGCGGGCATCCTTGGCGGGTTTCTCGCCGAGCAGCCGAGGGTTGAGCAGCAGCGCCGTCTTGAAATGGGCTTCGTCGTAGTCGAGTTCGAACTGTGGCGGGACCCATTCGAAGAACGCGGCGCGCTGGCGGGCTTGCCGGGCCTGCTCGGATCGGTTTGCCCGGGAATAGATTTCAGCCAGGGCTTCGTGCGCCTCGGTGGAACGGGGCGCTATTCTCAGCGCGTCCTCGAAATGGGCGGCCGCATCTTCCAGTTGGTTGAGTTGGCGCAAGGTGCGCGCCCAGCCGAGCTGAAATTCGGCCTCGGCGGGGAACTTCGAGGCGCCGTCCATCCAGGTGTTCAGCGCGCGCTGGTAGTCTCCCGTGGCATATTCGAGGTTGCCGATGTGCGCGAGGACGGCGGGCTCACCGGGGCGCAGAGCAAGGGCCCTGCGGTAGGAGTTCAGCGCGCGTCCGGCGTTGATTCTCTTGAACTCGTCCTCGGACCGCTTGTCTGTAGCGGGGGCGTAGCTGACGCCGCCGCGTTTGTAGGTCACGTTGGGGCCGTCCTCGCTTTGTCGGCGTCGTCGATCGGCGATGGAGATCAGCAGGGGGTAGTCCCGTTTGTTCCCGCAGAGGCCTTCCCGCCAGATCCGGATGGCGGCCTCGGGTTTGCCGTCAAAGTCGACAATGCGCCCCAGTAGCAGGCGGAGTTCGGTGTTCGTTGGTTCGGCCCCGAGCGCCGTGTTGACCAGACGCACGGCGGATTTGACATCGCCTTGGCTCAACTGGTGCAGGGCCCGGTCGCGAACGCGCGCTGAATCGCTGGCGGCATTCGTCACCCATGTAAGGCACGAGGCAAGCAACGCAAGCAGATGAAACGATCGAGGTGCGCGAATCACGGGCGCAGCCTAGGCGCGAAACGGCGTGAAAGCAATGGGGCAGCCCCGTCGCAACCCGCGTGGAGTGTGGGCATTCTCGGCAGCGCGTTCGAGTCAGCGCGCGTCCACTCAGGCAAGAAAGCCGCTTTCTCCATGGTTGGCGAAACTGGGGCCGGGACGCCGCCAATACCCGCAGCCGCGACGACCGTGGTCGACTACTCTGTTGGAGCGGGCTCTTCCTCTGCGCAACCTTCGCCGCAGTCGGCCGCGTAGGTGATCGCGGCGAGAACGCCGCCTTGAGGATCGACAAAATGCGCGAAGCGGCCGACCTGGGGGATGTCGATGGGCGGGTGGCAGATCTTGCCGCCTTGCTCCTCGATCGACTTGATGGCGGCATCGACGTCTTCGACGGTGACGTAGCTGCACCAATGAGGCGGGACGTCCTTCAGTTCGTCGGGGCGGGCCATGATCCCGCCGACTTTCTCGTCGCCGAACTTGAGGATGATGTAGTCGCCGGTGGGCATGGGCATCTTCTCGGCGGTCCAGCCGAAGACCTCGGTGTAGAACTTGGTGGCGCCCTCGACGTCCGTGGTCATGAGTTCCGTCCAACCGATCTCGCCGTGATTCCATCCGTAACGTTCTCCAGCCATTGGGTTTCCTTTCGTTGGGTTGACTTGGGTGGCGTTCTCTTTGTGCACGCCGGGTTGACTCCCGGAACTGTGTCGGGTTGTTCGGTCGAAGCAATCTGTATTTCAGCGTTTCCGGTAAAGATCTGGCGCCGTTCTTTTTTGTGTCGTTTGATCGGGTTTGCGACTAAACCGATGCGCATGAGTGAACCACTGAAATGGGGCATCCTGGCGACCGGGGTCATCGCCAACAAGTTTGCGGCCGACCTGAAGGCGACGGATCGAGGCGCGCTTGCGGCGACCGGATCGAGATCGAAGGAGAAGGCCGAGAAGTTCGCCGCCGAACATGGCGGCCGGGGCTACGGCAGCTATGAGGAAGTCCTGGAGGATCCCGAGGTGGAGGCGGTTTACAATTCCCCGCCCAATCACCTGCACAAGGAATGGACGATCAAGGCGTTGCGCGCGGGCAAGCATGTGCTTTGCGAGAAGCCGATCGCCTTGAATGCGAGGGAGGCCGAGGAGATGTTCGCCGTGGCTGAGGAGACCGGAAAGGTCCTGGTAGAGGCGTTCATGTACCGCCTTCGGCCGGTGACGCGGAAGATCTTGGAGACAGTGCGCAGCGGCGCGCTCGGCGAGATCCGGTTGATCCGATCCAATTTCACCTTTGCGCGTGAGGCGGACAAAGCGGACGGACGATATCATGCGGAATGGGGAGGGGGTTCGTTCATGGACATCGGCGCTTATTCGGTCAACTTCTGTCGCGCGGTCGCTGGATCCGAGCCCACGGAGATTCATGCCATCGCCCACATGCATGAGCATGGCGTGGACGACTACGCGGCGGGGTTGTTGAAGTTCGACAAGGCTCTGGCGACCTTCACTGCGGGCATGACGATCATGTCGGATCGCAAGGTTTTCATCGCTGGGACGGAGGGCCGCATCATGGCCGACCAGCCGTGGTTTGAGAATGCCGCCTTCGACCTGACGATCGGCGAGAAAACGATGCGGGTCGAATGTCCGGAGGAGAAGCCGCTCTACACCCTGGAGGCCGAGGCGTTCGCCGACGTCGTCCGGAACGGCGTCGAGCCCTGGACGACCAAGGAAGACACGCTCGGCAACATGCGGACCCTGGATGAATTGCGCCGGCAAGTCGGGTTGCCGGTGGATGAGTTGGGGAGTTGATCAATCTGCGGACGGATTCTCCGCGGCGACGATGATGGCGTGATCACGACCAGCGCGCGCACCAAGCTGTTTCGTTCGGCCGTCTTGAACCGCGCCCGGCG
>CAZFLK010000019.1:0-51457 GCA_964519245.1 uncultured Verrucomicrobiota bacterium
GAAGATCCTTTGGCAGAAGAACGTCGCCGAGGAGATCGGCGCGGAATACCCGGAATGGGGCTACGCCGGATCGCCGTTCGTGGCGGGCGACAAATTGGTCCTGAACGTCGGCGATGCCGGACTCGCCGTGGACAAGAAGACCGGCAAGATCCTGTGGCAGACCGGAACCGCGACCGCGGGCTATTCCACCGCCTACCCCTTCAAGCAATCGGGCGAAGACTGCGTCGCCATCTTTGGAGCCAAGGGCATGCACGCAGTGACGCTGAGTGCAGGAAAAGTCCTCTGGACCCACCCTTGGGAAACTTCCTGGGACGTGCACGCCGCCGATCCCATCATCCACAACGGCCGGCTCTTCATGTCTTCCGGGTACGATCGCGGCTGCGCCATGCTGCAGCTGACCGACGGGAAGCCTGAACCAGCTTGGGAGAACCGCAACATGCGCAACCACTTCAACAGCTGTGTCCTGATCGACGGCCACCTCTACGGCTTCGACGGCAACAGCCACCGCGGTCAGGCCTACCTGACCAGCATCGACTGGAAGACCGGCGACACCAATTGGTCGACGCCGGAGTTCGGCTACGGTTCGCTTTGCGCGACCGACGGCAAGCTCATCATCCTCGGCGCACGAGGCATGCTGGCGGTGGGCAAGGCTTCTCCCAAGGGGTGGAAAGCGATCTCCCAGGCCCAGGTCCTCGGCGGACTCTGCTGGACGCCGCCCGTCCTGGCCAACGGCAATCTCTACTGCCGCAATTCGCGAGGTGATCTGGTGTGCCTGGATCTGAACTGAGCGGCGTGGGTTCATAGATTTACCCCACGGATGGCAAAGCCGACCCACGGATGAAGAATTCCTATCCGTGAGGCATCGACTCGGCCTGCTTGTCAGCAATCCTCGCCAATTCGCGCCGAAAGCAGCAGATCCTCGCCCAGCTTCCGCCAGCGCACATCCGACAGACGCAACGCCTCGTCCAGTCGGGATGCGCCTGCCCCAGCCACGCCTTTTCTCGCATCACGCCCACCAAGAATCTTCGGCGCGTAGAAGAGGGCCACCCGATGCGCCAAGCCGGCTTCGAGGAAGGCGGCGTTCACCTCGCCACCTCCCTCCACCAACAGGCTGGTCACCTCGCGAGTGCCCAACTCCTTCATCAGCCAACCCAGATCCGGTCGCCCGTCAACCGCCGGCGCCTCCCAGACCTCCACCCGCTTCTTCAACGCCGCCACCCGACGTTTCGAAGCGGCGCTTGTCGTCATGATCGTCGTCAAATGCGCGCAATCATCCGAAACCACTTTCGCATCCAGCGGCGTGCGTGCGCGTGAATCCAGGACGATCCGCCGAAGGCGCGAGTTCTTCAGAGACGTTCCGGAACGCGGGGACCGCACGGTCAATGAAGGATCATCCATCAGGATGGTATTGATCCCGACCAGGATGCCATCCGATCGCGCCCTCAACCGCATGGCTTCGGCGCGCGACTTCTCTCCGGTGATCCATTTCGATTCGCCCGAGGCCGTGGCGATCTTGCCATCCAGGGTCATCGCGGCCTTGACGGTCACGAAGGGCGTCCGGCTGCAAATCCAGTGATTAAAAGCCTCGTTCAAGGCCGCCGCTTCTTCCCCCAACACGCCGGAATCCACTTCAATCCCGGATCGCTGAAGCATGCGAAATGCGCGTCCGGCATGGGAAGGATTCGGATCCGTCGCCGCGACCACGACGCGCTTGATGCCCGCCCGGCTGATCGCATCCACACAGGGCGGCGTTCGGCCATGAGTCGAACAAGGCTCCAAGGTCACGTAGATTGTCGCGCCCTTGGCCGACTTCCCGCGCGCATCCACATCCCGAAGCGCCTCAACCTCCGCATGTGGACCGCCTGCCTTTCGATGCCACCCCTCGCCGATGATCCGTCCCCGCTTCACCACCACGGCCCCGACGGCGGGATTGGGCGACGTGCGTCCCACCCCGCGGCGGGCCAGAGCCAGGGCGCGACGCATGTGCCCAACATCCGATTCTGCAATCGCGCGACTCACGAATCACTTCCTCAAAACCGGCTCCAACGTCTTCCATGCAGTCTTCGCGACCACCTTGTGCCCTTCGGGATTCGGGTGAATCAGATCCGGAAGATTGTAGCGCGGGTCGGCTCCGATGCCCTCCAATAGGAAGGGAATCAATGCCGCGTTGTTGGCCTTGGCGAGCGCCGGGAAGATCTTCCGGAATTTTTCCGTGAAGCTCGTGCCCATGTTGTCCGGCATCTGCATGCCGGCAATGACGATCTTGATGTCCGGATACTTCGCCCTGGCCTTGTCGATGATACCCTGAAGATTTCTGCGGGTAAGGTCCGGCCCCATCCCACGCAGTCCGTCATTGCCGCCCAACTCCAGCAGCAGAACATCGGTGGGACGCTTCAACAGCCAGTTGATGCGCCGCAATCCGCCAGCCGAAGTATCGCCCGAAACCCCGGCGTTGATCACCTTGAATGGCAGCTTCTCCGCTTCAATCTTCTTCTGCAGCAAGGCCGGAAAGGCCTGCGATTCCGCCACCCCATGACCGGCCGCAAGGCTGTCGCCGAGAATGAGAATGTTCCGGGTTTCAGGTTCGGCGGCGAAACCGGAACCAGCCAAGAAAAGGCAAACCAGGAAGGCCGCGATGCCCCTACGAATCCCGTAGCCGCAGCCTTCAGGCTGCGCCTCGAGTCCGTAGGGACGAGAAGTGGATTCCTCCGGAGCTCTCGCCTCTCGCGCAAAACGCGATCGAAGCGCAGCCTGAAGGCTGCGGCTACGGACAATTGGAGGGAAACACCCGCGCAGCAGATCGCCCATCGAGGTATGCGAAACGACCATTCGAATCAAATCTCATGCGCCCGGAAGGTCGCGCGGAAGAAGAGGGAGAGAAACCAGAAACCGATCGCGAACATCGCAAGAGAAAGCGACTCGTAAGCCCAAGCAAACACCAGGAGCGTCGCGGATGAGACGAGCACAACCCAAGCCGAGTTCCGCGCGCCATCGGCCACATAATTCCCATCCGTCAATCGCCCCACTCGTTTGATGAAGTTTATCATATCGTTGCCTTTCAAACTCAGGTCCGTGACCACTATTCCACCACACTACCACAGGAATACGACTCCATCACTTCCTTTGGCCGCCTTTCTTGCCCTTTCCGGGCATCTGGGCCTGCCAGACCTTGGGCGACCGCACACCGGGGCGCGCCTCGCCGTTGGCAATCACGAATCGACCATTCCACTCCGCAACCGGAACGGTGACAATGGAAAAGGGAACCTTGCCGGCCTGGGACCATGTATCCTCATGAACATCGTAGGCCAGAACGCGCTTGGGAAATCCCGGATGCTTCGACAATGGCTCGAAGCCTACCTTGGAGCCGTCGTCGCCGCAGATCACCAGGATGTGCCGATCACCGATCACCGGCGCAGGCGAAGGCGCGGCCACCGCTGCCGCGGGAATATCCGCCAGCGGAATCCAGCCCGTCTTCTTCGTCCAACTCCAACCGTCCTTGAGATAGGTCCGCACGGCCTTGCCTTCGGCGTCCGGAGCAAGGCTGGTTCCGCTGATCAGGTGAACGGCCTTGTCCGCCGAGGCGGCGACCGCCAGCATCCGCGCCGGACCGGGCCAGGGCGAGTGTTCCTGCCAACCCTCCTGCGTCTTCTTGAGGTTCAACGACCAGAAGTTCTTCATCGCCCGGGTAGCGGAAGGATTCTCAATGCCGCCGGCCACATAGACCGTATTGCCGACACGGACGCCTGAACCAAAGGCGCAAGGCTTGGGCAACGATGGCAGCGTCGTAGTCCGAATCTCCCCGCCTTTCCATTCCAGGAGAAACACATCCGCAACATGCTGCTTCGAATCGCCGCCGCCAATGCACAACAGGCCTTTGTCCGTGCTGATGGAAATGCCGTAGGCCAGCGGTCTTGGAAGCTTGAAGCCGGTTCTCCATTCCTTGGCATTCGGCTTCCCCAGGACAAACACGCTGTCATACCAGACCTTCTTCCCATCCTCCCAGGGATACCCGTTCGGAAAATTCGCCCCGCCGGCGACGATCAACGCCCCGTTGCTGACGCCGACGAACGGAGCGGCAAAGCCCTCCTTGTCCGGGACGGGCGGCAATTCCGTCCACTTGAGTTTCGTGTCGGCTCCGGTCGCATCGAGAGCCAAAGTAAGAAGGGCTATCGCCGCATAGGTTGATGAAATGATCTTCATAGTTCCAGTTTCCTGCCGTCACTGCGCCGCCTGAAACACCGAGGCCGCCGTTTCCGAATTCAGTTTGGTTGGATCCGTGCGCAGCGCTCGTTCCTGCGCCGCCATGCCCACGAGCACACGCTCATTGATTTGTCGGGAAAGGTAAGCAGCAAGGTCAAACTCTCCCACGCTCCTGATGTTCGTGAATGGGTTGGCGAATCGGGCATCGACGACCAGGGATTCCAACGCCGATTCCACCCCGCTCCCCGCCATGGCCTTCTCGACAGCCTTGACCGCCGCCGAATTGAGCCGTTCTTCGGCGGACGCCAGGAATGCCTGAACGCCGCCATCCGCGGACGCCGTCAATGCCGCTTTTCCATCTCCCAGGTCGGCCGTCGCGATCAGCGAATACAGATCCCGCTCCAGTTCCCCGACCGCGCGCTCCGCGACGCCATTGAGCGCGCTCAGACAAACCTCGACCGAATCACCCCGTCCCACCTTCCGAACGGCCTCCTCCATGGATCTCCAATCTTCAGGAAGAGGAATCCTCGAGTCCGGTTGATCATTGAACCCGCCCTTGATCTTCAACGACGGAATCACTTTCCCGGCAGCCAACTCGAGGGCTTCCCTCAAGGCGCGTTCCGCCTGGGCGGGCGTCACCTCCGCAAACGAGCGTCGCGCTGGCGCCACCGCCTTTTCCCGCGCCGGGGATGCCGGCGCTTCAGCGACCGCCGGCTCAGGCGCAGGCGCCGCGGAAGGCTTCTCGACCGAGCCCTCGGATTCGACCGGATTCAACGGCGCCTCCGCGGCGGGGAGCGGAGCCACGGAGGACGGCTTGGCGGGAGCCTCCAGCGACTCCTTGACCACGAGATCCGACTCCTGCGTCACCGCCTTGCCGAACGAACGCTCGCGCTCACAACCAAGCAACAGAACAACCCCTCCCAGGACAGCCGCGCGCACAACTGATTGCATCCGTCTCAACATGATTCAAGGACTACCCCAACGAACCGGCGCGCGCGAGTCGAATTGAACGGGAGCCACACCGCCGCTTCCAACGCATCAAGGACCGTCAAGACTCCGCAGCGTCTGCTCGGCCGATTCCCGAACAGCAGTCACCAACTCCGGCGGTCCGACAGGCAGCGCGTTCCCGCCCCAGCCAAGGACCCAGCGTTGCACCTCGATCAGGCTGGAGAGCCTCATGCTCAACTCCAGACCGCCGTCCCGAAGCGTCTTGATCTTCTGGGACGGATGCCACCGCTTCTCCCGGATGAAATCGGCCACGCGTTCGTCGAATCGGATGACGACGTCAAATTCACCCTGCCCGGAATGGACCCCGAAGCTGTCCCTCAAGCGTTTCTCCAACGAGAATTTCTTGGGCCGCTGGAAGGTCTCACCCGTCTCCTTCACCGTCTTGATTCGCGCGGGCACAAAGGTCCGCAGATCCTTGCGCAGATGACACCAGGCAAAGAGAAACCATTCACCGTTGATATTCGCCAGATGATAGGGATCGACCACCCGGGGTTCCACCAGCCCGCGCCCCGGCTTGCGATAGGCAAGCTCAAGCTGCCGTCGATTGGCCGTGGCCTGCGCCAGAGCGTCAAACACCTCCAAGTCCAGAATCGCCTCGGCGCTCGTGCGGAACGAGATCGTCTGCTCCCAATCTTCCAGGTTGAAAGAGATGGTGTCCGGCAAGGACGCGGTCATCTTCTTGAACGCGCTCACCAACGGTTTTTCAAAGTTCGTCCCGCGGTATTGCTGCAACGCCTTTTCCGCGACCAGCAGGGCAAACAACTCCCCCTCCGTGATCTGCATTGTGGGAAAGGCCCCAACCTCCTCCGTGTAGTGGTAGCCGTTATGGGCGTGATCGAACTCGATCGGAAGCTCCATGCGGTCGCGCATGAACTCCAGGTCTCGATGAATGGTCTTGGCGCTATATTCCAACTCCCCCGCCAAGGAGGTCGCGTTGGGAAATTTGCCCGCCAACAAGGCCTGATGAATGCGCATCATCCGCTCCAAGGGCGGACGGGACTGCGGGGAGGCTGGTTTTGCTTTCGCCACGGCGGGCGGGCGACATTCAGGACGACATCTTGACCAACAATTCCTCGTTGGTCTTGGCCTTGCGCAAGGCCCCTGTGAGCGTCTCCATCGCTTCAACCGGATTAAGATCGATCATCGTCCGCCGCAATTTATGAATGGCGTCGATATAACGGGGATCAAAGAGCTTCTCCTCTTTTCGCGTGCCGCTCTTGGGAATGTCGATCGCTGGATACAGCCGCCGGTCCGACAGCTTGCGGTCGAGAATGAGCTCCATGTTGCCCGTGCCCTTGAACTCCTGAAAAATCAACTCGTCCATGCGGGACCCGGTATCGACCAACGCGGTGGCCAGGATCGTCAGCGAGCCGCCGTCCTCCACCTTGCGCGCCGAGGCGAACATCTTGCGGGGAATCTCGAGGGCGCGGGCGTCGACACCGCCGGTCATCGTCCGGCCGCTGCCGCCATGCACGCTGTTGTAGGCCCGCGCGATACGGGTCAGGGAATCCATCAGCACGAAGACATCCTTGCCCTGCTCCACCATCCGGCGACAACGCTCAATGGTGAACCGGGAGAGACGCACGTGCATCTCCAACTCCATGTCGTTCGAGGAGGCGATCACCTCCGCATCCACCGAGCGCTCAAAGTCGGTCACTTCCTCGGGACGTTCATCGATCAGCAGCACGATCACCTTGACGTCGGGATGATTGGCCGTGACCGCATTCGCGATCTGCTTGAGAACAGTGGTCTTGCCCGTGCGCGGCGGCGCGACAATCAGCCCGCGGGTGCCCTTGCCGATCGGCGTGACCAGATCGATGACCCGGGTCTCCAGGACGTCCGGCTCGGTCTCCAACTGAAACTTCTCGATCGGATCGATGCTGGTCAGATTCTCGAAACGGACGGTCTTGATGTAATCGGCAAACGGCGTGTCGTTCACCTCCAACACTTCGCGCAACTGCGGACTGGTGCCCCGGTGCGGCGCCTGCAGCGTGCCCTTGACTTTGGATCCCTCGCGGAGGTAGTTGCGCTTGATCGTATCCGGCGTGACAAAAATGTCCGTCGGCATCGGCTGATACTTGTTGTCCGGTGAGCGAAGGAATCCAAATCCCTTGTCGGAAATTTCCAGATACCCGGTCCCGGGTTCGGGAAACATCTTGTCGCTCTTGCCGTTCTTGCGATTGTCGCGTCTTCTGTGACCGCTCTTTGCCATAAAACAATAAACCCCAATTAGGTTATCAATGAGATGATGCACTAGGGAATTCGCCGTCTCGAGTCGTTGGAAGGGAATCAATGAGACGGTCGATTAGACCTGAATCGAACCGAAGCATTAACCGTTCCGGCGCGGAACGCAACCCATTTTTGCGACCATTTCGGCAAGTGGGCAGCGCCCGTGATTCCTGGAACAACCGGCGTTGGAATCGCCCCGAGGCGACCTTATCCTCCAACTTCGGCCCGGGCCTCCTCCGCGAGCGGCGTGCTGAGGTAGCGTTCCCCGGTGGAACAGGCGATGGTCACGATGGTCTTCCCCTTGTTCTCCGGCCGTTTGGCGACCTCCAATGCCGCGCAGACATTGGCCCCGGTCGAAATGCCAACCAATATGCCCTCCTCCTTCGCAATGCGGCGGGCCATTGCAAAAGCATCGTCATTGGACACCTTGACGCACTCGAGGATCTGAGGATTGCCTTCCGCGTCCCTGAGATGCAGGTTGCCCGGAATGAATCCGGCTCCCGTGCCCTGGATCTTGTGCGGGCCCGGAGTCAGAGGCTGATCGGCCAGGGTTTGCGAGATGACCGGCGAATCCTCCGGCTCCATGGCGATTGCCTGAAAGGACTGCTTGCGAGCCTTGATCACCTCAAGGCACCCGGTGATCGTCCCACCCGTTCCAACACCGGCCACCAGGATGTCCACTTCGCCATCCGTGTCCTCCCAGATTTCTTCAGCCGTCGTCTGGCGATGAATCTCGGGATTGGCTTGATTGTTGAATTGCTGCGGAACCCATGAGTTGGGCGTCTCGGCGGCCAGTTCCTCCGCCTTGGCGACCGCGCCCTTCATGCCTTTCGGCCCCGGCGTCAGAACCAGCCGGGCCCCCAGCAACGCCAGGAGCGTGCGACGTTCCACCGACATTGTTTCCGGCATGGTGAGCGTCAGTTTGTACCCCTTGGCGGCGCAGACGAAGGCCAGGGCAATCCCGGTGTTGCCGCTGGTCGGTTCAATAATCTCCGTATCCTTGTCGACCAGCCCCCTTTTCTCCGCATCCTCGATCATGGCCATGCCGATGCGATCCTTGACGCTGCCCAACGGGTTGAAGAACTCGCACTTGAGCAAAATCGTGGCGTCCACTCCCTCGGTGACGCGGTTCAATTTGACCAACGGCGTGCGGCCGACGGTTTCAATGATGTTGTTGTAGATTTTTCCCATAAACTTTGTTGGTCGCGGATGTCGGGACGCGTCGCAGATCCGCAGTTTGCCGCGTCTCCGCCGTTCCCGCCCAATGCAAGTGCGACGGGAGGCTGAATTCTGGAGCAAAGCGCCCGCTCGGCAAGTCTTTTCCCCGGAGAGGCGAGGTTCGCGTGCAGACGGCAGTTTTGCATCATCCCAAACCTTGAATAAGAGCAAGGAGCCAACCTGCCTGCCAACTCGATGCTCGATGGAGGGCTGGCTGGTTTGCCCACGAGGGAAGGCTGGCCGGGTTGCCCACCTTTCAACCAGAACGAGTGAAACAATGCGCAAACGCCCGCGCTCCGGGGCTCAACATGAGCCAATCGGCATCGCCCCACCCCCGCATCAACCCGCAATCTCTTCCAACGCCTTCTTCGCCTTAGCCAACTGCGCTTCCTGGCGTTCCGCCATCTCATCCGGCGTGAGCGAGAATTCCCGACGAGCCATTTCCGACCTGACGAACTCGTTGAGCATGATGCAGACCCACTTGATCCGGCAGGCCGGCAACGCCCACCTGGCGCGGGCCGGAAAACAATCGTCCCAGCGCCGAAGCTCCTGAAGGCCGTCGACGAACAGGTCCCAATGTTCGAGCGGCGCCGGAATGGCAGGCTGGCAGAAGAAATCGCAGACCAGCTTGGCCGGATCGTCCATCCCCGCGTATTCAAAATCGAAGAACCGCAGTTCACCGTCCGGCTGCAGAAGCGCGTTGTGAAAACCAAAGTCGGAGGGCGACAGACATTGCTCGCTCAAGGGCAGCCCCGTCCAGGCGTCGGAATACCGATGGTCAACCTCCTCCCGCATGAGCGCGTCGATCTCTTTCCACGCCGGCCGCAATTGTCCGCGCACAAACGCCGAGGCCTCGAGCTCGATGTCGGTTGCGGGGCTCACGGACTCCAACCGCGCCAGACGTCGCTCCACGCACTCGCGATACTCCTCCACGTGCATGCAGGCCTCGGCCGCAACCGGCGCCGATTCCAGCCGCTCCTCGGCGGCCCGGGAATTCACTTCCACGACCAGCGCAACGGCCTGTTCGACTTGCTCCAACCCGACCTCCCCCGGCTCCAATGTCCGCCCATCGACATGGGCAAACAATCCCAACCGCGAATCGCGGCTCCAAGCGATCGGCTCGGGAATCCGCTTCACGCCGCCGGCCCAGGCCGCCTCATAGAAGTATCGTTCCGCCGCAAAGCGGTCCCGATGATCGCCCTCGCGTTGAAAATAACGCTTCAGGACCACATCCCTTTCACCCCGGATGCGGTGCACCTGGTTGTTGGCCCCGCCAGCAAGCCTTTCCAAACCAGCCGCCGGATCGATTCCGTTCTCCCTCAGAAACGCCTCCGCCTCCTGTTGAAACACATCGCTCATCGCGTCTCCGATTGCAGGAACTCCCGAATCTCCCGCCAGCTCCCGACCCGAAGCCAACGTTCGTCATCCTCCTGTGAATCCCCGGGATCGAACAGGATTCGGCGGACCGTCTCCGGAAACAAGTCGTGCCCCAGGATCTCGGGCAGGTCGTCGATGAACCAGTCGCAGCCGATGGAGCCGATCCTCTCAACCTTCTCCTCCTTGCGCTCGTGAAACAGAGCGCGTTCGGCCGCGACGCCGCCATCGGCGTCGAACACGCCGTTCGTCCGGAGCCAATTCCGGGCGGACTCGTGCAAGTCGTGCCGCTCGCCGCGATAGGGATGACGGGTCTTGTGGCTGATGATGAAGATCTCGTGTCCGGACCCTCCCGCCTCGCGCAGGAAATCCAACGCACCCTCAAACGGCTTCGCCCCCGTGATCCTCGGTCCGTAGACAATCCCCTGGACCTCCGTCCAGTCATCCTCCCGCCCAACCGCGCGCAGGTGATCCCGGATCGCTGTCTTGTTGACCGGAATATCGTCGCCGATCAACCCGCGCTCGCGACACACCCGCGCGAACAAGTCGTCGTAACAGACGAGGGTGTTGTCGAAGTCGACGCCGATTCGCATGCGTTGTCCTTCAGCTCAGGTGGGCGGCTTCGCGGGGCCTCGTTCCGAAACTCAATCGAAATGCACAATGCAGTGGATCACCTCGCCGGCGCGCATTTTGGCGATGCCGTCGTTGATCTCGGGCAGGCGGATCCGATGCGTCACAAAACGCTCGGTCTCGAACCTTCCCGCGTCCATCATGCGCAGAATCCGGGGAATGTCTTCCGAGGGCTGACTGCCGCCGCCTTCCGATCCGGTCAGGACCTTGCCGAAGTGCAACGGCAGGGTGTTGAGGCTCACCTCGCGATCGTGACGCATGACGCCGAAAATCACGAAGCGCCCCTTGGCCGAGGCGAGCGGGAAGGCCTTCCTGATCACATCAGGGTTCCCTGTCCCGTCGATGACGACATCCGCCTTGCCCGCCAGCAACTCCTCCGCCGCGGCGATAAAATCAGTTTCGGCGGAATTGATGACATAATCGGCGCCGTAGTGTTGGGCGGTCTCGAGTTTATGGTCGTGCAGGTCCACCGCAACAATCGGATTGGCCCCGGCCAACCGCGCCCCCAGGACGACGCCCAACCCGATCCCCCCGCAGCCGATCACAGCCACCGACTCCCCGATGCCCACGCGAGCGTCGTTGGCGACAACGCCAAAACCGGTTGTCAGGGTGTCCGCCAACAGACAGCAGGTCTCAAAATCCGTTTCTTCCGGAACCGGCGTCAGGCGATTCTCCGAGATGACGCTCAATTGATTGAAGGTCGTGATGTTGCCCGCGTTGCAGACCCGGCCCTTCCAATCGTATTTCGGCGGACTCGCTTCGATGCCCTTGCCCGGACGCCAATGCGCGACGACGCGATCGCCCGGCTTCACGTTTTTCACCTCCGGCCCGGTCTCCAGGACGACACCGCCAGCCTCATGGCCAAGCAGGTGCGGCAACCAGCGATCCGCCCCCTTGACGCCATCGATCTCACCAAGTTGCGAACCGCAGATGCGCGTCGCCTTGATGTCCACGAGAACCTGCCCGAAACCGAGCTTGGGGATCTCCACCTCGTCGAGAACAAGCGGCTGGTTCTGTTCAACCAATATGGCGGCTGGCGTCTTCATGCATGGGCTTTCAACAAACTGGTTCCGGTTTCCAACAGGGTCTCCTTCGAGACCGGCGCCGCATTCCCGACCACCCGAACCGCCTGCGCGCCGGCCAACTGTCCGATGAACGTCGCCAAATTCATCGGGACGCCGCGCACAGCCGCCAACGCAACCACCGAGAAAAACGCGTCGCCGGCGCCGATCGTGTCCAAGACATCAACCTCAAGCGGCGGGCAAAAACTCGCGTCCCCCCGCTCATGAACCCCGATCGTCTCAACCGGGCCGCGCGTGAGCCATCCCGCCGTTGCGGAAAGCTGACCGCGCAATTCTTCCAACGCGACGCGGAAATCCAGATGCCGATGCCCGGCGGACAACATCAACTCCTGCTGATCCAGAGTGAACGCGTCGGCGCGACGATACTGCCGCGAGATGATGTTGAAACCGTGGTTGTTGCTGTTGGTCTGGCAATTCAAGGCCAGGAACGGGGACGCGTCCTGCACCAGGTCGCGCACCTGGTGTTGAAACAACCCATGCCCGAAATCTGTCACCAACACGACGTCGGCCCAGGCCATTTCGCCCCGGAGACACTCGCAGACGCGCCCCAATGTCGCCTCCGAAGGCGGCTCCGAATCGATGAAATTCACCGAGAACAACTTGCCCATCTCCTTGCCTTCGGAAACCGGCTCCACAAACCGCTGCTTGATGATCGTCGTGAACTCCGGATCCCGGATAACGCGATCCGCCTCCCCGGTCAACCGCTCCGCCTTCAGAGTTGCATCCACCCAGGCGTCCTCCCCGACAATGCTGACAAACCTCGCCTCCCGAACAAACTGTCGGACATGACGGAACACTGCCAAGGCGCCTCCGCATTGCGTTTCTTCATTCAAATAGCGCCCCGAAATGATGCGGTTCTTCGACGTCAACCCCTGGACATTCACATAGGAATAACGGTCGAATATGGTGTCGCCGACAACCAGGACCTTGAGCGAGGAGAACGCTTCAACGGTCTGCTCAAAATCTCTTGGAGACAGGTCCCTGGACAAGGCCAGACAGAATTCCCGGGCTCCGGGGCCGGATTGGATCAACGATTGCGACATGATTGCGACAGGGCGACGCTTTGAGCGCCTCAAACCGCGGAGTCTGTCGTTTTTGTCGACAAAACTCAATCCCCGCCGCGCGAGCGGCGAAGCGGATTGCGCATCACGCCGCCTCCGGTCGGCTCGCCCTCGAAATAGTGATCCTTCGGAATGCCATACCGCGCCATCACCCGCTGGGTCGCGTCATCGGCCCGCTCGGCGTCGATCACCAATCGTTGCGCCGAACTCCCCTTCATGAACTCCACGATATGAAACCCATCCTTGGGCTCGCCAAACGCCGCAACCAAATCCTTCAGGGTGTGGATCTTCCGTCCATTCAACTTGTCCACCACCTGATAGCGTATGGCTTCATATCCCAGGTTGATCGGATCCGGAATCACCACCGTCAGCACGACCAGACTCGGCGTCTTCTCGGTGGACTCCTTGCTTCGAAAAAACCGTAGCCGAAAGGGCGCGCGGCTCGTCCAGGAAGCCCCCCAACGACGCAGAAAATCTTCCGTCAAAGGCTGAAACACCAGTCCGGCCTTCATGAGATACTCCGGTTCCTGATCGAAGACGTGGTCCGGCACAAGATCGAGTCCATAGTCCGCCGCGGGCATGGTGTAGGTGACCTCCTTCTCCTCGCCGTCGCGCAGGATCTTGATTTTGACCTTGTCTCCAGCCCAACGACCATCCGCCGTCGTCAGGTTCTCAATCGTCAGATGACCATAAACCGGATCCTCATACTCCCCCTCATTGTCAATGGCGTGGCCATCGACCTCCAGGATCAGGTCCCGGACCTTCAGCACGGACTTGCGTCCTTTTTTCTCCGGAACCTTGATCACCGTCACGCCGCGCGGTTCCCCCTGCAATCCCAGGTGCTCCAGGGTGTCCGGATTGCGCGTCGGCTGCCAGGTGAAGTCAAAGATGCCGCAGCGGGGCTCCTTCCCTGCCCGCACGGCTTCCAAGACCGGACGAATGAAGGGATACGGGATGGCCGACAAGGTGTCGCCCCCCTTGCCCGTGACGATGCCAACCAGTTTTTGACCGTCCACCAGGGGCTCGGCCGCTCCTAGACCGTCCGCCTCGGTATTGGCGCGAAGGTGAATATACGAGAGGAAACTCAGTTGGCTCAGCCGGTCGCGCCATTCATAGAACTCCGCTTTCCGAGTCTCCATCTTGCCGCTGCGCCACCGCGCAATCATCAACCCGTCAACGTCGAAATCCTTGTCCGCCAGCTCCAGAGGCGACAAACCATCCCAAAACGAATCGGATTCCGCCCCGATCAGGGCGAGATTGGCATGGTAGTCGAGCCACTTGACCTCACCGTTGAACCATCGTCCCCGGCCGCCCTTCTGCAGGCGGATCAGGATGTGGTCGTTCAGCCCAAGCGCCGTCGTGAGAATCTCCCCGCGGCCGACCACCGTCCCAATCTTGCGCACGGTGCGCGTGGATTTGGACCACGGCTGGATGTAATCGTAGCTCTTGCCGGTGACTTCGATGTCCACGACGGACGCCCGCCACCGACCATCGTCAGGCCTGGCCTGCCCAAAGGCGACCAGCGTCGGTGTCAGCAGAACTGCGGCGAGAATCAGGATGTGCTTTTTCATAGGCGTCGGTCTTCGCTGATACCATAGGTGGCGAGGATCTCTTCATGGGCCCGGTTGGCCGCCTCGCGGTCGAGGCACTCAAACGACCCCTCGCCCATGAACTCGATGACATGTTTGGCCCCTTCAGCTTCCTCGAAGGCCCGAATGACGTCCTCCAGTTTGCCAATCTTGACGCCGTTGATCTTGTTCACCAGCAGCTGCCCGCGCACGCCCATGTTGGCGTTGACTTCATGCTGCAGAACGCTCGCCAGGACAATCGGCTCGTCACGCAGGGTCTCCGGCTTTTCCCGGCGACGATAGTTCAGTTCATAAATGAGCTCCTCGCTCGAGGCCTGCGCCGACCTCATGTAATCGAGGCTCAGCGGGGTGAAGACCAGTCCGCCGTGAACGAAATAACGCGGCAGAGTGTCATATTGATTGCCGGTCCGCTTGTCCTCGTGAAACACCCGCATCGGCACATCCATCCGCAGCTCCTTGCCGTCGCGCCAGACTGTGACCGGGACCGCCTCCCCGTCCTGCGCCTCCTGAAAGATCACCGAGACGCCCAACCGATTGCCGCGATAGATCACCGTGCCGTCCGTGCCGACCTCATAGTCCTTCACCCTCAGGAGTATGTCGTCCTCTTTCAGCAGCTTCGTCGCGCCGGACTTCGGGAGAACGGTGTCAATGCGCGCGCCCACCGAATCGTTCGGGGCCTTGAGCATGCGACGATAGGCGGGATTCTGCAGCGGCTGGATCTGAATGCCCGCCAGGGGAAAGCCGTCATACTCGCCATCCTCGATGTCCTCGAGGAAATGATTGATGACCGAGGGCGGAATGAAAAAACCGGCGTTCTCAAGCCCGGGGATGCCTTGAAACGCAACCCCCACAACCAATCCGTCCTGAATGACTGGCCCGCCACTGTTGCCCGGATTGATCGCCGCATCGGTCTGAACCGTCAAGAAGGCGCGATTGCCCGGATGCACGTAACTGTGCATCTCGATGCGCGACACGACCCCGCGCGTATAGGAAATCTGTTGACCGCCCGCCGGATAACCGTAGGTGGTCACGGTCGACCGCACGTAGGGCAGGTCCCCGATCGCCAGCGGCTCCATGCCTTCGAAGAAACGCTCATCTTCAACCTCCAGTATCGCCAGATCCGCCTCGTGAGAAACATATTTCACGCTGGCCCGCCAGGGCTTCGGATCCTGATAGCGCTTCACAAGAATCTCCTTGCCCCAACTCACCACGTGGGCGTTCGTCATGATCTTCCTGCCTTCTATCAGAAAGCCGGTGCCGCTGCCCGACCCGACCCGATTGAACCGCCACGGCTGCACCCAGTTGGGCGTCTGGCTGTAGTTGGTGATCTGGACGACGGATTTTTCCGGCTCCGCCGAAAATCCAGGGAGGGCCAGCGCCCACAGAAGAAGAAGGAAGAGGGTTCGTTTAGGCACGGCGGGACAATGGGTTTTCACATGCGAATGGTCAAGGGCTGCGTCTTTTCCCTCTATGGACGCGGAACGCCCTGCCGGCGTTCAATCGGCGAGCCATAGAGATCATGCCTCCGCTTCTGTCCAAAGTCGGAAACGAAGCGGGCGAAGCCCTGCCGCCACCTACTTCGCCGCCGGCTTCTTCTCCGGAGCCGGCGCGACCGTCAACCAGATGGCATCCGTCTGGTTGACCAATCGGTCCCCCTTGGGATCGCCGTTCAGGTCGTTGGTCGCCGTGATCGACTTCGCCCCAGCCCCTTTCTCATTCGACTCCGAGACCCGAAAGCGGATGGGCCGGTTGGCCGGTTCGGCCCCCTCCTTCGCCTTCAGCGTGACCTTCACATCCGCGGTCTTGGTCGGAATCTTGTCGATGGCGGCTTCAACGCCCGATGGCAGGTCCTGGACCTCTATCTTCAAGCCGGCCTTGTGCCCGCCGACCCGCGTCAACTTGACCTTCAACTCGACGCTCTTGCCGGGAACGACAGCAACGGCGTTCTTGTCGACCGTCGCCTCGAAACCAATCGTCGGAGGCCCCGCAACGAGACGATACTGAAATTGCGAAGATCCCCGGCCGCGAATGTCGCGAATCGCCACCGCGTAATCCCCGTACGCCAAGGATGTCCAGACCACGTTCGAGTCCGGCTTGTCGCGCGACCGGTCGTCATTCTCGGCCAGTTGCTTGCCCGACTTGTCCGTGATCGCCAGGTGGGAATCCAAGCCGAACCCAAGCCGCCGCGAGAACACTTCGAATTGCAGCTTCTCCCCCTTCTTCGCCGTGAACGCAAACCGATCAAGATCGCCGTCGCTCCCGATCACGCCATCGATCACCGCCGGTAACTGAATCGCTTTCGCCTCGCCGACAGCGTCGTTCGGCTCCTGCTCCGACGTCGACTTCGGGGCCTTCTCCCGCGCCATGCCATAAAGCTCACGCGGCGACGGCTCATCTCCAACGAACAAGGACAATCGATAAATCGCCGAACTGCTTCCGTAGTAGCGCACGTCGGCCTTCGGCGGATGCTCGAACGCCGCAATCTGCACGACATGCCGCCCGTCGCGCGAGGCGCGAAACTCCAATCGCGGATCGAGATTCTCGAAGCGGTCATGATTGAAGCCGACGCGCACGCCGTCCGGATCCAGCAGGTGCAACACGGGATCGGTCGGTGAATGCAGCGAGTAGGCCTCCACCGACGCCGTCAGCCATTGTCCGCGCTTGAGCTCCACCGCGAACGAATCGACGTCCTCCCGCGCGCTCCATTTGCCATTGATGACCACGGGCGTTGATTCGACCGGCTGCGCCGTTTCAAAGCCGTTGTTGGATTCCTTCTCCGCCAGGTTTGGATGCGGTGAAACCACAAAGACTCGCGGCGTCGAGCCGCCGTTCTTGTCATGGATTCGGACCAGGTGCGGTCCCGGCGGAACATTCTCGCCGACCGCGACCCGGAACTTGCCCTTCGCCTTGGCGTCGGGCGTGAACTTGAGCCCCTGGTGATCCGCCCAGACATTCGGCGGCCAGGAATCGCATTTGTAACTGGCAGTGACTTCGAGGGAGGAACCGACCTGACCGCCCGCGGGGAAAAAGTTGTTCAGGGTGGGGACGGCAGCGGAAACGCCAGACAGGAATCCCGCGCAGAGCGCGACACCAAGTCGAAACCTCGCAACAGCCGACGTAAGGAGGCTCATGCTCAATGGACGCATATCGATATGAGTCTCGCCACCTCGGCTGCTACAGCCAACGACACCGGGACTCATCTCAGACAAACAGCTCCTTGATGGGCGCGCCGCCGTTGACGAGTTGCACCGGACGGCCGGTGTTCTTGTGCAACACCGTGGTCGGATCGACCCCCATCTTGGTGTAAAGCGAGCTGGCGAAATCCTCCGGCGAATAGATGTTCTCCGAGGCATGATAGCCCTTCACATCGGTCGCCCCGACAACTTGTCCGCCGGGGATGCCCGCGCCCGCCATCAACACCGACATCGCGTGCGGCCAGTGATCGCGACCTGCGTCCTTGTTGATCTTGGGCGTTCGACCAAACTCTCCGAGCACAACGACCATCGTGTTGTCCAACATGCCGCGCTCCTCAAGATCGCTGACCAAGGCGGCGACGCCCTGATCCACCGGCTTGATATGCTTGGGCAAGGTTTCAAAAATCTTCCGGTGATGATCCCAACCGCCGTAGTAGATCGTCGTGAACGAGACGCCCACCTCGGCCAATCGGCGCGCCATCAGCAACCGCTGCCCGAAACTGTGACGACCATATTTCTCCCGCACCTTGGGGTCTTCCTTCGAGATGTCGAATGCCGCCTGCGCCTCGGGAGAGGTGACCAGGTCAACGCCTTGCTGATAGAAGCTGTCGAACCCGACCGTGGGATCCGCCGCCGCCTTGTGATGAATGCGCTGCAGGCTATCCAAGGAAGCGCGAAGCGCGCGCCGGTTCTCCGCACGCCCCGAGCTGATCTCCCGCGGCAGGACAACGTCCCGCACCTGAAAATCCTCACGATTCGGATCGCCCCCGATAACGAAGGGCGCATGCTGCGCGCCCAGGAAATTGGGGCCGCCGGAGCGGGACATCCGATCCAGCGTCATGTAGGCAGGCAGGCCGTTCTTCACGCCGCGATGATGGGAAACCGCGGAACCAAAGGAGGGATGGAAAGTAACGAATGATCCGCAGCCCACCGGAACAGGCGTCGGGGCCCCGGTCATCATGTAGTGATTGCCTCCGCCGTGGTTGGGGTCCTTGTGGGCAATGGAGCGGATGATGGTCAACTTGTCCGCCACCTTCGCCAACTCCGGAACCGTCTCACAGAAATGCGTCCCCGGAACGTTGGACTTGATCGACTTGAACTCGCCCCGCACACCATCCGGCGCGTCGGGCTTGGGATCAAAGGTCTCGTAGTGCGAAGGACCTCCGTCAAGCCAGACAAGGATGCAATTGACATTGTTCGGTCTCGCCTGCCCCTTCGCCGCCGCAGCGTTGGCGCGCAGACGCAGCAGGTCCGAAAAACCCAGGCCGGCCGCGCCGCCAAGGCCCAACCGGATGAAGTCACGCCGGGTCTGGCCAGCGCAGTTGCGTTGAAGTCCGTTCATAAAGATCAATGATTAAACACAAACTCAGCCGAATTGATCAAGGCCCACATCACGTCCTCGATTGCCGTCTGCCGCGTCGCTCCGGCGCCATAGAACGCTGTCAAGGCAACCCGAACCTCCTCCGCCTTCGGCTCGCGTCCGTAGGCTGACAGGTAGAGCTCCTGCACGACTTGCTCTGGTGATTTGTCGGACTTCGCGAGCTTGGCCGCGCGACCGTTCTTGTCGGCGAGTTTCGCCTGCAGGCCGTTGGAATGCATCATGTGCAGGGCCTGCACCACGCTGGGCCGGACATCCCGTTCACAGGGACACTGCGCAGAGGAGTTGGGCCGCCCGAAGGCGTCCAGGAACTCCGAACCCAACTTGTAGTTCCATGTCGCAGTCGCGCGGGAACCGGACGGCATGCCCTGGAAACTCAGCGGCGTCTGCGTGAAATCGGCGACCGCGTCCAGCATCACCTCGGCCGGCAGGCGCCGCCGGTAGGACCGCGAGTAGTTCTCCGTGTCGGCGACGTTGCTTTCGTTGGGAGTGGAGCTGAGCTGGTAGACGCGCGAATTGGCGATCGTGCGCATGAGATGCTTCAGATCGAAACCGTTCCCGACGAAGTCCTCGGCCAACGCGTCAAGCAACGGCTCATTGGTCGGCGGGTTCGAGGCCCGGAAATCGTCCACCGGCATCACGATGCCCTGTCCGAAGAACTCCATCCAAACTCGATTCACCACGGCGCGCGCGAAGTAGGGATTCTCCGGGTTCGTCATCCAGTCAGCCAAGGCCTCGCGCGGATCCGCGCTTTCCGGAACGGGCACCGGCTTGGCTCCCAGCGGGATCGGCTTCATCGCCTCGCCCGTCACCGGATGGGTCACGTCGCGGCCCTTGCGATAAAAGATGGTTTCAAAGTCGCCGGAGATTGGAGCCGAGATGCCCTTGCCCTTGCGACCGATGTCCTTGAACCAAGCGGCGAACTGGTAGAAGTCTTCCTGCCCCCACTTCTCATTTGGATGATGATGGCAGCGCGCGCACTCCATCCGCACGCCGAGAAAGATCTGACTGAACCACTCGCCCACATCCTCCGGCTTGCGCCGATCGCGAAACACCACGGCGGGCCCGTAACGATGGGTGCTGCCCTGCGCCGTGACGATCTCGCGCACCATCCGGTCATAGGGTTTGTTCCGCCGAAAGCTGTCGCGCAGCCATTCATCCAGCAGATATACGCTCTTAACGCCCACACGCGATGGATTGGGCCGCAACAGGTCGGCCCACTTGCCTGCCCACAGATTCGCGTAGGCCGGACGCTTCAGGAGCCGATCCACCAGCTTCGCCCGCTTGTCAGGCCGAGAATCCAGTACAAACTCCTGCGCCTCGTCCGCAGTCGGCAGCGCCCCTATGATATCCAACGAGACGCGACGAATGAACTCCGCATCCGTGCAGTTCTCCGATGGCGCAATCCCCAGTGTCTGCAGCCTTTCATAAACCAATTCATCGATGAAATTGTTCACCGGCAACGCGGCGTATAGCGAATCGGGGAGGCGGCGCTCCGCTGGAATGGTGACTCTCGAGATTTCCACCAACCCCATGTAACGCGCGACAATCACACCTTCCCCGGCCAGGCTGCCAACCGTGACCCTGCCCTCCTCATCCACGGTCGCCAGATCCTTGTCGTTGGAGTCAAACTCCGCCAGTCGGGTGACGTCACGAATCTCGCCGTTGGAATAATGGGCCCGAACCAGCAGGGGCTGCTCCGCCCCGCGACGATACAATCGTTGTTCCGGAAAGACGCTGATCCTCTCCAACTCCGGTTCCCCAGGCTGTGCATACGGCATGCCTTGCTTCAGCCAGCGGAGCAGCGTGTTGTAATGCTCCGAGCCCTTCTCGAATCGCTGACCTCCCTTGTGATCAACCTCCAACGTTGGCTTCGTGAGCAACAGACTCTCCTCCGGAAAGGCCGGAAAAATCCGCCGTCCCCGACCATCCTTGACCACGTTGTAGTGATCGCCCCTGGGGTCGTAGGCGAAGATGGAGAGCTTGAATCCGTTCTGGCCGTCGGGCTTGGCATGACATCCGCCGAGGTTGCACCCCGTCCGGGTCAAGACCGGCAACACATCCAGTTGAAAACTCAGGCCTCTCTCCGGAGCCGGCCCCACCTCCACCTCAACCGTCGCCTTCCGCTCGCCCACGGTCGCGGTGACCGTCGCCCTGCCCACTTTGAGCCCAACGATTTCTCCGCGTTCATTGATCGAGGCGATGGCCGGCTGATCGGAGACGAGCTTGGCGTTCGAGAAGTCGTGTTCGAACCCCCCGGCATCCCGACCGGAAACCCTCAGCGAATGCCCGGCCGCCCCCGCCTGAAGCTGGAGCGAATCAGGAAAGGCGGCAATGGATTCGAACTTCACAGCCGCGGCGGATTCGGCAGCCACGCCGCCCGGCACAACGGCCAGCAAGGCCGCCAAACAAATCCAGGTTGTAAAACGCGTCTTCAACATCATTCCAAAGCCCAATCTTATATCGAATGCCTTGCAGCGAAAGCAACCCTTGGCGAAGCGCTCGTCAACCACAGACTCGTCGCCATGCTTCAAGCTGGCCGAACGACGAGATCCCACTTCTCAACACGGAGCTCTCTGAGAACCCAGAGCGGCAAAGCAGATCGCGTAATGAAAAACTACGGAATACATCGAATACGCTGAAATAGAGACAACGGAGGTCTGTGACTCATTTTCCGCATAATCCGAGTATTCCGTAGTTCAATTCCCCATCTCCATGCGCCCAATTCCATGCAAGAAGAAAGATTTCGAGAGGTTGTGGTAATGAGGACCACGGAGGTGAAATGCCTTTCTCTGTGGTCCTCCTTCTCTCCGTGCACTCCGTGTTGATCCTGCGCGTTCCATCTCAGAAAGAGCGTCAATCTGCGCCGCAGCCTACTTCGCAGCGGTCTCCGCCTTCTGCTCCGCCGGCGGCTCGAGCTTTGTCTGAATTTTCCCGTCCGCGCCCCAGACATGAACCACGCCGCTTTCCGAGCCGGCAAAGATTGTCCCGCCATCAGCCGTCGCCGCCACGCAATACAGGATCTCGCCGGCCGAGCTCAGTCGCCGCTGCTTGTGCTTCTTCAATTCCGTGCACCAACGAGCGTAACCGTCCTCACTCACCGACACGATCACCTCGCCCTCGTCGAGCCAGCGCAGGCCGGTCACCGGCTTGCCATGCGAAGGAAAGGTGAAGGTGAATTCCTTGTCGTAGCGGTTGTTCTTCAACAGCTGCCCGGTCTTCAGATCCCAGACCTTGACCTCCTTGTCCGCGCTCGCGCTGGCAAGCTGCGGCTTGTCCTTGCGAAACGCCACCGCCGCAACGAAGTCCGCATGCCCTTCGAAGGCGGCGAGCCGCGAGCGCGACACGAGGTCCCAAACCTTGACCAATCGATCCGCCCCGGCGGTGGCCAACTGCAGCCCATCCGGACTGACCTCCAGATCGTAAATCGTGTCCTTGTGGGCCTGCCATCTCGCAAGCATCTCCGGCTTGGCCCCGAACGATATCAGGCTCAACGAACCGCTCCGGGCCACTCGCCCGTCGGCCACAATCAGCGTTCGCCCGCCCGCCGCAAAATCCAACGCCGTCACGCGACCTTCAAACCCCTCTTCCATCGTCACGAAAGGGCGGACTTCCTTCCCCGCATCCCACAGCAGGACACGCCGGAACCCGCCCGAAGCAAGCCGTTCGCCGTCGCGACTCCAGGCCAATGATTGCACAACGTCCTTGTGCCCCGACAACGTCTGAATCAGCGGAAACGAATTCGTCGAAGTGTCGTGGATGAAGATGGTGTTGCCGCGCCCCACCGCCAACCGGTTGCCGTCGGTTGTCAACGCCAGCGCCAGGACAGGTTGATACGAACCCGGCAGCGCGCCCAGGGCCGCATGCGCCAGAGCCTCGGTCTCCCGCTTCAAGGCCTCGGCGTCCCACTTCGCGCCGGCGTCGATCCACTCGCGAATGCCGGCGATCTGTTCGTCACTCAACTGTCCCTTGGGCGGCATGTGTGGATCCGCGTCCGGGGCCAACACCTCGACCAGGAAACTCTCGCTCGCCTTGCCAACAATCAACGCCGGGCCGCCATCGCCACCCTTGAGAATCGACTCCCTCGAAGTCAGATCCAGATCCGCCTTGGCCTTCTCCGGATTGTGGCATTCGAAGCACGCGGCCTTCAGCGTGAACAACGCCTTGGACGCGGAGTCGCCGCCCTCCGCGCCAACGACATTGGATGCCATGGCAAGAAAGGCGCCCGCAACCGCCGCCAAAACTCCAGCGACCCCATGCTGGCATACAACGGAGCGCCGAGCATTGCTCGGCGCGCCAATCGATTGCAGCCACAGTCCTTTGTGCCGTTGAATCTTCGCGGCAGAAAAAATAGACATGTCGTTTTGCATCTGAAGTCGGGCATTGAATCACAACGGTCGGCGATTTCGAGAACAGACTTGCGCCCCCCCCTCCGCCCCCGCAAGGTCCCACCGCAACCATCCATCCTACGCATCATGGCAGGCAAGAATTCAATAAAGCGTCCCGATCATACAACCGCCTTCGGCGTGAAAGTCCTGAACTCGCGCAACAAGGACATCCGCAAGCTGCGCAAGGTCTTCCCGCCCGCGATCCACGGCACCAAATGCTGGAAGTCCAGCTACCTGATCATGGACTACCTGCGCGAGAACGGGCTCCCCAAAGGGAAGAAAAAGAAATGCCGCGTCATGGAGGTCGGCTGCGGCTGGGGGCTTGCCAGCATTTTCTGCGCGAAGGAGTTCGGAGCCAAGGTCACGGGCACCGACGCCGATGAGATGGTCTTCCCCTATCTCGATCTGCACACGTCAACCAACGGCGTCAAAATGCGCCGCTATCCCGCCAAATTCCAGGACCTGACTGTAAGCGAATTGTCCGAGTTCGATCTCATCCTCGCCGCCGATGTCTGTTTCTGGGACAAACTCATCAAACCGCTCTGGAAACTGGTCCGCAACGCCATGGACGCCGGCGTGCAGCAGGTCATCATCGCCGACCCCGGCCGTGAACCGTTCGAGGCGGTCGCGAGGAAAAGCATCAAGAAGTTCAACGCCGAACGCATCGAACGGGAAATTGACGATCCCGTGAAGGCCTACGGTTTTCTCTGCGTGGTGAACAGGTAGACCGGCCCTCAATAAACAAACCGGGCTGAATAAAGGGCGGTTTCCTGTCGTATTCCTCCAAATGAGCCCTTTCGTTGGCTGTGTGGGTTTGGGACCGTGGGTTGCCCATCACATTCCCTCAGTTAGATTTACACAGAAAAGCAGAGCTCACGTCTGAATGAACAACGCATCCACTATTTTCGCCTTCCTCTTCGCCGGCTTGCTCGGAGAGCCGGCTCATGGGGCTCCCCTGCCGCGTGGCATGGACGCTTTCCTCAATCAGCATTGCCTCGACTGCCACGACAGCGCCATCTCCAAGGCGGATTTGAATCTTGCCGACCTGACGTTCCAGCCCGCCGACCCCGCCAATTTCCAACTTTGGCAGCGGGTCTACGAGCGCGTGCGGGACGGCGAAATGCCGCCGGCCAAGAAACCGCAACCTGCTCCCTCGGAAGCAGAACGGTTCCTGCGCGCCCTCAAGACGCCGCTGCTTGAGGCCGACGCCGCAGACATCGCCAAGAATGGCCGCGTTCGCTCCCGCAGACTCACCCGCAGGGAGTATGAGCACACGATGCATGACCTGCTCGGCATCGACATCCCGCTGCAGGACAAATTGCCCGACGATCCCCAATCGCATGGCTTCGAAACCGTGGCCGACGGCCAACAGCTCTCGCACCACCAACTCGCCCGCTACCTGGACGTCGCCGACCTCGCCTTGAATGCGGCGTTCCGTCGCGCGCTCAAGGGCGATGTCGAATGGAAGCGCGAGTGCACGCCTCGAGAGCTTGCCCGTCGCGCCGGCGGCAACTACCGGGGTCCGGATTTACGCGATGGGAAAAGCATTTCGTGGCCCATCTCGCTCCAATTCTTCGGACGCATGTATGCCACCCAGGTTCCCGCTGACGGCTGGTATCGCATCACCCTGAAAGACGTGCACGCGGTGAACCCGGGCCCAGACGACGCCGTCTGGGGAACGCTCCGCTCCGGAGCCTGCAATTCCAGCGCGCCGATCCTCTACCTGATCGGCTTGGTCGAGGCGACAGAGTCGCCGCGCGACCTGGTCTACGAGGCATGGATCCGGGACGACCACAGGCTCGAGTTGAAGCCGAACGATTTCACCCTGAAGCGCGCACGGACCGGCGCCTCCGGGGGCAACGTCTCGTTCAAGGGACGCGACCTCGAAGCCCAGGGCTACTCCGGCATCGCTCATCGCGGGATCATCATCGAACGCATCCATCCGAACGCCGACCGCGTTACCGTCCGCCGGAACCTGTTCGGCGACGTGTCCGAGGAGCAGGCCCGGGAAAAGCCGAAGGAAACCGTCCACAAACTGGTGGGCCGCTTCGCCCGCCGCGCATTTCGTCGGCCGATGACGGACCGACAACTGGAGCCCTACCGCAAGATCGCCCTTGATTCGCTTGCAGATGGCGATTCCGCCGCTGAATCCCTGCGCGCCGCCTACCGCGCAATACTTTGTTCACCCCGCTTCCTGACGCTCATCGAGAAACCTGGACAGCTCGACGACTACGCACTCGCCTCACGCCTGAGCTACGCGCTCTGGGTCGGCATGCCCGATTGGAAATTGACCAAACTGGCTGCGGACGGACGCTTGAGCGACCCTCAAGTTCTCGACCAGCAAATCGACCGCATGCTGAACGACAGGAAATTCGAGCGCTTCATCGCCAGCTACACCGACCAGTGGTTGAAGCTCAAGGAAATCGACTTCACCTCGCCGGACAGCCGTAGATTCCGATCCTTCGATCCCGTCGTTCAGGAATCCATGGTTCAGGAGACCCGGGCCTACGTTCGCGACATGATCCGATCCGACCTGAGCGTTGCCAACCTCGTCGATTCCCGGTTCGCCTTCCTCAACGGCCGCCTCGCCCGCTACTACGACATCGACGCGGCCGTCACGCCCGGCAAAGGCCTGCAGAAAGTCTCCTTGCCGAAGTTAGAGAAAATACGCGGCGGGCTGGTCACGCACGGCTCCATCCTCAAGGTCACCGCCGACGGCTCGATCTCCTCTCCGGTTGTTCGGGGCGTCTTCGTGAATGAGCGCATCCTCGGCGCCAAGGTCCCACCGCCGCCGCCGGGCGTGCCCGCAATCGAACCGGACATCCGCGGCGCCACATCCATCCGCGACCAGCTCGACAAACACCGCGACAATGAATCCTGCTTCGCCTGCCACAAGCTGATTGATCCGCCGGGTTTGGCGTTGGAAAACTTCGATCCGGCCGGACAGTGGCGCACCCGCTACGGCCGCGGCCGCGGCGCTCACGTCAACCCGGCCGGCGTGACTCCCGAGGGCGACCCGTTCACGAACATCGCCCAATGGAAGGCCATCTACGCCCGGCGGGAAGCGCAGCTCGCGCGAGGCTTTGCCGAACATTTCCTCACCTACGCCACCGGAGCCGCCATGCGCTTCAGCGATCACGCAGAGCTTGAAAAAATCATCTCCCGCGCCGAAAAGAAAAACTACGGGGCCGGCTCCATCATCCGAGCCGCCCTGCACAGCTCCATTTTCCAGCGAAAGTAGTCAGCAACGCCTCGCGCAGCAGACGCCTCCGATCACCCATTCCCAGTTCCATGCCGACCCTCACACTCAAACATCAATTGTCCCGCCGAGCGGCTCTCAAGTGCGCCGGTGTTTCCCTCTCCTTGCCGCTGCTTGACGCCATGACCCCGGCCTTCGCGAAGGCCCCGGAGGCGACCTCCGCCAAGCGCTTCGTCGGCGTGAGCCTCGCCCTCGGCCTGCACAACCCCAATCTCGTTCCGGAGACCGCGGGCGCCGACTACAAGCCATCGCCCTACCTTGAGCCGCTGCAGGACATCCGAGAGGAGTTCACCGTGGTGTCCGGATCCTCACACCCCGGCGTCACCGGAGGTCACACCGCCGAGGGAAGCATTTTCTCCGCCTGCCCGAATCAGCGCGGCACGACCTCTCGCAATACGATTTCCCTGGATCAATACATGGCCAAGCATTTGGGCCACGAGACGCGTTTCCCCTCGCTCGTGCTCAACACCGCCGGCGAAACCAGCCCCTCCTACACCGAGAACGGCGCCATGATCCCCGCCGAAAGGAGCGCATTAAAACTCTATACGCGCCTCTTCGTGGACGATTCCCCCAAGGAACAGGACCGCCAGGCCGAACTGCTCCGTCGCGGACGCAGCGTCATGGATGTCGTGGGCGCCGAGGCCAGATCGCTCAGCCGGGAATTGGGAGCCGGCGACCGCGACAAGCTCGATGCCTGGTTCACCAGCGTCCGCGAACTGGAGCAACGCCTCGTTGCCAACGAGGAATGGGTCCATCGCCCCAAACCCAAGGTCGATCTCAAAGTCCCACGCAGCATTCCGCGCAACAACGAGCCGGAGGTCGAGCGCATCTTCCTGGACATCATCCGCATGGCCCTGGTCACGGACTCCACCCGCTTCGTCACCTTGCACATCAAGGGCAACGGCGTATCGGACCTCGACGGCGTGGAGGAGAGCTATCACGGACTGAGTCATCACGGAAAGAACGAGGAGAAACTCCGCCAACTTGCCATCGTCGAGCAGAACATCGTCAACCAGTGGGGGCAGTTCCTCCGCACCTTGAAGAGCGACAAGCTCCTGGATGAGACCATGGTCCTGCTGACCTCCAACCTCGGCAACGCCTCCTCCCACCGAAACGACAACATGCCCGTCCTGTTCGGCGGCGGCGGCTTCCAGCACGGACGCCACCTTGCCTTCGACCAGAAGAACAACTACCCCCTTCCCAATCTCTACCTCAGCGCCCTCCGCCGCCTGGGCCTGGAGGACGAGCAATTCGCCACCAGTTCCGGGGAAATGCGCGGCCTGGTTGCGGGATAAAACCGAGCCCCTTGCGTCGCCCGTTGCGAGCGGCGTCGTTCGTGGCGACAGCGGGTTCTCCCGCGCCGCGATGACACCGGCGGCAACCTCGCCAACCCGTGTCTTCCGACCCCAAAGAAAACGAACCCGACGCCGTTCTCGTATCGGCTCCCGCCGAGGACGACCCGGAGCCTGAGAAACTCGTTTCCGGCCATCTCCATTGGCGCAACATCTTTCGCGCATTTCGTCACCGGAATTACCGGCTTTTCTTCGCCGGAATGACCCTGTCCCTGATCGGGACCTGGATGCAGAATGCGGCCGAGGGCTGGCTCGTCTACGAGCTGACCAACTCGGAGTTCCACCTGGGGCTGACCCGCTTCCTGCATTCCATCCCCGTCACCCTGTTCACCCTGATCGGCGGGCACCTTGCCGACCACTTCAGCAAACGCCGCATCCTCATAACGACGCAATTGATTGCCATGAGCCTCGCGCTGACCTTGGGCGGGCTCGCGTTGACCGGCATCGTTCAATTCTGGCATATCGCCGCCCTGGCCATGGCGCTCGGACTCGCGCAGGCCTTCGATATTCCCGCGCGACAAAGTTTCATCGTCGAGATCGTGGGCAAGAAGGATCTGATGAACGCCATCGCCATGAATGCCTCCATGTTCAACGGCGCGCGCGTCATCGGCCCCGCCCTGGCCGGACTGTTGATCGCGTGGCCGGGCGTCGGCGTGGCCGGTTGCTTCTTCCTCAACGGCTTCTCCTTTCTGGCGGTGATTGTGAGTTACCTGCTGCTCAAACTGCCGCCGTCCAAGCCGCCCGCCACCCCCAGGTCGATCAAGAGCGGCATGTCGGAGGCGCTGAAACACGTGCGCGGCGACCGCGTGCTCCTGACCTTCATACTGCTGGTGGCGACATTCAGTCTCTTCGGCTGGCCCTATACCGTTCTCATGCCCGCGATTGCGCGGGACGCGCTGGGTGTCGGCGCGGGAGGCTATGGCGCGCTGATGTCCGCCAATGGCGCGGGCGCGCTCCTCGGCGCCCTGACCGTCGCCAGCCTGGGAGATTACCCGAACAAGAAGCGCGTCTTCTTCGTCGGAGCGTTCGGGTTCAGCGTCACCGTTGCCTGCTTCGCGCAATCCGCTCAGTTCTGGTTGACCGCCGCGGTTCTTGGCGCCGCGGGCTGGTTCATGCTCCTCTTCTTCTCCACCGCCAACACCACCGTGCAACTCCGCGTTCCCGACGAACTCCGCGGCCGCATCATGGCCATCTACTCACTCGGATTCATTGGACTGACGCCTTTCGGAGCCCTCCTCGCCGGCGCTGCCGCCCGCCAAATCGGCGCTGCATCCACGCTGAGCATTGGAGCCGCCGTTTGCGCCATCGCAACAACCGCCGCCATGATCGCGCTGCAGCGCGAGTTGAATCCAGGACCGCGAATCTGATCAAGGATCGCCCGAAACGACGCCGACTTCCCCGATGTCCGCCTGCTCCCCCCCTGAAGAAGGGTTGAGCCGCGCCGATCCCGCCCTGCGCGAAATCCGCCCAGGTTTCAGTCTTCACTCAGCCTGATCATTCGCGTATCTTCGCGTCCATGGAGAATGAATCGAAGGAGCACGATGAAAACGATCCGCTGGGGCTGGAAGAAGTCGATCGGCAGATCCGGATAGAGAAACTGCGACAGGAAATCGGCGAGGTCACCGGCGGCGAAATGACTGAAGGCCATGTCGGCAATGCCGATTCCCGGACGACGGAAGCCTTCCTTGACCATGTCCTGGCGCTGGAAACGCACGGCTCTGTGCGACCACTGGACATCCTGATGGAAAAAGACGGACTGCAATTGCCGCCGCCGGATTCCCTCGACGCCGACGCCCTGCACACAACGCTCTGGGAACTGATCCGCGCGATGGCAAAGCGGCGGTTGGTCCTGCACAACACGAACCATCTGAGCGACCGGGAACTCTACGCCTATCTGCTGGAAGAGGGACTGCGCGAGGAGATGATGGGCTTCGGACTACCATTCGGAAACTGCCACCTGGACCTGATCGGCAGCGGCAGCGAAGAGGACATCGAACTCAACCTGCGGTATTACGCAGACGACAAAGAGCGCGCCTGGTGGGCCGAGGGATGGCCGGACGATCCCCTGCCACCCAGGGAGAAGCCGCCTTACGATCGCGACCGCCAATTGCCGAAGGCGGACGACTCATAGCCACTTTGCGCCGCACGACCGAAGGCGTTAGTTTCCCAACCAATGATGGCGACTGAGATCATTGCAGAGATCCGAAATCTCCCGGCCATGGAAAGAGCCGAAGCAGAGCGTTTCATTCGTAACGATGATTCGGCCGCCCGATTGAGTCCCGAAGAACTGGGCGATCTCGCGATGCGTCTTGCTGAGACCAATGATCCCGCCAAGGCGGATCAACTCGAGGATGAAATCGTCTCCGGCTTCTACGGAAAGAAATAGACGCCCGCGATAAGGCGTCATGGCGTTCCCGAGCCTGTCCTGCGGCATCTTCTCTCACGCATCCGCCAGCGGGAGATCGGCTACGACCAACTGCCCCTCTTTTCTGAATGGCTGGAATCTGAACCAGAAGCCCCCGACGGCCCGTGGTTCCGCCGCTTTCCCGGCATGATCGCGTGCGACGAGGGCGAGTTGGTCAAGAACTTCCTCCTGCCCTCGCAGGCGCCAATCGGTGAGGAACTGCGGTAGAAATGGTTGCTTCGCCCCCAATCAGGCGAACAGATCCGTGACGGCCTTGGCCTTGACCAGTTCGCGGGGCTGGTTGAGGTGGTTGTAGACGATGGTCTCGGGATCGATGCCGAAGGCGTGATAAATCGTGGCAAGCAGTTCGCCCGGATGCACCGGGTTCTCAACCGGCGTCGAGCCGGTCTTGTCCGACTGGCCGTGGACGTAGCCGCGTTTGATGCCGGCGCCGGCAATCACGCTGGTGTAGCAATAGGGCCAGTGGTCGCGGCCGTCAGCGCTGTTGTTGTTGCCGGAGGTGCTGACGCCCTTCTGCGGACTGCGGCCAAATTCGCCGACGGCAATCACCAGCGTCTCGTCCAACAGCCCGCGCTCATCGAGATCGGTCAGCAAGCCGGACAGGCCCTGATCGAGCATTGGCGCCGACTGCGTCTTCATGCGTTTCTCCAGCCCGACGTGCACGTCCCATGAATGGTTGTCCGAGTTGGCCACCTTGGGCCAGACCACCTCGACCACGCGGGTGCCGGCCTCCACGAGTCGTCGCGCCAACAGGCAGCTTTGACCGAAGGTGTTGCGGCCGTAGAGATCGCGGGTCGCATTGGATTCCTGCTCCAGATCGAAGGCGTTGCGGGCGCGACCGGAGACGATGAGGTTCAGCGCCTGCTTGTAGTAGTCGTTCAGGTTGTGCTTTTCGACCGCCTTGTCCACCTCGGGCATGAGGCCGTTGATGGTGTCGCGCAGACGCGCGCGCCGCTCCAACCGCTGGGCGAACACTTCCGGACGCAGCTCAAGATCATCGACCTTGATATTGTCCATCTTGTTCATGTTCATGTCATCGCCGGACGGATAGAGGTAGTAGGGATCCCAGGCCTTGCCCAGGAAGCCGGCGGTGCCGCCCTTGCCCACCACGTTGCTCTCCTGCAACGGACGCGGCAGCATGACAAACGGCAGCATCGGCTCCTGCGGCGGCTTGATCCGGATGATGTTGGACCCGAAGTTCGGAAAGTCCTTGGGGCTCGGCGGCTCCAACTGCCCCGACGGACTGACCTTGTCGGTCGTGTAGCCGGTCATCATCTGGTAGATGGCGGCCGTATGATTGAACAACCCGTTCGGCGTGTAGCTCATCGAGCGGATCATGGTGAACTTGTCATTCACCTTCGCCAGCTTGGGCAAGAGCTCGGTGTATTGGACGCCGGGGATCTTGGTCGAAATCGGCTTGAACGAACTGCGGACATTGTCCGGCACATTCTCCTTGGGGTCCCAGAGATCGAGATGCGACGGACCGCCCTGCAGATAACAGAGGATGACGCTCTTGGCCTTGCCCCAGCCGCGCCCGCCAGCGTGGCCGCCTTCCTTCGCATGGGCCTGAAGTTCGAGCATGGAACCCAACGAGAGCCCCATCATGCCCGCGCCGCCGACCCGCAGCAGGTCGCGCCGCGTCAACCGGCCTTCCGCATCGCACAAATCGCCACAATTACCGCCTGGAATTCTGATCATAGTCTTTTCTTCAATTTGGGTAGGTTAAATCAGGGGTAGTCGGGAGTTTCAATAGAAATCACCGATTAAACAGGAACGCGGGGTTGTTGATCAGCGCCCAGGCGACATCCTGGGCCGCAGTCAGGCGCGTATTCTCAATCTGCTTGCCGCTGAGTTCCTTGGCTCGCTGCAACGCTTTCAACTGTGGGTCCACGGGCAAAGGCTGCTCGGCCTGTTTCAGCTTGGTCTTCAGATCCGTAAGCTTGGGATCCTCCGGACGCGGGCGCTTGGCGTCGGCCAGCGTTTTCTGACGCTTGATCAATTCCTGATCGATGGTCCGATAGAAATCCACCACCCGCTGCTTCTGTTCGTCGTTCCGCTTCTCGGAGGCGATGTCGAGAATCGTGGAGACATCGGCCGGAACGCCGAAATCGACCGGTTGCTTGTCGGTGGTCACGTTCAACCGGAACCGTCCGAGCTGCCAGCCATTGCGGCTGAAATTGTGATCGAAGGTGAAGGTCAGGATCGTGCCGCCCTTGCTGCCGAACGCCTTCTTCACCTCGAAGGTCGCCGACTGATCCTTGCCCGTGCCGCCGGAGATCGCCCAACCATTGCTGCCGCCGGGGCGCTTCCCGTCGATCGCGGTCGTGACGTTATAGCTGTCCTGGTTGTGCGTCGCCTTCGCATTCTTCAGATCCACCTTGACCTTCTTCTTGGGATCGCTCTTGGGAGCCTGCTCCAGGACAAACTCCGTGAGAACAAAGTTGCCGTCATTTTCGGCGCGTCCAGGTCCGTTCTTGGGCAGGCTCTTGTGCGTCAAGGCTTCCAATTTCACGCCAGTGATGCCCGTGAGTTTGGTCTCCGCAACAATCACATACTTACCCTTCACGTTCCGTCCCGAGGCCAGGATCGAAAGGTCGTCCAGCTTGGTCAACTTGGCCTTGCCCGTATCGGTGAAGGTCTTCGGATCCAGCGCGGTCCATGACGTCGCGCGATCGGGCTTCTTCTCCCACGTGGCGATCAGGCCATCCAATTTGGCCTCGCGCTCCTCGAGGGCCTTCTCCGCCGCCGCAATGGCCGCCTTCTGCTTCTTGTCGGCTTCGGCTTCGCGCGGCGCGATCTCCTTCTCATAGGCGGCGACCTTCTTCTTCGCCGCCTCGATCAAGCGCTTGCGCTCGGCCTCCTTCTTCGCCGTGATCGGCTTGAGCTGCTCCTCGTAGTCCGCGAGTTGCTTCAGGAGTTTGTCATGCTCCGGTTTGACCTGCTTGAAGATCTTCGTGGTGGCCGCCAACTCGGGTTTTGTCGCCGGCCGATTCAGAATGCGCATGTAAAGTTCACTGATAAGCTTCGCGTCGTCCTTCTGCTCATTGACCAGCTTCGCAATGGCGTTGTCCTTGTCGCTGATGGCGGCGTCCACCGTCGGCCCGCTGACCAACGCCATGACCGGCCCCAACTGCAGGTCGTTCGACCGTTCGCATTCGCAGGCGCTCTCCCGGGCCGGACGCCCCAGATTCCCCAGGAATCCATCCGGAAGCTTCACACCGACATCCGGCAACTGCGCCGCGCGCGTGCCGGGTTTCACCCCCGGAAACTTCGGCGTCGCCCCGGTCGAGAAATAGATCGCGTCGAACAAGGCCTCCGCCGGCAGTCGCCGCGCCTTGGCGTGCGAGAAATTCACCGCGTCGTCCTCATTCCACTTGTGGGTCTTGATCGACAACTGATAAACGCGCGACTTGCAGATGTTCTTCACGAGCTTGCGCGTGTCGAAACCGCCCTTGATGAACTCCGCCGTCAGGTAATCCAGCAATTCCGGATTGCTGGGCGGATTGCCCGCCCGGATGTCGTCCAGCGGTTCGATGATGCCCGTGCCGGTAAGATAGCCCCACATGCGATTCACAAAACTGCGGGCGAAATACTGGTTGTCCGGCGACGTGATCCAGGCCGCGAGATGATCCCGGCGACTGGCCTCCTTGGAGACCTGGTAATCGGCGACGTAGGGAAACTTCGGCGCCGTGATCGCCTTGGTGCGGTCATGCGTTATCTCGCCTTCTGTCTTCTCATAGACCACCTCGTAAAGCGGTTTGGCTCCCTCGACCGCTGTTCCGCCGATACTGCCCTTGGCGTTCTTGGGATCCCGCTTCAGGCCGAAGCGCGCGAAATAGGCGGCCATTTCGTAATACTGGTCCTGCGTCCAGCGCTCGAACGGGTGATCGTGGCATTTGTTGCAATTGAACCGCGTCGCCAGAAACAGGTGCGTGGTGTTCTCCATGGTCTCGTCCGGTTGACGCAGAATCTTGTAATACGACGCCGCCGGATTCTCCTTGTTGGACCCCTTGGCCGCCACGATCTTGCGGACAAACTGATCGTAGGGTGTGTTGTCAGCAATTTCCTTGCGGATCCATTCGCGAAACAACTTCGCGCCTTCCGCCCCCAGAAATTTCCGGTTCACCTGAAGCAGGTCCGCCCATTTGTTCGCCCATTGGTCGACATAGGCGTCGGACCCGACCAGCTTGTCGATGACTTCATCGCGCTTGACGCGACTGTCCCGCTTGTCGGCAAGAAACGCGCGAACCTGATCCGCGGTCGGGGGCAACCCCGTGAGGTCCAGGTGGACCCGCCGCAGGAACTCGGCGTCCGTGCAAAGCTCCGAGGGCAGGATCTTCATCCGCTTCCACTTGGCGGCGGCCAAACGATCGACCTCGTTGTTGGCGGGTTGCTCCCGCCATTCGAATCCGGAGCGGTCCCCCATCACGGTCAGGGTCGTCGCCGCGTAAGCTCCTTCAAAACGCGCCAGGACCGGCGCTTCGCCGCGACGCAACGTGCCGATGAAGGCCCCTTCATTGGCGACCGCGATATCCATGTTGCCGCTCTCAATGAAGGCTTCCGCGGTCACATCGCGCTTCACACCGTCAGAGTAGGTAGCGATAACCCGAATCTGCTGCGTCGTGCCGACTTCCTGCACCACCGGATTCTTGGGAAACAACTCGATGCCCGTGACCTTGGGGGAGCCCAGATCCAGCTTGCAGCCATTGGCAATCCAGGCCTTGACCGTGTTGTAGTAATCGCTGTCCTGCTTGGTGCGCCCCCCGCCCTCGTGAGGCACGGCCCCCGTCGCTTTCAACAACATCAGGCTGTCGTCGGCATTGGCGAAGTTGATGCGCCGCCCTTCATGGTCATCGACAAACGCGCGCACATCGAAGATCGGATCGTAGCCCCGCAAGGAGAGCTTGAATCCGGCCTTGCCATCCTTGGCTCCATGGCAGGTGCCCATGTTGCAGCCCATGCGGGAAATCACGGGCATGACGTCCTTCACATAATCCGGTTCGAAGGGCTTGGTCATGTTGGCGACCTCGACCGGAATCGAAGCCTTGTGCCCGGCGTGCGCAATGCGGATCTCGCCCTTGCCGTCCTTGAGCGGACGAATCATCCCGTTCTCCGCCTTGGCGACGCCGCCGCTCACCTCAAAGGTCGCCTCGCGCGTCAGGTCAACCTTGTCGCCGGACGCCAGCCAACCGGTCACCAGGGTCTGCGCGTAGTCCACCTTGCGACCGATCTTCACCGCCTCGGGCTCCACGCTCAAACCGATGACATTCAGTTGCTGGTCCTCCGGAAGCGGAACCGGCACAAAGGCATTCTTCAACGCCGCGCTGCCAGAATCGTAGAATCGCAGCACGCCATCGCCGCCCGCCGCGGCAATCGTCCCGCCGTCAGGACTGAAGGCCACCGCGTAAACGCCGCCGCCCACCTCGGCGCGACTCAACAACTTCACGCCCTCAACCTGGTAGTCCGCGACCTGCTTCTTCTCCGCGGCGTTCCGCTGCACCGGCCGCTTGCCAAAGATCTTTTTCAACTCCTCTGACACCTCATGCTTGAACTCGGAATCGTAGACATGCAGGAATCCGCGGCCGTCCAGACTGCTGACCGCTGCGACGCGCTTCCCATCCGGACTGAACGCGACATCGAAAATGCGCCCCGACATTCCCGGAAACTTGCGCACCAGGTTGGAGTTGTCGCCAATCACCCGCTTGGCCACGCGATCCAGTCGATAGATCTGCGGAACACCGTCCGCGCCCCCAACCAACACCTCATCGCGCGTCGGATGCAACGCGACCGCGTGCGTGCCGCCCTTCAAGGCGCCCGGCGTGATAGAGGTGAGATTGTCCACGAAGCGCGAGGTCGCGAACTCGTAAAGCTTGGTCGTCATGTCACGACCGACCGACACGATGCGATCCCCTTTCTGCGACCAGGTCGTATCCAACGCCCAGTCGTCATGCGCGCCCTGATACATGACAATCTTGCCGGTCTTGACGTCGATGACCCGGATCGCGCTGTCCGAGCAACCGAAAGCGACGTGCTTTCCATCCGGCGACCAACTGGCGCCATAAACGGTGTCGTAGGTCACCGGCACGGACACATCCAGCGCCCGCTTGGCGACGTCCCAGATCTGCACCTCGCCCATCCGCGCAGGCAGTCCGCCCGTCACCGCGAGCTTCGTGCCATCGGGCGAGAAGGCCACCGACTCGATCCGCGCTGAGAGCCCCACCAACCGCGCGGCCAGACCGGAGCCGTCCGTGTTGTGCAACAGGGTTTCGTGGTAACCCGCCACGGCCAGCAGTTTCCCGTCAGGAGAGTAGTCAATCGAGGTGATGTAGGGCGGCCGCGAATAGGTCGGCGGATTGTTCATGTCGATGGTCTGCACGGCGTTTGCCGGCGTGTCATCCTTGGCGCCCTGGGCAATCCACTTGCGGATCAAGGCCACATCCTCCTTCGACAATGGGTGGCCCTTCGGAGGCATTTCCACCTCCCCGTCCTTGCCGGGAGCCAGCATTTCAAACAACAGACTGTCGTCGGGCTTGCCGGGCACGATCGCCTTGGCTTTGTCCGCGCTGTCACCGCCCGCCAACATCTTCTTGAAATCGGTCATCACATAACCGCCCTTGTTCTTGGCCGGTTGGTGGCAGCCTTGACAAGCGGACTGGAAGACCGGGCGGATGTCCTTGTAGTAACTGACTTGGGCATCAGCCGTCGTCTTGGCTTCCGCGGCCGAGGCGGCGCCCCCGAAGGCTCCAAGGACGGCGGCGGCGATCAACGCAAGAATATGATTCTTTGATTTCTTCGTGTTCATTTCAAAACGCTCAAAAAGTAACGGAATGCGACGCTGGCAACGCCCGCACAATTCACCGGTAGGTAAGCTTCCGATAGAATCATTGGACCGGAATTAGGCAAACAAAAAACGGAGAACAGACCCGGTCCGCGCGAGCCAGACGCTGGGTTTGCGATTGCCTCCTCTCCGCCTTCCGGGCTAGGGATATCCGGACTCCCGAACGCCTGCCCATGTCCGAGAAGAACGCCAGCCCCACGCCGCTCGACGCGCCGATCCATTGGCCCCGCTTCGCGATCTGCGCGGCCATCGGCGCGCTGCTCTGGTTCTGGCCGGCGCCAGAGGGCGTGGAACCGGAGGGCTGGCGCGTGCTGGCGGTGTTTGCCGCAACGATCTTCAGCTTTGTCCTGCGACCCATGCCGATGGCCGCGACGACGATCATCGGGTTGGTCATTCTCATACTGACCAATTCATTTGCGGACGACTCCAAGAAAGCGGTGGAGTACGCGCTTTCCGGCTACGGCAGTTCGATTGTCTGGCTGATGGTGGCGGCGTTCCTCATCTCCGGCGCCGTCGTGGAGACCGGACTTGGACGCCGGGTGGCGCTGATCCTGATTCATCGCCTCGGACGGAGCGCGCGCGGGCTGGCCTGGGGCATCAGCTCCGCCGAACTCGTTCTCGGCCCCTTCGTGGCTTCAAACACCGCGCGCGGCGGCGGCGTCCTCGCGCCCATCGTGGATTCGCTTTGCCGGACGCTGGCCCGCGGCGACGAGGTGGCGCGACGCAACGGGGTCAGCGAACTATTGATCCTGACCGGCTCTCATTCCAACCTCATTACCGCCGCGATGTTCCTCACCGGCATGTCGGCCAATGCGATTGTGAGCCAGGCCGGCGCCGACATTGCGGGGGTGGAGTTCGGCTGGAGCGCCTGGGCGCTCGGCTCCATCGTTCCCGGAATCGTCGGACTCGCCCTGCTTCCCCTGTTTCTGACATTGTTCGTCAAGCCCGGCGGCGTGGATATCGCGGCCGCAAGAAAGCAGGCGCAAACCGAGTTGACCAAGCTCGGCCGCGTCACCCGCAAAGAGCGCATTCTCTTGGGCGTCTTCCTGCTGTTGCTGACGCTCTGGTCAACCTCCAAACTGCACGGCATCCACACCACCGCGGTCGCGCTGTTGGGCGTGGCGACCTTGCTTCTGACCGGGGCGCATTCCTGGCGGAGCATGGCCAACAATGGCGGAGCCTGGGACGCCATGGTTTGGCTGGGAGGCCTGGTCACGATGGCGGCCGCACTCAAGGACCGCGGCGTCATCGCGTGGTTTGCAGAGAATGCGAAAGAATGGGTCGGCGGCCTGGGGGGCGTCGCAGCGCTGCTTGGACTGGCGCTGGTTTACTTCTATTCCATGTATGGCTTCTCGATGCTGTCCGGTCACATCACCGCGATGGCGGCGGCGTTCATGGCCCTCGCCATCTCCATGGACGCGCCTCCCATGCTGACCGTGGCCCTGCTCGCCTACTTCTCAAACCTGTGCGGCTGCCTGACCAACTACTCCTCCGGTCCGGTTATCATCTATTTCGGAATGGGCTACGTTCCTGCGGCGCGCTGGTTCCGCATCGGCGCGTTGGTCTCGCTGTTCCACCTGGCGGTCTGGCTCACCGCCGGCATGGCCTGGTGGAAGTTGCTGGGATGGTGGTGAGAAGGCGTGGGATCAGCAATCAGTAATCAGTTTTCAGCGCCCGGCAATCGGTGATCGGATTGGCACAGCCAGAGGCCTTCAGCTTACGACCTCCGACCTCCGACTACTTCACTTCGCGGATCTTGATATTCCGGAATTTGACAACATTGCCGTGATCCTGCAGGCAGATGTGACCAGAGGTCGCCTTGCCGAACTTCGGAAATTTGTGAAACTTGCTCTTGGCGAGCTTCTCGTTCCAGTCCTTGGAGCCTTTGACGTAGTCGCAATAGTAGGTGTGATTCATCCAGTGCACGCAGCGTTCCGGCGTGATGAGAATGCGCATGTGATTCCACTGGCCCGCCGGCTTGGTGGCGTCGACCTTGGCGGGGTAGAACTCGTAGAGCCAACCCGCCAGTTGGGGGTCGTGACCCTTGAGGTTGTCCTGCACCTGAATCTCCGGGCCGGTCTGCCAGGGGCGTTTCTCCTCCTCGGTCACATGATACATGATGCCGCTGTTGCCGCCTTCGGAAATGTTGTACTCCAACGTCAACTCGAACGCGCCGAACTGCTTCTTGGTGATCAGGTCGCCGGCATTCTTCCGGGCCCAGACGATCGCCCCGTCCTGCACCTTCCAACCGTCGCTGACGCCCTCCTTCTTGAAGTTGCGAAACTGGCTCATGTCCTCGCCGTTGAACAACAGTTTCCAACCGGCCGCCTTCTCTGCGGCGGTCAAGGTGTTGGGCTTGGCGTCGTCGGCTTGAAGAGCTCCGGAAAACAAGATTGCTGAAGCGGCAAGGGCGGCGAAGGGTGGTTTCATGAGTCGAGTCGATCGTGGAAAACAGGATTAGTTCGTGGTTTAGCGACCGGGCAATCTACCCCCGGACGATTCCCTGAAGCAAGCGCTTCAACTCCCGAAGCGACGCCAGAACAGAACGCGCCCGCAACCAGCCAAGGGACCGGACGCGGGCGCAACGTGATAAGACGCCGGGAAAGCGCGGGGAATCAGGCGTGGGACAATTGCCCGACCGGATGACCGGCTTCCTTGCTGTCGCGCAATTCCGATTCCAACGCGACCTTTTGAGCGTCGGTCAGTTCGTCCGCTTCAAGCTGGTCCAGCAGTTCCGTCTCGGCAACGTCCTTGATCATGAACCAACGACAGATGAACAACCATGCGACAGGGATGCTGGCGGCGACAACGGCGACGATGAGGGCTTCGAATGAGATCATGTGAGTGATGTTTCCAGGTTGATATGCAAGTTCGAACCCAAGTTAGCCCCGCCCGGAATCGTCGCCGCACATCGCTTGCCGCGAACACATCAAAAATTGCCGCAGCGCCCCGATCACGCCGCCACTGACCACAAAAAAAAGCCGCTCCGAATTCGGAGCGGCCGCGCAAATCAAACAAACGGTACTTCCCTCAGAGAAGCCCGTCGCCTTGGTCCGTGCCATTCAGCATCTTGGAAATCGCGAGATAACCAAGCGCACAAACAGCACAGGCGAACATTGAAATAAAGGTTCCAGTAAGATCCATGATCGTTTCTTGTTAACCCAAGCCCCAAATAATGGCAAGCCATCGTCTCTGACAATTTGGAAACCGGTTCTCAATGCTCGTTCTGCCCCATCGTCTCCAATGGGCCATTTCGGACAAACATCAGGATTCCGAGCACGGCAACCTGCGCAAGGCCGATGAAGACATAGATCCACGATTCGCTCATCCAGCCCGACAGTTTTCCAGCGCACCAGGCCCCACCGGTGTTCGACAGGTTCATCAGGGCCATGTAGGCCGTGAACTGCGAGGCGGCGACCACCCTCCAGGAAACCCCCATGAAGATCGCAAACAAGGACACCGCAAAAACCCCGTAGACGAACCCTTCCAGGCAGACCATTGCTTTGACGAAGAACGGCGCACTGCAGGATCCGGAGGCCGCGCCGAACGCGATCCACAGACCGCCAAGCGCCGTGGTGGCGATCATCGCCAATCGCCGCGCTCCCATCCGATCCGCGAGGAACCCGCCCGCGACCGATCCGACCAACCCGAACCACACGGACACCGCGCCCTGGAACTGCGTGAAGGCCTCCTGTTCCCATGCCAGTTTCTGAATCGTCAAGGTGACGATAACGGTGGATGAAACCGCCACGGCGCACTTCGACGCCAAGGCCAGTATCGCGCACACCCAGGCCGCCCGCGAGCGGAACGCCTTCGCCAGACGCTTCATCAACTCGGCCAGGGAATGGACGCGTTCCGCCTCCGCCCGTTCGCCGGCGCAACCGGCCGACCAAGGAAGAATTCGCTCCCCCGGACGTTCGCGCAACGCCAGTGGAATCAACATGATGGCAAGTATCAAGCCAACCTGGAACACGACGCCGGCGCGCAGTCCGGCCTCCGCCATGACGCCCCCCACCACGGCCCCGCCGATGGCCGCCCCCCCGTAACTGCAGCCATACATCAGTCCGTTGGCGCGCCCGCGTTCCTGAGGCTGCAGCAGATCCACAGCCAGGGCGTCCACCGCCACGTCCTGCACCGAGGCGAAGATGTTGATCAGGCAGACCAACCAGGTCACGAGCTGGACGTTGTTCGACAGATCCGGCGCCACAGCCATCACTCCGAGGGTCAACGCCATGCACGTTTGCGCCGCCAGGATCCAAGGCCGTCGCCGCCCCATTGCGGGAAAGCCATAGCGATCAATCATCGGCCCCCACAGGAACTTGAACGTCCAGGGCAACGATGTCATCGCAATCACCGCGCCGATCTCTCCGGTTCCCACACCTCGATCCGCCAACCAGGCAACCAGGGCAATCGTGACAAAACCAAAGGGGATTCCCTGCGCCACATAAAGTCCGCACAACGCGCCCAACCGCAGCCAGCGGCGCTCGGATAGTGTCGGCATGGACCCCATGGCAGGCTGCTTTGCGAGACGGCTCCCCAATTCAGAAAGCGACGCCGTTCTCGCGGCGAAACTCATCCAACCCGCAGATCAACCGACTCGCCACAGGACGCTCATCCCCGCTTCCGATTCGACAACCGTCGATCTCCGACACCGACGCCAGGCCGGCCCCGGACCCCGTCAGGAACACCTCCGCCGCCGTAATCAAATCGTAGCGGGTCAAGGGATCCTCCCGCGCTTCGATGCCCGTCGCCCGCGCGATCTTCAACACGCTGTCGCGAGTAATGCCGCCCAACGGACCTTCCGAAAGGGGCGGCGTCACCAACCCTCCGTTCCGCACACAAAAAATGTTGGCGACGCTGGCTTCCGCCACGCGCCCCGCCTGGTTCAACAACAGGGCGTCGTCGACCCCGGCGCGCACGGCCTGCATCTTTGCCTGGATGTTGTTGAGGTAATTCAAACTCTTCACCCGGGGATCCAGCGCGTCGGGCGACGGACGCCGCACCGAGGCCGTGAGAAGTCTCAATCCCAAACGCCGACGCTCCTCCGGATACAGGGCGACGGATCCAACCAGGCAGATGACCCGCGGAGACGCGCACGGAGTCGGATCCACGCCAAACGGTCCCACGCCGCGGGAAACGATCAATCGCACATACGCCTCCGTTTCCCCAAAGGCGCGCGCCGTATCCAATGTCGCCTGCCGCAATTCGGACGACGCCATCGGCAAGGCAAGTCCGATCAATCTCGCGGAATCGGCCAGTCGCCTCAGGTGATCATCCAGGCGAAAAACTCTCCCGTGGGCGATGCGAATCCCCTCGAACACGCCATCCCCATAGAGGAACCCATGATCCATCACCGGTATCACCGCAGCGTGACCGTCCACTATCTGTCCGTCCATCCAAGCCTTCATCGTCTTCCTCGCTCCGATTCCAAACGTTCAATGGTGGCCGCGGCGGCTTCCATCAGCCGCGCGGCAACGCGCTTCATTCCCAGTTCCTCCATTCTGCCGCTCGTCGTCGCCAGCACAACGACGCCCCGCAACCGCCCCCCCGACTCGATCGGCGCCGCGACCACAGCCAGGCCGCGAAGCCATTCGCCTTCATTGGCCGCCCAACCCCGTTTGCGTATCCGGCCGAGCTCCCGCTTCAGGACCGTCTCCGACGTGATCGTCGCGGAAGTGTAAGCCTCCAGATGATCCTCGGCGTCGGCCAATTGCTCCGGCGCCAACGCCAGGTATAGTTTTCCGACGGCCGTTGCATGCGCCGGCAGGGTGGCCCCGATCTGCGGCGTCGCGCGGATGAAGCCGTTGCCCTCCACCTTGTCGGCGATGGTCAACCGGCCGCCGCGAGCCACCGCCAGGAAGGCCGTCTCGCCCAGTTCCTCCATCACGGCCTCCAACTCCGGACGCGCCGCAGCGCAGATTGGCTCCCGCTCCATCACACGCATTCCCAATCCCGCCAACCCAAATCCAAGTTGGTAGCGACCGCTCTCATCCTGCTCCACGAGATCGCGCTTGGACAAGGCATTCAACTGCCGAAACACGTTTGCCTTCGGCTGCCCCGTGTTGCGCGCCAGGACCGAAACCCCCTGCGCCCCGTCCACCTCGCTCAGGTGAAACAGCAACTCAATCGCCTTCTCAATCGTTGAAGCCATATTGTTCCATTTTATGAACCACTTGTTTCTTTATTTGAAACATCTACTCCAGCGGAGCCCTGCGGTCAACCCCTGCTTCAGAACGGCCGAAGGATTCATCCGTTTCAAAGGAAATCGCAACTGGACATCGTCGTCGGCGCGCTTACCTTCCCGCGCATGGAACCCACGAAACTCACGCTCGGACACTCGCCGGACCCGGACGACGCCTTCATGTTCTACGCCTTGGCCAAGGGTCTGATCCCGAACGGCGGCTACCAGTTCGAACACATACTGCAGGACATCCAGACGCTGAACGAGCGCGCCACGCGCGGCGAACTCGACATCTCCGCCATCAGCATCCATGCCTACGCCCATGTGAGCGACACCTACGCCCTGCTCCCCAGCGGCGCCAGCATGGGGGACGGCTACGGGCCCATGCTGGTGGCCAAGCAGAAACTCTCCAAGGAAGCCATCGCCGGCAAGCGCATCGCCGTTCCAGGCACAATGACCAGCGCCTTTCTTGCGCTTCAAATCTGGCTTGATCGACCGGCCAGCGACTTCGATTACGTGGTCGTCCCCTTCGATCAGATCTTCGAAACGGTGAAGTCCGGTCAGGCGGACGTCGGCCTGATCATCCATGAAGGACAACTCACCTGGCAAAACGAAGGTCTCGTGGTCTGCGCCGACATGGGCGTTTGGTGGGGCGAAATCAACGACGGCCTTCCCCTGCCCCTCGGCGGCAATGTCATCCACAAACGCCACGCGCCCGAGGCCCGAAAGACCATTTCGGACATCCTCACCGCGAGCATCCAGTACAGCCTCGACCATCGCAGCGAGGCGGTCGACTACGCCCTCAACTACGCCCGCGACATGGGCAAGGAACTCGCTGACAAATTTGTGGGGATGTATGTGAATCACTGGACGCTCGACTACGGCGAGAAAGGCCGTGAATCGATCCGCCGCTTCCTCGCCGCCGGCAAGGAACGCGGACTGATCCCGGAACAGCCGGAGTTGGAGTTCGTGCAATAGCAATCCGCCCCCGCTCCAAACCCTCCGCCCGAGCCCATGACATTGCCATCCATGCGCTACCGCCGCTTCGGCCGGACCGGACTCCAGATGCCCGTCGTTTCCTGCGGCGGCATGCGCTATCAACACAAGTGGAGCGACGTCGCGCCGCAAGAAGTCCCTCAGGCCAACCAGGCGAATCTCGAGGCGACCATCCGTCGGGCATTGGAGCTCGGCATCACGCACATCGAAACCGCGCGCGGCTACGGCACCTCCGAGATGCAGCTCGGCTGGATCCTGCCACAATTGCCCCGCGAGCAGATGATCGTCCAGACCAAGGTCCGCCCCTACGCCACCCAGAAGGAGTTCTTCGATGTGTTCGAGGAATCGATGGACTACCTGAAACTGGACCATGTGGACCTTCTCTCGCTCCACGGGATCAACGACCGCCAGTTCCTGGACTGGTCGCTGAAGAAGGGCGGCTGCGTCGAAGCCGCCCGCAAGCTCCAGGCTGACGGCCGCTGCCGACACGTGGGCTTCTCGACTCACGCCACCCCGGACATCATCCTGGATGCCGTCGAAAGCGACGCCTTCGATTACGTCAACCTGCACTGGTACTTCGTCAACGACCTCAACTGGTCCTCCATCGCTGCGGCGGAAAAGCGGGACATGGGCGTCTTCATCATCAGCCCGAACGACAAGGGCGGCCGGCTCTACGATCCGCCGCCCAAACTGGTTGAGCTATGCGCGCCGCTGACCCCGATGCAATTCAACGCGCTCTACTGCCTCGCCCGCCCCCAGGTGCACACGCTCAGCTGCGGCGCCGCCAAGCCCTCCGATTTCGACGAGCACCTCGCCGCCCTGGAACACTACGACCAAATCCAGGAAACCATCGCCCCGATCGAAACCCGTCTGCGAGACGAGATGGACCGCATTCTGGGCGCCGATTGGAATGCGCGTTGGACAGATGGCCTGCCGGAATACATCGATGTCCCCGGCCGCATCAACGTGGTGGAGATTCTTCGCCTCTGGATGCATGCCAAATCCCTGGACATCGTCGATTGGGGCAAGATGCGCTACAACCTCCTCAGCGGCGGCGGCGGCGACTGGTTTCCGGGCGAGAAGGCCCGGCAATTCAACGAGGCGAAGCTGATCCGCGCCCTTTCCGCCAGCCCCTTCGCCGACCGCATTCCGGGCATTCTCCGCGAAGCCCACGAACTGCTCGACGACGAGCCGGTCAAACGCCTGAGTCAGTCGGATTGAGGGCCCAAGCCAAACCGGGGATCTTCGTCTCCCGGTGCCCCGGCGCCGCCCTCTCCGGCGTCGCGCCGCGCGTCACTCGACATCAACCTGGATGTCCGCGCTGGAATACACATCCTTCACGTCATCCTGGTCATCCAGCCCCTCCTGAATTTTCAAAACCGCCTTGGCGGCGGCCACATCCGAGATCGGGGTCATCGTGTCCCGGATCGGCAACTGGGTCACCGCCGCCGCCTCCGTGGCGATATTCGCCCCTTCCAGAGCCTTGTGAACGGCTTCGAAATCCGCCGGGTCGGTGACGATCTCGAAGCCCTCCTCCTCGGAGCGGATGTCTTCGGCGCCTGCCTCCAGGACCAGCTCCATCAGCGCATCCTCGTCCGCGGCGTCACGCGAGACCATGATTTGTCCTTTACGTTCGAACAGGCGGCTGACCGAACCGGCCGTAGCGATGTTGCCGCCGCCCTTGGTGACGATGCTGCGGATCTCAGCGGCCGTGCGGTTGCGGTTGTCCGTGCTGACCTCGCAGAGCAGCCCCACCCCGTGCGGGGCGTAGATTTCGTAGGTCAGTTCCTCGAAAACGGCCCCATCTCCGCCGCCTTCGCCCTTGGCGATCGCCCGCTGAATGTTGTCCGCCGGCATGTTGGCGGACTTGCACTTGAGAATGACCATCCGGAGCTTGGCATTCATATCGGGATCGCCCCCGCCATCCTTGGCCGCGATTGTCACTTCGCGCGCCAACTTGGAGAAAACCTTGCCCCGCTTTGCGTCAGCGGCGCCTTTTTGCCGCTTGATGGTGGACCACTTGCTATGACCTGACATGTTGACCTGGGTTTATCAATCAATCGAATGCATCTGCTTTACCGGCCGTCGTCGAAACGGCCGCAAGCCGCGGCATTGAACACAAACCGCAAAGAATCCAGAAGCGAAAAAATGCGACTCCCCCGTCCGCTCACCACTACCGAATATCCGCCTCGAACGTCCCGTTGATGAAACTCTTGTCCACATCGTGAACGGCGATGAAAATCCGGCCGTCAATGCGCCCTTTTTGCAGACTTCCGAATTCCAGCTTGAGGGCGAAGCGATTGTAGAAGCGTCGAACCGCAGTGTCGATCCGGGTCGGATCGTTCCAGCGGAAGAAGACCGAGGGCGTGTTCATGCCGGAAACCGCCGGCAATTCAAAGGCCTTGCCTTCGAGAGACTCCCCAATGCGTTGAATGCCATGGACTTCAACCACGGTCTCCGATGACTGCCCCACCGCCATGCGAAGCGTCAGGACTCCGCTTTCCACCAACGCCTCATCCGGTTTGAATGACCGCCCTGCCACCATTCCCTCAAGGGGACGATCGGGAATCGTCGCGTTGAGAATATTCATCGTCCAGCCTCGCAGCGTCCGCGTTGGCACGGTCGACAACGGGGCGCCAGACACAATGCGCCCCTCGGACAGGTCCTGTCTCCGGGCTGAATCCAGATTCCGTCGCGCAGGCGCTGGGCCGGACGGTCGTTCGCGGGGCTCACGACGAAGCCGGACGGCGGTCGGACTGGTTGATTCAACCGTCGCCGGAGCGGAATTCGTTCGCTCCAGCCGTTGAGTCAGAAGCGTTCCGGCCTGGGCCAATGCCCGGGAAGACATCTCAAAAGGCAAGTCAACGCGCAGGCCGTCTTCCATCGGAACGGCTCCCACAAGAATCTGCGAAAGGGAATCGGCCAATGCGGACGGCAGACTCCCGCGCAGTTCGTCCAATGCCGGGGTCGCCCGAGCCAGCCAGTTCTCCACAGCGCGACGATTGTCGTCCACCGCAGCCGACTCACGACTCCCCACACCAACCCGGATATCGAAGGCGTCGCGGCCGGAACTCCAATCCAGTCTCGCATAAGCGCTGGCCAGCCGATCAAGCTCGCCAAAGTCGCCCTGCTCATCACGCGCCGCAAAACGTCGGATCAGCCAGGACTTGATCGAGTTGCGCGAAGCCGGCGTGGGGAAGAACGATACAATCGCATCGCCGTCCAGATCCTTGGCGTTCAACCCCAACTCACCAAGCGACCTGCCGCCCACCGAACGAAGACTCTCCCGCACCAGCGTCTCATGCCCCAGCACGATGACACCGGAACCCATATCCACAGCCCCCAGCGACGCCCTGTCCCCGCCCCCAAAGATTCCCGGCATCTGAAAACGCAAATACTCCCCTCCGGGCGATTCGACCGATTCCACCTCATCCACTTCAGCCAACAAGACCGCCGGATCAACCGCCTCGCGCATCTGAATTCGCGCCAGAAAACGGGGTGGCTCGGGCTTCGGATGCCGCTGCAATTCCGCTCGCAGCCGGTTGCGCAACGTCGCCGATCTGGCGCGCGCAATTCGCCGCTCGTAGAGGCGAATCCGATCGAAATAGCCAAACCAGGAACCAAGCTCCAGATCGGCAAACGCCGCCGCCACGCAATCAACCTCGTCGGCGTTGACCGGCGCCGCCCGCCGAAGGTCGGCCAGCAGCGATCGAACAGCATCTGGAAAGCCCTCCGCAGCCTGCCCGGTCGTCGCGTCCAGCTCGGAGCCAAACCGATACACCACGAGCGCCTCGGCGTTTGCCGGCACGAATGCCAAGTCGTCCGCAGTGAGCGAGAGGCGCTCCATGGCCGCCGCCATGACCGGCTCCATCGCGACCCCGGAGTCGGCCGCCTCCACCAACGAATCGCGAGGCTCCTGCGCATCCGTGTCAGCAACCTCATCGTCGCCCGAAGCAAAGAACCAAAATGCCGCCAGGAAGACGATCGCGCCCGCCATGCCCCCCAGGATGATGGGCAGATGCCTTGCCATCCCGCCGGCGGAGCCCCCCCCGGCTCCCCCGCTCGAGACGCGGATGGTCGACGCGCGCGCGCGCGGCTTGACTCCCGGCTTCGCGACAACTCCAGGACGTTGCGGCGGAAGAGAAGGCGCGACGGGCGGCGCGATCGTCGACTGTCCCTCCTGCGGCTCCTCTGGAACCTGCTGGATCGACTGACAACCGGGACAACGAATCTTCCTCCCGCCGACCCGCTCGTTGCAGGCAACCTGACGACCGCAGGAAGGGCAGGTGAAATTGACGGTGGCCATAGCAAATTGACTCGTGTCCGGCCGGCGCAGTCGTTCGTTTTGCCCTTCCCTCGACAACGCCCAGCCCTGCAGGAAAAGAGCACGAAGTCCGCCGAATTGTAACCGCTCAAGCCTCAGGCGAACGTCTGCCCCCTCAAAAGACCTCAGCTTCAAACGATCCGCTCACAAAACTCTTCCGACCATCCGGGACCGCGATAAACACTTTTCCTTTGATCTTCCCCTCCACCATGGAGCCAAATTCCAGCTTGATGGCAAAACTGTTGTCAAACAGCCGCATTGGCATCTTCAGCTTCGCCGCGTCCTCCCACTTCATGACCACTTTGGGCGTATTGAATCCGGATACGTTGGGGAGTTCAAACTTCTTGCCGTCCAAAGCCTCCCCCGGCTGTTGGATGTTGTGAACCTCCACAACCAGAACCGGATACTTGACGCTGCCCTTGCGGAGAATCAGGACCCCGTTCTCAATCAGCGCCGAATCCAGTTTGAATTCCTGGTTGTTGATCGTTCCGGACACCGGCTCCTCTGGAATGCCGGCGTTGGGAATGTTCATGGTCCAGGCCGTCAACATCCGAGAGGGCTTCTTCTCCTCCGGTTGCGCCGACGGCTCACCAGGCGCCGGCGTCTCGCCGACGGCAACCTGTTTGGCGGGCATCTCAACCGCCTCGGGAGCTTCGGCGACCGGAGCTTCGGCCTCTGGCATGGAAGCGACCTTCGTTTCCTTGGTTGCGTCCGGCTTGCCCCTATCCGGCTTCGCGGTGGTCGTCGCAGGCTTCGGCGACGAGCCCGCCTGCATCGCCTGGGCCATGGCAAACCCCATCAGCGCATTCATTCCTTCCTCACTGAGCAACTCGGCGGGAATGTTGGCGGCGAACTCCACCGCCGTCCCCTCGGACTTGGCGGACAAGCTGGCCGCCATCTTGTCCGCAGCGCCGCGCAATCCGGCGGGAATGGCGGATTGCATCATTTCCAGCTGTTTCGGCGCCTCCGCCAATCTCTCCTTCAGCGCGGCGGCGATTGCAGAGGCCGCCTCCGCGTCGTCGCCGCTCATCACCGCTTGCAACGCGATGCCGGTGTCTTCGGAGGTCAGGGCCAACAGACCGCCATTAACGTGCCTGGACATCAACTCCGCCGCGGGACCTCCCTTCATTTCCTCCGTTGCTCCAACTTCGCGCATCTTGGCGACCAAGTCAGAGGATGGGCTGAACACCAATGCCAGATGGTGGTCTTCGCGCAACTGGGAGAACTCCTCCGCTCCAGCGCCCCCCTTGCCCTTCCCGGCAATGGCCTTCTGAACCTGCTTCTCAGCTCCGGCAATCAACGTCCGCTGGTCGGGAGAATAGATGGCAATGGCGGGCGCGCCCGGCTGGGGTTGCATCTTCCGATAACTGACGCCGTTGAACTGCGCCTCCGGTTGCGCGCTCAACATCGGGTTCGCTTCAAGATCCACGGGCTTGGCGAACTTCACGATGACGACTTGCTTGTCGTTCATCTTCTGACCCGCCTGCATCAACGCCATCTGCGCCTGAGGGGAGCCGGGCTTGAGCCCCCCGAGATTCTTGTCCACCAACTCCTCCAAACCCGAAACCGCAACCAACACCGAATCGATGTCGGCAACCTGGAATCCCGCCATCTGCTCGACCGCCGCCAACTGCTGCATCGCCTGAGGCTGCTTTGCCAGAAGCCCTTTGACCAAGGGCGTTTCCATCAACTGGGCGGGACGCAGGGAAACAAAGAACTGTGCGTCTTGGGGAGCCCAATCCGCCGCCTTGCCGGAATCGCCGCCCGTGCCGTCTTGTCCATCAAACGCCTTCGCTGCGGCCATGTCACCGGCCATCTCGGACTCTCCGTCGCCGGGCATCCCGCCCTGCTCCGAAGGACTCGTCTCATCCGGCCCGGACGAAGCCAGTTCCGCCCCGCCTCCGTCCCCGCCTCTTCCCATCAAGAAGGCAGCGACGCCGCCGCCCACCATCAAGAGAACGACGACAACCATGATCACCAGACTCTTCTTGGATTCGCCGCCTCCCGACGAGGCTGCGGCGCGAGCCGCCGGTTTGCCGGAGATGGGCCGAGCCGCGACCGGACCTCCGGGTTTTGGCCCCGGGGCGGGCGGAGGAGGCGCAGGCGCGGCGCCTACGGCCGAGGCTCCCTCGGGAACCGGAATGGTGATGATAGATTTGCAGTTGGGGCAGCGAATCTTCCGCCCAAACGCATTCTCGTCATAGGCAATTCGCTGACTGCAGGTCGAACAGGCAAACTTGTAATTCGGCATCTGTCTGGTTCCGGGATCGCTGAGTGTGTGTCGTTTGCACGAGGCATGGCCGCGCTCCGAATGGAAGCCGCGCGCAGCTCGAGCCGGGCTCAATCGCCCGGATATTCAAAAACATGATAGACAAGTCCGCCCTCGTCAAACTGGACGCTTCCCACATGCGTCAAGACATCCGTGTTGAAGTCGATGCTTTGCCCGGTCTTCAGTATGGCAAAGCGGCGACTCTCCCGTTCCTTGGGGTCAGCATCCACAATCGCCCAAATCCAGACGTGCACCCCCTGCGCCTGGGCCGTCAACACCCGGGCTCCTTTGGGCATCTCCACCTCCACGACTTCCTCTTGCTTCAGTTTGTATTTGTAGATCGTCTTCATAAACCGACTCCACCCGCAGACACTGCGCCTGACTTCATTGAGGCCTTCAGTCCACGGAGCTTGGCGCCTCGCCCTGTTGTGTAAAGCGCGGAATGCCCAACTCACCCGCCGG
>CAZFLK010000020.1:0-51379 GCA_964519245.1 uncultured Verrucomicrobiota bacterium
CTCTGACGGAAATGGGTTTCCTCAGAGTCAGCATGAGTCCTGCATTTCGGGCGTCGTTTGAGGACGCAAGGACGATTCTGAACTCGCTTCTTGAGCTGGAATCCCATCGTTTTGTCACGGACACGATTCGGGCCAAATCGTTGCCTGCATTAACCAGCAGGAAGGATGTGACGGACGCTCACCTGATCGGCCTGGCTCGCAGGCGCGGCCTCAAGCTCGCCACGTTGGACGACCGGCTCTGTCAACGGTCCTGGGCGGCTGGAGTTGCCGAGAACCCATTGTGAACGGCGACGCTGGACCGATGCAAGCAGGCGCCTCACCAGACTCGTCAAGCTCTGACCAGCCTAACTGGCGAAAGGGCTTCTGGAGTCTCTTCGTCACCCAATTTCAGGGCGCCTTCAGCGACAACTTGTTCAAATTCCTGGTGGTCTTCCTGATCACGGGATCGCTCGCCGAGGCCGAGCGGGACAATTTCATCACCATCACGCTCGCGGTCTTTTCGATTCCTTTCATCCTGTTTTCGATGGCTGCGGGCTTCCTGGCTGACCGTTATCCGAAGCGCAGGGTGGTGATCGGGACGAAAGGACTGGAGATTGTGGTCATGGCGCTGGGAACGCTGGGGCTTTGGCTGCAGAACATTCCTTTCCTGATCGGCGTCATCTTCCTGATGAGCCTGCAGAGCACGTTCTTCAGCCCGTCAAAATATGGTTTGTTGCCGGAGATGCTGCCCGACGAGAAGCTTTCCTGGGGCAATGGCATCCTGGGTCTGGGCACGTTCTTCGCGATCATCAGCGGCAGCGCGACCGCTGGCATCCTGTCAGACAAATTGGGCGATGACCGCTGGCAGGCCGGACTGTTGCTGATTGTTCTTGCCGGGGTGGGATTCATGACCAGCCTGGGCATCCAGAAACTTCCTCCCGCCAATCCGGAGAAGCGTTTTCAAATCAACTTCCTTCTCGATATTGGCCGAAACTTGAAACGCATCCGCGAGGATCGTGTGCTTTTCATGGCGGTGATCGGATCCACCTATTTCTGGTTCCTGGGGGCCTTGTTTGGCGAGCCGACCATCCTCCTCTATGGCGAGGACGTGTTGAAGCTGACCGACACGCAGATCAGTTTGTTGCGCGCCTGCCTGGCGGTGGGGATCGGGCTTGGCAGCGGCGCCGCCGGCGCCTTGTCGGGGAAGAAGATCGAGTATGGACTTGTGCCCCTGGGGGCGTTCGGACTTGCGGCCATGGCCGGCGCGATGGCGTTGCCGGACATCAGCTATCGCATGGCGCAGTGCATTCTGGGCGTGCTTGGTTTCTCCGGCGGCTTCTTCATCGTTCCGTTGATGGCGTTGGTCCAGCGCCGGCCCGCCGCCGAGGAAAAGGGGTCCATCATCGCGACCAACGGCTGGGTGACGTCGCTTGGCGTGCTGCTCGCATCGGGAGCCTTCTGGGTCCTGCGGAAATCCCTGGGATTGAGTCCGAACCAGATCTTCCTGGTGGGGTCGCTGGTCACGTTTGGCGCCACGATTCTCGCGGTGCGGTTGGTGCCGGACTCCCTGATGCGCCTGTTGATCTGGATGCTGACCCACACCATCTACCGGGTAAAGGTGAACGGCCGGTCCAACATTCCGGAGAAGGGGGGAGCTTTGTTTGTTTCCAACCACCTGTCGCTTACGGACGCCTTCTTCCTGATTGCGTCGACGGACCGGCACATTCGTTTCATCATGTATCGGGGCATGTATGAAAAGTGGTGGATCAAGCCCTTTGCCCGGATGTTGCGGGTGATCCCGATCTCGTCGGAACTTCGTCCTCGTGAGATGATCAAGGCGTTGCAGGAGGCGAGTGACTGGATCAAGGCGGGCAATGTTGTCTGCATCTTTGCCGAGGGCCAGATTACACGAATTGGTCAGATGCTGCCGTTTCGCAAGGGCATGCAGAAGATCATGAAAGGGGTGGACGCCCCGATCATCCCGGTCAATCTCGATGGCGTCTGGGGAAGCATCTTCAGTTTTGAGAAGGGCAGGTTCTACTGGAAGCTGCCGCGGGAGATTCCCTACCCGGTGACGGTGAGCTATGGGAAGGCGATGCCGCCGCATGCGGAACCGCATGCGGTCCGGCAGGTTGTCCAGGAGTTGGGTTCGGAGGCCTGGAGCGAACGCAAGCCGCGCATGCGTCCCCTGCATCGGGCGTTCATCCGGACGGCGCGCAAGAACCGGGGTCGTTTCGCCTTTGCCGATGCGACGACGCCGCGCATGAACTTCATCGGGGCCCTGACGGGTTCCATCCTGTTGGGACGGAAGTTGCGCCCCATTTGGGAAGGGCAGGAGAAGGTCGGCATTCTGCTGCCGCCATCGGTGGGTGGCGCGTTGGTCAATTACGCCGCGCTCATGATGGGGAAGGTCCCAATCAATTTGAACTATACCCTCGGCAAGGAAGCGTTGGCTTCGTGCATCGAGCAGACCGGCATCAAGAATGTTCTGACCTCCCGGAAGGTCCTGGAAATGTTGAAGCTGGAGTTGCCGGTTGAAACCGTGCTCCTGGAGGATGTCGTTGCTGAGAAGACAGCGGTGGAGAAGGTGAGCGCCTTGCTCATGGCCTGCCTTTTTCCGTCGCGCTGGATTGAGAAAGCTCTGGGTTGCGGCAAGCCGGTGGGCATGGACGATCTCGCCACCATCATCTTCTCCAGCGGCAGCGCCGGCGAACCCAAGGGCGTGATGCTCACGCACTACAATGTGATGTCCAACGTCGAGCAGTTGGGACAGGTGTTCGCCTTTGACAAGAAGGATGCCTTCCTTGGGGCGCTGCCCTTCTTTCACTCCTTCGGCTTCATGGGCACGCTGGGCGCGCCGGCCGGGCTTGGCGTCGGCGTCGGCTATCATGCCAATCCTGTCGATGCCAAGACGGTTGGGCGGGTCGTGGAGGAGAACGGAATCACCTTCCTGTTGGCGACGCCGACATTTCTCCAACTTTACCTGCGCGGTTGCAAACCCGAGCAATTCGGCAGCGTGGCATTCGCAATGGTCGGAGCCGAAAAGCTGCCGGACCGGCTGGCTGAAAAGTTTGAAGAGAAGTTTGGCGTGCGGCCGATGGAGGCCTATGGCTGCACGGAATGTTCGCCGGCGGTGACGGTCAACGCGCGGGATTTTCGTTCCGCGGGATTCAGGCAGGTCGGCGGCAAGCGGGGGTTCATCGGCCATCCGCTGCCCGGCATCAGTATTCGTATTGTGGATCCCGAGTCCGGCGCGCCCCAGCCGATCGGGCTGCCCGGTTTGATGCTGGTGCGAGGTCCCAACGTCATGAAGGGTTACCTCGGTCAACCGGAGAAAACGGCTGCTGTCCTTCAGGGCGGTTGGTATTCGACAGGCGATATCGCGGCCATGGATGAGGACGGCTTCGTGCAGATTACCGACCGGTTGAGTCGGTTCAGCAAGATTGGCGGGGAGATGGTTCCCCACATCAAGGTGGAGGAGAAACTTCACGAACTCGCCGGCGTCGCCGAGAAGATCCTGGCGGTCACAGGACTGCCGGATGAGAAGAAGGGTGAGAAGCTGGTTGTGCTGCATACCCTGGAGGGGGGCGCGTTGGCGGAGGTCCTGAAGAAGCTCGGCGAGGCCGATCTGCCCAATCTCTGGAAGCCCCGGAAGGACCAGTTCTTCCACATCGAGAAGCTGCCTTATCTCGGCACGGGAAAGCTGGATCTGAAAGGAATCAAGGATTTGGCGCGAGAATTGGAGAGTCGGGTGTAGAAAGCGGCTGCGGGGTGAGGCAGTCGCGCTTCAATGGATTCCGCCCCCCGGTTGCCGGCTTGCCGCCCACCTTGACTTGCCCCAAGGGCTTGGCTAGCGTGCGGGGGATGAAACGAATTGCAATGCCGACGGTCCTTGTTGCGCTCCTTTTGTGCGCGCTGCCGTATGAATCGCCGGCGCCATTGATCTATACGCCCGGTGTCGGGTGGACTTACGAGCGCATCGGCAAGGAAGGCAAGTGGACCCGCACCCGCGCCAAGGAGCAGCTCGCGGTCGCGGAGAAGGCCTTTGAGGAAGGGGACTTCAATACGGCGCGGAAGGCTGCGGCTTACACGGTGAAGCGCTGGCCGCTTTCGGACTACGCCCCGGAGGCCCTCTTTCTGGAGGGGCGCTGCCTGGAGGAGAAAGGGCAGTATGAGCGGGCGTTCGAGCATTATCAGGAGCTCGTGGAGAAGTATCCGAAGTTTGACAAGTATGAGGACGTATTGAAGCGACAGTATAAGATTGCGAACGAGTTCCTGGATGGCCGTTGGTTCAAGCTCTGGGGGTATGTGCCCTTGTCGCCTTCGATGGACAAGACCGTGGAGATGTACAAGTCCCTGATCGAGGCGGGGCCATTCAGCGAGGTGGCGCCGGAAGCCCAGATGAAGATCGGGGAGGCCCGGGAGAAGAAGAAGAAGTTCAAGGAGTCGGTCAAGGCGCACGAGAAGGCGGCGAACCGGTACCACGACCGTCCGGAGATTGCGGCCGAGGCGCTTTTCGGGGCGGGGCTGGCCTACCAGAAGCAAGCTAAGACCGCGGAGTATGACCAAGGCGCGGCCGGCAAGGCCATTGATACCTTTACCGATTTCATTGCCCTTTATCCGGAGCACGAGAAGGTGGAGGAGGCTCAGGACCTGATCGATTCGTTGCGCACGGAACAGGCGCGCGGCGCCTTCAAGACCGCCCGTTACTATGAGAAGCGGAAGAAATGGCGCAGCGCGCTCATCTATTACAATGATGTCCTGGTCAAGGACGCCACTTCCAGCTATGCGACCGAGGCCAAGGCCAAGATCGAGAACCTGAAGCTGATCGTGGAGGAACTGGACAGGATCGACGAGGAGTTTAGCCAGGATCGTTCGGATGAAGAATAACGCCATGATGCGGGCGCTTGCAGGCCTGGTCGGATTGGGCGCGTTGCTGTTGATGAGCGGCTGCGCCAGTTACCAGCTTGGACCCGCCAACGGCTTGGAGGCCGGCGCGAAATCGGTGCGCGTGAACTTCTTTGAGAACGGGACGGATGAACCCAGGCTGTCGACCTATGTCAACAGCGCGCTTCGCAAGCGCATCCAGCAGGATGGCACCTACCGGTTGGCCACCCGCGGCGACGCGGACATTGTCATCAACGGCAATATCACCAGCTTTGCGCGCAGCGCCCTGACCTTTCAGCCGGGCGACTCCATCACGGCTCGCGATTACCGGATTTTTCTCACCGCCCAGGTCACCGCGATTGACTCGGCCACGGGAGCCGTTGCCCTGGATCGCGAGATCACGGGGCGGACAACCGTGCGGGTGGGCGCGGACCTGGGAAGCGTGGAACGGCAGGCGGCGCCGCTGCTGGCCGAAGATCTCGCGCAAAGGATCACCTCGTTGCTGGTGGACGGCAGTTGGTGAGTTCGACAGGTCAGGGTTTGACCAGTCGATAGAAGCGACCGTCCCCGGAGGAGGACGCCTCAATCAACAACTCCTTGGCCCCGCCGTTGTCCGCCGGCGTGGCGGCCACAGTCTTCCAAGTAACGGGAGGCGTGAGATTGTCCGTCGCCTGGAGGAGGTAGCCGTCCGCGGCCGCCGGCCAGAGGATGCGGATTTCACTTCCGCTGGAAGGAAACACCCCGACCGGCGGCTCGCCGGAGCCTCCCCAGACTGTCAACCTCAGGGTCGCGTCCGCGGTCAGGCTGCCATCGGATGCGGTCAGCGGAATTTCGAAGATGCCCGATTTCTTGGGAAGACCCTCAATGACGCCGGTGGTCGGATTGAGCTGCAGGTCCGCCGGCAGTCCCTGGGCGGTGAACGCATTGGCCATGTGTTCGGCGACGATCTGATGGTTGAACAGGACGTCCATATTGGCCGTGAGGTCGAGCGAGCTGGTGATTGCGGGCGGGTTGACGGTCAACGTCAGGGTCGCGCTGCCCGCGCCTCCCTGGTGTCCCGCGCTGATGCCAAGCATGAACACGCCCACTTCGGTGGGGACGCCGGAAAACTCGCCGGTGTCCGGATCGAACGTCAAACCGGGCGCTGTATGGGCTCCGTAGCTGTCCGGTTGCTGCGTTGCGGTGATCTGATAGTTGAAGGGGGCGCCGGCGCTGGCGGTCACGGAGAGTTCGGAGGTGATCTCAGGGACGGGGCGGTGGATGGTCACGGTGAGGGTGACCAGTCCCGTGCCGCCCTCGTTGCGGGCTGAGATGAAAGCCTGGAAGGACGTTTCCGCCGTGGGTGATCCGGTGATGAGACCGGTGTCGGCGTCGACGGAAAACCCTTGGGGAAAGCCGCTGATGACGAACGATTCGGGCAGGTTGTCGGCGACGATCTGGTACTCGAACGGGCTGCCGGCGGCGCCATGGGCTGCGGTGGGGCTGGTGATGACGGGCGCGGCGGGTTTCAGGGTCAGTGTGAGGGTTGCTGTTCCGGGGCCGCCGGAATTACGGGCGATCAGCGGGATCGGCAGGTTGATGGTGAAGGGCACGGCCGGGGGCGTTCCGGAAACCTGGCCGGTCACGGGATCGACGGAGAGCCAGTCGTTGTGTTGTCCGGCTCCCAATTCGTAGCTCGTAGGGTTGTTGCTGGCCTCGATCTGATAGGTGAAAAGTGAGCCGCTGATCGCCATGGCCGTGGTTGGGCTGGTGATGACCGGTGGTTTGTCGTTGATGGTGATCGTCAGGGAGGTTTCGCCGGTTCCCCCGGAGTTTGAGGCCCGGATGGTTACCGGGTAGCCGCCGGCGGCCGTCGGCCGACCGGAAATGAGTCCGCTGGTTGCGTTCAGGGAGACGCCCGGCGGCAGGTTGCCGTCGACGCCGAAGCCGGTCGGCAGGTTGTCGGCGGTGATCTGGTAGGCGAAATCCACGTCGCGCGTGCCGGTGGCCGTGGTTGCGCTGGTGATGACGGGCGTAGGATCCACGACCGTGATCGTCAGTTCGCCCATGCCGGTTCCGGTTTCGTTGGAGGAGGTCAAATCGACGACCTTGGTTTCCAAGGTTGTGGGAAACCCGCTGATCAGGCCGGTGGATTCATTGAGCGAGAGGCCCGCGGGCAGTTCGCTGGCCGTGAAGCCGGTTGGGTCATTGTCGGCGGCAATCTGAAACTGGAATTCAAGGCCTCGGGTGGCGGTCGCGCTGGTTGCGGAGGTGATCACGGGGACGGCGGGCGCGATGGTGACGACCAGGTCCTGCGATCCGGAGCCTCCGAGATTGGTCGCCGTGACCGACACCGTGAATTGGCCCGCTGCGTCCGGTGAACCGGAGAATGCTCCGGTCAGACCATTGAACTGGAGCCAATCCGGTCGTTCGCCAGCCTCGAAGCCGGTCGGGTCGTTCAGGGCCGTCACGACATGGCTGAACGGGATGCCGACCGTTCCCTGAACTGTCGGTGAACTGTTGATCGCGGGGGGCTGCGGCAGGAAACTGAGCTGCAAGGTCTCGGAATCCACGCCGCCGGCGTTGGAGGCGGTGATGACCACTTCGTAGTCTCCCGCCGCGGCCGGGATTCCGGCGATGATCGGTCCCTCGCGCGACAAGCCCTCGGGCAGCGGTGAAGCCGTGAAGCTGGTCGGGTTGTTGCTGGCCTCGATCACGTAGGAGAACTGCGCGCCCTTCCTGCCGTTGGCGGTCAGGGAGCTGGTGATCTCCGGCGCCGGGGGATCGAGCACGATGGTCAGGACCTTGGAGTCCGACCAGGGTCCGTTCTCGGCACCGAGGGTCACCATGCGCGTGCCGGTAATGGTCGGCGTTCCGGAAATCAGCCCCGTTTCCGCGTCCAGGTTCAATCCGGGGACGATTGCGGTCAGGTTCAGCGCGGTGTAATTCGTGGCCGGATTGTCGGTCTCGATCTGGTATTCGAACGCCATCCCGTTGGTGCCCAACACCGCCAGGGAGCTGGTGATTTCGACCATCTTGGGATGCACGGTCAGGGTGAGCGTCGCTGTGCCCGGGGTTGGGTGTTCGCCCTTCGCGGTGAGCAGGATCTCATGAACGCCGGTTTCGGTGGGGGTTCCCTCGATGGTGACCACCGAACCCACTGTCTCCAACGTCAAGCCTGCCGGCAGCGGCTCAGCTTCGATGGTCATGGGGTTGTAGATGGCTGTGATCACGTAGGCGAACTCGACGCCGTTGGTTCCCTCCACCTCGGTCGCGCTGGTGATAACCGGGGGGATGGAAGGGAGGATATTGAAATTGCCCTGCGCGATGGGGGTGCCGGTGTTTCCTGATGAGTAGATGGAGACGACGGTGGCAGCGGCCGCGGTTCCGAAGGGCACTTGAAACTCCACGTAGTCGCCGTCGTTGCTCCGCAGCAAATCCAGGGGGGCGGTCTGGCTGGCGCTGAGGCGGAAAAAGGTCGCCCCGGCCACGCCCCCGGAAACGCCGGTATGGGCATAAACGATGTCCCCCGGCAGCGCGCTGGAAATGGGAGTCCCGAAAGGGTCAAGGAAGAACAAATTGGCCGCGTGGGTCTGGGTCGCGAACAGGAGGGAGCCTAGGCCGAGCGTCAGGCGAAGGCGATTGACGCAACGTGATGAAAGGAGCCTGGAAATCATGAAACTGGGACGGAGTAGCGGGTAAAACGGACGGGAACTAATGGACCACGCCCTTGTGAAAGTCAATTGCGGCAGGTTGGGGCCGTTCATCGTGTGAGGCGCCTGAACCGGGGCTTTATTGCATTGGCCGTTTGCGCCATGCTCATCGATCATCATGGGAGACGCCAAAGACACGGGCAACGACCGCTTTGAGTTCGAGCGCGAGGCATACGCCGCGGGGGGCGTTCGCGTTGCGGGCATTGACGAGGCGGGCCGCGGCCCCCTGGCGGGACCGGTGGTTGCGGCGGCGGTTGTACTTCCCCGCGAGTGGGCGGAATCCGGGCTGCCCCCGGAGTTGTCCCGGTTGAACGACTCGAAGCAGGTTTCTGAGAAGCAGCGGGAGAGGCTGTTCGAGTTCATTTCCGCGCATGAGGCAATCGATTCGGGGGTGGCTGTGCTTGACGCCGCGATCATTGACGAAATCAACATCCTGCGCGCGACGCATCGCGCCATGAATGAGGCCCTGGCGGCGCTTTCGTTTCCGCCGGATCATGCGTTGGTTGACGGCCTGCGGGTGGATTCCCTGAGCCTGCCGCAGACCGCGATCGTCAAGGGGGACAGCCGGAGTTTCTCCATTGCCGCGGCGAGCATCCTCGCCAAGGTGACGCGGGATCGCTTGATGATGGAATACGATGCGCAGTATCCGGCCTATGGGTTTGCCAGGCACAAGGGCTATGGGACGAAGCAGCATTTGGCGGCGTTGGCGGAGTCGGGCCCCTGCGCCCTTCACCGCCGCAGTTTTGCGCCGGTGCGGGCGCAGCAGTTGAAACTGATATGAGGGCCGGGGATACCGCATGTGAATCGGTCGTCGGCGTCCGACGTCGCTCGAGCTTTCGTTGACTCATGAACTTGCTGAGAAAGATCGGCCTGGTTTCGGAGAACGCCGGGAAGCCGGCGCATCTGCGTCGTGGCGAGATCGGCGAGAACGCGGCGAAGCGGCATCTGAAGAAACTGGGGCTGAAGTTCCTGGCCGCCAATTTCCGCTCGAAACGGGGCGAGATCGACCTGGTCTTTCGCGACGATGACTGTCTGGTGTTTGTGGAGGTGAAGACGCGGTCGGACGAATCCTGGACGCGACCCGCCGCGGCGGTGAATGCAAGGAAGAAGAAGTTGCTATCCCAGACTGCGTTGGACTACCTGAGATTGCTCAAGGATCCGCAGGTGAAGATCCGCTTTGACATCGTCGAGGCGCTGTTGGATGAGAACGAGGAAGTCTGCGAGATCCGTCATTTGCCGAACACCTTCAACCTCACGCCGCCTTATCGGCATGGGTGAACGACGATGCCTGAACTGCCTGAAGTCGAAGTCCTTGCGCGTCACCTTCGTCCGTTGATCGAGGGGGAAGCCATTCGGTCCGTGGAGGCGTTGCGTGCGAAAAGCCTGCGTGGGACGACCCGGCGGAACCTGGAGCAGGCGTTGACCGGCGCCCGGTTCATGGGGCTCCGGCGCCGCGGCAAGTATCTGCTGTTTGAGCTGAAGCCCGAGGGGGCGCGGGAAACCTTCGAGTTGCTGGGGCATCTCGGCATGACGGGGCGGATGTATCTTCAGCCGAAAGGCGCCGATCTTCCGAAGCACACGGTCCTGCGGCTGGGGCTCGGGCGGCATGATTTCGTTTTCGTGGACACCCGCTACTTCGGGCGGATGACCCTTGATGCATCCGCCATTGACCGCCTGGGACCGGAGCCGCTCGGCGAGGGGTTTTCCACGGACTACTTCGCGGCCCGATTGAAGCGTTCCGCGCAGGCGATCAAGGTCAAGTTGCTGGATCAGGCCCTGGTGGCGGGCATTGGCAATATCTATGCCTGCGAGGCCTTGCATCGCTCCGGGATCTCGCCGCGCAGATCATCCAGGCGGCTGACGCGGGCGCAGGCGGGGCGTTTGCGCGTGAACATTCGTGAAATCCTGGCGGCGGCCATCGAACTGGGGAGCACGATCCGATTGGATTTTGCCGGCGCGGGGGTGCAGGACGGGCTCTTCTATTATGGCGGTTCCGAGGCCGCGCCAGGCACGGTCTTCGAGCGTTTTGCCGCCTATGATCGCGAAGGAGAGCCTTGCCCGACCTGTGGAACGGCGATCAAACGCATTGTCCAGGCGGCGAGGAGCACGTTCTATTGCCCGAAGTGCCAGCTCGGCTGAGGGCAAACCGCTCGGCGTCGTCGCAAAAAAACTTGGACAAATCCCTTGTCACAGGGCGGTTCATTGTTAGATTCCCCGGCTCCTGAATTATGAAAGCTGACATTCATCCAAGCGAATATCGTCCGGTTGTGTTTTTGGACTCGGCCTCCGGAGCCAAGTGGGTCACCAAGTCCTGCGCCCGTACGAACAACACGATCAAGCATGACGACGGTGAGGAATATCCCTGCGTGACGCTTGGCATCAGCAACGTCTCGCACCCGTTCTACACCGGCAAGCAGACCTTTGTGGACACGGCGGGCCGCGTGGACAAATTCAAGCAGCGCCTGGCAAAGTCGCAGGCCGCCCGCGAAGAGGCCGCCGCGCGCAAGCCGAAGAAGCGCCGCTAAATCCGTTTTTACCAATACACCCGCATGGATCAATCCGTGCGGGTGTATTGTTTTTATCGGGGGGCGGCTTTCGAGTCGTTCCCGCCTGAAGGCTGATGGACCTGCCATCCCATATTGAGCGATTCAAGAAACGGCTCGGCGAGACCGAGGCCGCGTTGGCGGATCCGTCGGCCTTTGATGACCAGGCCAAGGCGCAGGAACTCACCCGCGAATACAGCCGGGTGAAGGGGCTGGCCGCGGCGGGCGAAGCCTGGTTGAAGGCGCAGGAGGAGCTCAAGGAGAATCGCGAGATCATCGAGAGCGAGGCTTCGGATTCGGAGTTGGCCCTCATGGCCAAGGAGGAGATCGAGCGGTTGGAGGCCGAGGACAAACGGCTGACCCAGGAGATTCAATGGGGCATCGTGCCGCCGGATCCCACGGATTCGCGCAACACCATCATCGAGATTCGCGCCGGGGCCGGGGGGTCGGAATCGGCGTTGTTCGCGGCGGATCTCTACCGGATGTATACGCGCTATGCCGAGAATCGCGGTTGGAAGGTCGAGAACATGGACGCGAGCGCTTCGGACCTGGGAGGGTATCGCGAGGTATCCTTCCTGATTGCGGGCGAGGACGCCTTCAAGCGATTCAAGCATGAGAGCGGTGTGCACCGGGTGCAACGGGTGCCGGTGACCGAAGCCTCGGGACGCATTCACACCAGCACGGCGACCGTCGCGGTGTTGCCGGAAGCGGAAGAAGTCGATGTGCAGATCAACCCGGAGGACCTGGACATCAGCGTCTGTCGCGCGTCCGGACCGGGGGGGCAGGGGGTGAATACGACGGACTCCGCCGTGCAGATCATTCACAAGCCCACCGGTATGATCGTCACCTGCATGGACCAGCGCTCCCAGCTCAAGAACAAGGAGCGCGCCATGAAGGTCCTGCGCTCGCGTCTCCTGGATCAGAAGATTGCCGAGGAGCAGGCCAAGTATGCCGCCGAGCGCAAGTCGCAGGTTGGCACGGGTGAGCGCAACGAGCGCATTCGCACCTATAATTTTCCGCAGAACCGGGTGACGGATCATCGCATCGAACTCACGCTGCACAGTCTTCCCGCCATCATTGAGGGCGATCTCGACGGCCTGATCCAACCGTTGCTCGATCACGAACTCGGCGAGAAACTTGCCGCGGCAGGAATGTGACGGATTGGCCGTCGTTTCACCGGTGACAGTCAACTGTCCGGGACTCCCGCTTCGCTTCTCTTCATTTCACATCGCACCATTGCCAGAACCGACACCCAATGAACATCCAGGGACTTATCTTCGATTTTGACGGAACGTTGGCGGACACCATGCCGCTGCACTGGAAGGCCTGGGGCCGGGTGATGGACAAGCATGGTTTCACGATCACGGAGGAGCGCTTTTACGGTCTCGGCGGCGTGCCCGCGCGCGACATCATTCGCATGCTGGCTGAGGAGCAGGGCGTCGAGGTCGATCTCCCCGAGGCCATTCGCGACAAGGGGCAGTTCTACCTTGATGTGTTGCCTGAAGCCGAGCTGATTGAGATCACCATGGAGATTGTTCGGGAGCATCATGGAAAGCTGCCCATGGCGATCGCCACGGGCGGTTCGCGACACATCGTGACCCAGGTGATTGAGAAGCTCGGCATCGGGCATTTCTTCGATGCGCTGGTGACCAATGAAGACATCGAAAATCAGAAGCCGGCCCCGGACATTTTCCTCGAGGCCGCTCGCCGCATCGGGGTCGCTCCAGATCAATGTCGGGCCTACGAGGACACTGACCTTGGCATGCAAGCCATCCGTTCCGCCGGTATGGAGGCGGTGGATGTGCGCCCGCTGAGGGGGCTCTCCTAGCGTGCTTTCTCGCTGCGGGCGTAAACGAAACTGGGTGGCGGTGGTCATTCTAGAGACGGCGTCCGAAGGAGAACGGGGCGCGGAATTCATTCCGCTTCACCCCTCGAAATCCCGGGGCATCGGCGTCAACGAGAGCCCTGGCTGGCCCAACGTTGAAGCGGAATGAATTCCGCGCTCCGAAGATTCGCATGCGCAATGCCACCTAGTTCTGTTCATGCTTTCTCGCTGCGGGCGTTGGGGAACGGACTTGCACGAAAGCGTCCCTTGTTGGAAGTTGGGCGAAGAACGACAAGGTCCGCCGCCTCAAACACGCGATTCCATGAAGTCTCATCCTCATTCCCGTTTCGGTCTCCGCCTCGCGCTTGTTCCTTCGACGCTGGTTGCCTGTTTTGCGTTGCTGGTCTTGGTCGCGCCCTGTCAGGCTCAGAGCAAGGCGACACGCTGGGAGGGTTCGTGGAACAACAAGAAGTACAACACCAAGGGTCCGTTGCAGGCGGTCATCGCGCCCGCGGCAGGCGGCAACCTGAAGGCGACGTTCACGGGGACCGGCATCCGGAGCAAGTTCTCCTTTGACGCGAACATCACCAAGTCGACCAAGAACAACCGGGTGGCGCTTTCCGGCAAGACCCGCATCAACGGCGACGACTACACTTGGACCGGCAGCGCCGGCGCCGCTGCCCTGGTCGGAAACTATCGCTCGCGTTCCGGCAACAACGGAACCTTTACCCTGAAAATGGTGAAAAGGTAGTCGGGGAGCGGTGGAGGACGCGGTCGCCGAGTTCCTGGAACCTAAACGATTTCCACGATCCGTTTCTCGCGGATCGACTCCTCTCCGGCGATGCACATGCGGGTGCCGTCGACGCAGGCCTTTACGCCGGTGAGGACGGGTTTGCCCTCGAGTGCGGCGTCGACGAAGGCGTCATGAATCTCGGAGAAGCCGAGGTGTCCGCCCCAGCCGACGCCCTGCTTGGACTCGATCTTGTGGCGGATGGGGTCGGCGTTTTCGGAGCCGAGTTTCCACTGGAGGATTTCGATGGTCGAGATGCTGGTCTGGAGGGAGCCCTTGTCGCCGATGACGCCCATCTCGAGTTCCTCGTGAGGGAAATCGCGGGCGAACATGCACAGGTGCAGCGTGCCTTTGACGCCGTTGTCGTATTCGAAGCTGACCGTGGCATGATCGTGAACCTGATGTTCGCCCTCGATGACGCGGTTGACGGCGTTGGAGCCGAAGGCGGCAACATACTTCGGGCGCGCGCCAACCCACCAGTTCATCATGTCGAAGTGGTGACAGTTCTTGTCGACAAGGCAGCCCCCGGACATGCGGTCATCCTGAATCCATTGCCCGGACTTGGGTTGGAAGGGGGCCCGGAACTCCTTGGTCCAGACCATTCGAGGCGTCCCGATCTCGCCGGCGTCGATCATCTCCTTGATTCTCCCGAAGAAGGGAGAGTAGCGCAGTTCGTGGCCGATCATGACGACCTTGTCCGTGCCGTCAGCCAGGGCGACGAGTTCGTCGGCCTGTTCCATGGAGATGCCGCAGGGTTTCTCGAGGAACAGGTGCTTGCCGGCGTCGACGATCTCCTTCGCCCACTGCAGGTGGGTGAAATTGGGGGTGGAGACGAAGACCGCGTCCAGGTCGGATTGGATCAGTTCGCTCTCGTTGTCGAAGACCCTGGCGTGCGGGGCGATCTCGAGCGTCTTCTTGAGGTTGTCCTCGTTCCGACCGCAGATGGCGACGGCCTCGGCGCGATCGCCGCATTGGTTGTGAATGAGATCGACATGGCTGCGCCCCATGGCGCCGATGCCGAGAAAACCGCATTTGAGTTTGCTCATTTCTTACTTGGGCACTTTTTCCCAATCCTTCAGGAATTGGTCCAGGCCGATGTCGGTCATGGGGTGGTCGTAGAGTTGATTCAGGACGGCGAAGTTCATGGTGATGACGTCGGAGCCGGCGAGGGCGGCCTGGAGGACGTGCTCCGGGTGCCGGACGGCCGCGGTGAGAATCTCCGTGCCATAGCCGTAGTTGTCATAGATCTGCCGGATCTGCCCGATGAGGTCCATGCCGACGTGGCCGACGCCGTCGAGGCGACCGACGAAAGGGCTGATGTAGGCGGCGCCGCATTTGGCGGCGAGCATGGCCTGCAGCGGGGAGAAATTCAGGGTGACGTTGCATTGGATGCCCTCGGCGGAGAGGACTTTTACCGCCTTGAGGCCTTCCTTGATCACGGGCACCTTGACGACGACATTGTCGCCCATCTTGGCGAGTTTCCGGCCTTCCGCGATGATGCCATCAGCCTCCAGGGAGATCGTCTCGAGGCTGACGGGGCCGTCGACCATTTCGAGGATTTCCTGGTAGACCTCCAGGTAAGGGCGTCCGGTGGTGGCGACGTGGGTGGGGTTCGTGGTGACGCCGTCCACGATGCCCCAGCTCAGGGCTTCCTTGATCTCGTGGACGTGTGCGGTGTCGATGAAGATTTGCATGTTGGGGACTGCTTGGGGTTGTTGAAACAGCTGCGCAGCATGACCGACGACGTTGGGATTTCAAAGTTGAAACTGGGCCGGCAAGCTCGCTGCGTGCGGTTAAACGAGGGTGGCGAGGGAAACGTGCTGACTCGTCCCTTCGGGACGTTGATAGGGGCTCGACGGAGTCTCTCCCCACCGGTTGCACGAGCCTCCGGCAATAAAGGAGCGCTGTTGGCAGCGGAGTCGTGGGTCGCTCTGGCATGGAATGAAAGGCGCTGAAGCGCGCGCCAGCGAATCGAAAAGGCGGTGGGGCGAGACTCCGTCGAGCCCACTTCGACACCCTGCAGGGGTGAAAGCGGCGAAGGAAAAGCGCTGCAGGTGAGCCCTGGACGGCCCTGTGATCAGGAAGACCTCTTTTCGTCCCTTGGGACTTGGCATTGCGCCACCCGTTCTCAACCGGAACGCCTTCTTTTTGATCGTGTGGGCGGAGGGGATCCGGATAGCTTTGATCCATGAGTCAGCCAAAGCAATTCCGGATCATTCCGGATTCGACTGAGATCGAGGCGATGGAGCGCGACCTGCGGTTTCATCCGAGCCCGGTGGCCGCCCCGGCGACGTTGGGCAAGAAGCAGGTCGAGGCGTTCAATCGTGACGGAATCCTCCAGCCTCTGGCCATTTTCAGCGACGAGGAGATGGCCGGACATCGGGCTTACTTTGACGCGCTTCTGCAGCGGACCCTGTCCGAGGGGCGCAACAGCTATTCCATCAGTTCGGCCCACTTGAACCATGGGCGAGTCCACGACTTGCTTGCCCATCCCCGCATCGTTGATCTCGTCAAGGATCTGCTCGGTGAGAATGTGATCGGCTTTGGCTCCCATTTCTTCTGCAAGATGCCGGGTGACGGGAAGGCGGTGGCCTGGCATCAGGACGCGAGCTATTGGCCGTTGACACCGTCCAAGACCGTGACCGTATGGCTGGCGATCGATGACTCCGACATCGGCAACGGATGCATGCGCGTCATTCCCGGTTCGCACCAGTTCGGGCATCTCACCTATCGACGCAGTTCCGCCGACGAGAACAATGTCCTGGACCAGACCGTGGATGATGCGGAGCGCTTTGGCCAGCCGGTCAACGTGGAATTGAAGGCAGGGCAGGCCTCGGTTCACAGCGATCTGTTGCTGCATGGCTCGGAGCCGAATGATTCGGATCGCAGGCGTTGCGGTTTGACGTTGCGATATTGCGCGGCGGATGTGCGCGCTTCGATGGACTGGAACGAGAAGGGCGTCTTGGTGAGCGGCGACGACATTGCCGGTCATTGGGCGAATCCGGGTCGGCCGGACGGGGATTGATCGAGGCGCGCGGCGGGCGCAGACAAGACAAACAAGCAACGTTCGAACAAGCTCAACGGTTGAGATTGGACGGTGAGCGTTCGTGATTTTTCTCCCTTGGCATCCGTCGGTTGCGGGGCGGGTGTTCCCGTGGTAGAAGCTGTGCATGTGGATTGAGTGGATCTGTCTGGGAGTTCTCGGTTTTCTTCTTCTGGTCGCGGTGTATGACATCTGCCAGCGCAAGCACGCCATTCTGCGCAACTTTCCCATCATCGGGCATTTCCGTTATCTGCTGGAGGCGATTGGGCCGGAGTTGCGGCAGTACATCGTCACTGACAATGAATCGGAGCGACCCTTTTCGCGCGATCAGCGCCGTTGGGTCTATGCGTCCTCGAAGAATGAGAACAACTATTTCGGATTTGGCACGGACAACGACCTGGAGAACGCCAAGGACTACCTGATCATCAAGCAGAGCGCCTTTCCGTTGGCGGAGCCGAAGCCGGGAGACGAGAACTACGACCCGATGTATGGCCTTCCCTGCGCGAAGAAGCTGGGACGGTATCGCGATCGCAGGAAGGCGTTTCGTCCCAAGTCCATCGTCAATGTCTCGGCGATGAGCTACGGCTCACTGAGTTGGGCCGCGACGGCGGCCATCAACCAGGGTTGTGGCATCGCGCAATGCCTGCACAACACCGGCGAGGGCGGCATCTCGCCCTTCCATTTGAAAGGCGGCGACCTGATCTGGCAGATCGGCACGGGCTATTTCGGCTGCCGCGAGGAGGACGGTCGTTTCAGCCTTGAGAAACTGGTGGACACCTGTCAGCGGCACGAGCAGATCCGGGCCCTGGAGATCAAGTTGAGCCAGGGGGCCAAGGCGGGCCTGGGCGGCATGGTGCTCGGCGCCAAGGTGACGCCGGAGATCGCCAAGATTCGCGGCATCCCCGTGGGCAAGGATTGCCTGAGTCCGCCCAAGCACTCCGAATTCAACGACGTGGACGGACTCTTGGACTTCGTCGAATTGCTGGCTGAGCGGACCGGGCTGCCGGTCGGGATCAAGTCAGCGGTCGGCGAGATGGGTTTCTGGAATGAACTCGCCAAGAAGATCGATCTGACGGGGCGCGCGGTGGATTACGTGGCGATCGATGGCGGCGAGGGAGGCACGGGCGCGGCCCCTCTGGTTTTCACGGACCACGTGGCGTTGCCTTTCAAGCACGCCTTTTCGCGGGTTTACAATTGCTTTGCCGAGTGGGGCATTCACGAGAAGGTTGCCTTTGTCGGATCGGGCAAGCTGGGGTTTCCGGAGACGGCCTTGTTCGCCTTTGGCCTGGGTTGCGACATGGTGGCGGTGGCCCGCGAGCCGATGCTTTCGATCGGTTGCATCCAGGCGCAGCGTTGCCACACGGGGCACTGTCCCGCCGGCGTCGCCACGCACAACAAGTGGCTCGTGCGCGGATTGGATCCGGAATCGAAAGCCGCCCGTCTGGCGAACTACATCATCGCCTTGCGGAAGGAGCTTCTCAAGTTGTCCCTCGCCTGCGGCGCCAGGCACCCGGCCATGGTCACGCCCGATCATTTCGAAATCCTCGACGGGCCTTACGAATCGACCAACGTGCGCGAACTCTTCAAATACAAGCGGGCGTCGGGGCTTCCCTCGGATGATGACCAGACCAAGATCCTGAGCCTGATGGATATCAAAGGCAGCGAGCCCGCGTAGCGGACCGCGACCGTCAGGCCACGAACCAGGCGTCGCGGCCCGGCCGGTAGCCCGCCTCGCTCAACTTGAGCAGGATCAACTCGCGCGCTCCCGGCGCGCCTACCCCGATGAGCAGCGGCGTCCCATCAGCTGCGGGCAGGTCATCCGGTGAAACGACCCGGGCTCCATGGATCACTTCCCCCAGCTTCCGGGGCGACACATCGACCGCACAGTCGACCGCTATCGCCTGCTCGCGCAACCAGCGCAGCCAGGGCTTGCCGGTTTGTCCCGCGCCCCAGAAACGCACCCGGGTGACGCCGCTCATGGGCCCCAGGAGCAAATGTTCGCGACGACAACGATCGAAGGCATCGGCGGAATAGTTTGCGTGCGATCGGGTCAGGCGTCCGGGGCCATCCGTCCAGTCGAGCACCACGTCGCTCACTTTGCCGAATCGAAAACCCGCCTGCATGGCCCGGAGCCAGAGGTCGTAGTCTTCCGGAAAGGGCCCGTTGCGAAACCCCAGTTCGAACACTTCGCGCTTGGCGGTCATCGTCGGATTGACCAATGGGGACTCGACAAAGCGGCAGGCTCGGATTGCGTCGTCTGTCAGGTGATCGTTCACCCACGCCTCGTAACGCTTCATGCTTGGGACCGAGCCTCCTTGCTGGTTCACGATTCGAACGCGTCCGCCGATGCCGTCGACGCCGCCGGCGTCGAGTTGGGTCAACTGTTTCTCGAGCCGGGTCGGGTGGCAGTAGTCGTCCGCATCCATGCGCGCGATGATCGGGGCGCGGGATTCCTGGACGGCTCGATTTGCGGCTGCCGCGACACCGGCATGGTCGACGGCGATCACCCGCAGGCGTTTGTCCTTGATGGAGTCCAACTCAGCGAGGGCGTTGTCTTTCGAGCCGTCATCGACGACCACGCACTCCAGATCCGTGAGCGTGGATTCCAGAACCGAGCGGACGGCTCGCGCAATGGAGCGCTCCGCATTGTAGGCCGGCATGGTGACGGAAACTCGGGGCATGGCTTTGAAAGCCGATTTTAGGGATGGCGACGCCTGTCCGACGAGACTGGAGTGACGAACGTGAGACGGATCGGATCGGACATGCAAGCAGGGCCGCGCGCCGGGACCTTCTTCGCTGCCCCGTTGGATGGGGAAGGGGCGTTGCAAAAAAGGGCGAAAAAAAAGCCATTTTTTTTGTTGCCTAGAATGGAGAGGTTGCTACGTTCCGCTCAAATGCACTGACGTGGTGCGCGGGTGAACTGTTTTCATTCGCTGTTTGTTTACGTCAAACAAAGCAAAGTAAGAACAACTAGAACACATCTATCGCAGGAGGAACTGACGATGAAAGTGAATAAATGGACAAATGGCTTGGCCGCCGCTGGTGTGGTCAGCCTTGCATCGGCTGCTCAGGCCGGTGATGCGAATGAAACCGTGATGACCGCGGTTTCTTCCACCACGCTGAGTGGATATGTTAGCACAACCGCAATCTGGAACCCGGGAACGGGCAATGCCGCCTCTCCTGGCGGATCGTTCCTGCCCGGCTCCGGCACAGGCAACGACGGCTTCAACCTCGACGTTGTCAGCTTGAGCGTCTCCAAGCCGCTCGACGAAAGTGAGTGGGCCGCTGGCTACAACGCTCAGTTGTGGTTCGGTGAGACTGTCGGCAGCCAGACCGCCTTCGCTGGTGGCGGCGCGGTCGGCATCAAGAACGCGAACGTGGAGCTCCGCGTTCCGGTTGGCAATGGCCTCGACCTCAAGATGGGCATCTTCGATGCCATCATTGGTTATGAGTCCGGCGACTTCAACGGCAACCCGAACTACAGCCGTTCTTACGGTTGGGGCTTGGAGCCGACCACCCATGAAGGTTTGCTCGCCAGCTACGCGATCTCGGACAGCGTGTCCGTGAGCGCCGGCATAGCGAACACCTACTCCCCCACGGTTGCGCAGGCTGGCGCTGGCGCGGTCGCTGGTGCGGCTGAGTCGCAGAAGGCCTACATGGCAGCTATCGCTGTGACCCTTCCGGACAGCCTCGGCTTCCTGAGCGGCGGTTCCATATACGCTGGTGTGCTCGACGGCCTCCTTGGCGGTTCCGGCGCTGGCACGTTGGCTGACACGACCAGCATCTACGCTGGCGCGGCTCTGCCCACCCCGATCGAAGGCCTCGCTGCAGGTATCGCGTTCGACTACCGCTTCAACGGCGGCCCGAACACGTTGAGCGCTGCTGCTGGTCCCGCTGGTTCCGCTTGGGCTTACGCCTTGGCTGGTTACCTCAGCTACGATGTGACCGAGAAGGTTGCGGCTCACTACCGTATCGACTGGGCGCAAGGCACCGACGGCACCTTCGGTGGCGGCGCGATCGCCAATGCCTCGACCGACAAGGTCCTGAGCAACACGGTCACCATCGACTACAAGGCTTGGGAGAACGTGATCACCCGCTTGGAAGCGCGTTGGGATCACTCCCTCGACGCGGTCAGCCGCTACGGCATCACGGATCGCAATGACATTCAGCTCTTCCTGAATGCGATCTACCAGTTCTAATTGAACTGAGATAATTCAAAGCCCCTTCCGGGAAACCGGAAGGGGCTTTTTTCTTGGACTGGAGGACTGGAGGACTGGAGGACTTAAGCACATCCATACTCCATCACTCCATCACTCCGATCTTCACCCCGCAAACTCGGAGCGGATGAACTCGGCCAGACGTTCGATGCCGGTTCTTCGGTAAGAATCCGGACGCCAACAGAGGCATATCTCGCGGCGGGCTCCAGCGTCTTTCAACGGCACGAAGTCGACATTGTTCAGACAGTGGCTGAAGACCGGAACGGCCATGCCGGGCACGAAGGTCACGCCCTCGCCCTTGTCGACCATGCGCACCAGGGTCATCAGACTGGAGGCTCGGAAGGCGGTGAGCGCAGCGTTGTCGACCATGCGGCACGCGGCCAACGCCTGATCCTTCAGGCAGTGACCATCCTGCAGCAGCAATAACGTCTCCTTCTTCAGCGCCGCCGAGCTGAGCCCTGCTGGCGGGCGTTTTCGCCCCTGGCGCGGCATGGCGACGTGGAGTGGATCCACGAACAGGGTTCGTGATGCCAGGTTGCTGATCTCATAGGGCAGGGCAATAATCGCGCATTCGATGTCGCCGCGCCGCAATTGTTCCAACAGTCGGGGCGTCAGGTCTTCCACCACGGAAAGCTCGAGTTGCGGAAATCTCTCGCGCAAGGGCGTGGCCATCTCCGGCAGCAGGAAGGGAGCGATGGTGGGGATGACGCCGATGCGCAAGCCGCCGACCAACGGTCCGCGCATCGCGTCCGCAATGTATTGCATGGTGGTGAGGCGTTCGAAAATGTCACGCGCCTGAGCAAGCAAGGCCTCCCCTTCCTGCGTCAGTTGCACCTTGCGCTTGGAGCGTTCCAGCAACTGCACATCAAGGCAGTTCTCGAGTTCGCGAATGGCGCCGCTGACCGTGGATTGGGACACGGAACAGGCCTCGGCCGCCTTACGGAAACTGAGCGACTCCGCGACACTGATGAAGTAGCGCAACTGTTGGGTGGAAGGAATTTGATTCATCATGAATTCCGATCAGATTGATCTGATTAAACAGTTTTGGCAATTGTTCGAAGTATGTTAAAGATAGGGATCATCAGACGAATTTAAGAACTAGGAACAGTAAAGCGACAACATGAAGAGCAGAGCATATCTCATCACGGCGTTAGGAATCGGAATGATGGCGCAGTCCGCCTTCTCCGGGGACTTGGAACTTTTCCAGCCGCCCTTGAGAAGCACGTGGGATCAACCGCGGAGCGAGGTGGACGAGGCTCGAGTCAAGTTGGGCAAGGCCCTTTATTTCGAGAAGCGCATCAGTCTCAAGAACGACATTTCCTGCAATTCCTGTCATGATCTGAAGAAGTTCGGCGTGGACGGCGAGGGTTTCTCGTTGGGTTTTGAGGGGCATCGGGTGGGCCGCAATTCACCGACCACGTTCAACGCCTTCGGTCACATAACCCAGTTCTGGGATGGTCGCGAGCCGACGGTGGAAGAGCAGGCGAAAGGGCCGATTCTGGCCGCAGGGGAAATGGGCATGCCGAATCCCGACCTGGTCGTGAAGCGACTCAAAGGCATCAAGGGGTATCCGGAATGGTTCAAGGCTGCGTTTCCCAAGGATGAGGATCCCGTCAATTACAACAACGTCGGCATTGCGATTGGCGCCTTCGAGCGTTTGTTGGCGACGCCGGCCCGCTGGGACAGCTATCTGGCCGGCGATGGCAAGGCCTTGAATGCGCAGGAGAAAGCCGGAGTGGAGAAGTTCACGAAGTATGGCTGTACGACCTGCCACAGCGGAACGTTGTTGGGCGGACAGCTTTACCAGAAGGTGGGCTTGGTGAAGCCTTGGCCGAATCAGAAGGATCAGGGACGATTCGCCATCACTGGCAAGGATGCCGACAAGATGATGTTCAAGGTTCCCAGCCTGCGCAACATCGAGAAGACGGGTCCCTATTTCCATGACGCCTCCGCCAACGAGTTGGAGAAGGCGATCGCCATGATGGGGCGTCATCAACTCGGAATGGATTTGGCGAAGAATGACATCGAGGACATTGCCGCCTTCTTGAAGACCACCACGGCCGACTTGCCCGAGGACTTGAAGCAAACTCCGGTCATGCCCGACAAGGCCATGGAAAGCAGCGGCGGCTTCGATTGATCGAATACTGAATCTCCCCCACACAGGGGCGACGGACGTCGCCCCGAACAAACGGCCGGTTTCGTTCCCCCGCGAAACCGGCCACTTTTTTGTCCTGGCGAACGCCTGTCGCCCGCAATGCTCGCCGGCCTCAGCCCTTGTCCGCGCAAACCCCGCGGGTGCTCGCCGCGATAAAATCGAGCATCACCTTGGCCGCCTCGGAGGTAAACTCCTTGACCGCGTCGGCGCATGCGTCATGCAACTTGCGCTTGCCGCGAAAAAGCCGTTGATAAAGTCGCTTCAGCTCGATTCGCTGCTCATTGGAGAAGCCTGCGCGGCGCAACCCCACGACGTTGAGCCCGCAAATTCCGTTGTCCCCGCGGGCAATCGTATAGGGGGGCAGGTCCTTGCTGATCGCCGAACCGCCCTGCATCAGGGCGAAACTGCCGATTCGGACGAACTGGTGCGCCAGGCAGTTGCCGGAAATGAAGACGTTGTCCTCCACGATGACATGGCCGCCCAAGAGCGCCCCGTTTGCGGCGATCACCCGATCGCCGACCCGGCAGTTGTGACCTACATGGCTGTTGGCCATAAGATAATTGTTGGATCCGATCACGGTCTCCCCGTCCTCCGTCGTGGATCGATGGACGGTCACGTGCTCGCGGACGACGTTTTCATCGCCGATGCGGATGCGCGTGGGGGTGTCGCGGTACTTGAGGTCCTGCGGCGCGTCGCCGATCACGGCGCCGGCATGAAAGACATTGTCTCGACCGATCCGGGCCACGCCCGTGATATAAACGTGGGGGCCGAGCTTGTTTCCGGGCCCCAGTTCCACGTCGGCGTCAATGACCGAAAAAGGGCCTACGCTGACGGAGGAATCAATTCGGGCGCCCGGATGAATGACGGCGGTTGGATGAATCATGTGTAGAAATGGCCGAGTTCTTTGAGGGAGACGAAATCCCGTTCACGTTCGTTCGTTCGTCGCCCCATGATGATGTGGTCCAGCACATCGATCTTCAACAATTGTCCTGCGCGAATCAGATCCCTGGTCACGCGAATATCCGCATCCGACGGCGTGGGATCTCCACTGGGATGGTTGTGCGCAAGAATGAGCGCCGACGCGTTGGCGGCGATCGCCGAACGGAAGACCTCCCGTGGATGGACGAGCAGGGAATCCAGCGTTCCCTGCGAGACCGTCTCCGTGCGGATCAGCCGACGTCGTGTATTGAGCAGCAGCACCTGAAAGCGCTCCACGTCGTGCAGGCGACACTCTTCCCGAAGCAGATCGGCGACCGCGTCAGGGCTGTCCAATTGCGGGCTTTCCCTCGTCAACTCCCGGGCCATGCGCTGCGCCAGGGTGAAGGCTGCCTGAAGGGCGATGGCCTTGTCCCGGCCGACGCCTTTGATTCTTGAGAGATCCGCCAGGGAGGCTCGCGCCAGCCGATCCAGTGAACGGAACTCCTTCACCAGATCACCGGCCACCGCGACCGCCGACCGTCCCTTGGTGCCCACGCGCAGGAGGATCGCGATCAACTCCGCATTGCTGAGAGCCTCAGGTCCCTTGGCCGCGAGGCGCTCTCGCGGCTTGTCGCCCGGCAGCATGTCCTTGATGCGAACGCCTTCGTTCATCACGCATGGACATCCGCCTTGATGAAGCGCTCGAACTCATTCACCACGTAGGGTGGAATCCGCGCCCGAATGGACGCCTCCGGGCCATCGTAATCGATCTCCACGACCTCGCCCACCTCGTGAAGGCGGGCGATCACATCCGTTCGGGAATGGGGAACGGCCAAGACGACGAACTCGCGCACGGGGCGCAGTCGGGTTCCCAGCTCCCGCATGAGGTCGTCGAAACCCGATCGTCGAAGGGCGGACACCGCCGCCGCGTCAGGATACGCTTCCGCGAGGCTGCCGGCGAACTGGCCGCTTTCGAGGCGGTCGGCCTTGTTGAACACCATCAAGGTCGGTTTCTCGCCGGCGCCCAATTCATGCAGCACGCCGTTGACCACGGAGATCTGTTCCTCGGCCTGGGGGTGGCTGACATCGACGACATGCAGCAGGAGATCCGATTGCACGACCTCCTCAAGCGTGGCTTTGAAGGAATCGACGAGACTGTGGGGCAGCTTGCGGATGAATCCCACCGTGTCGGATAGCAAAACGTTCTGATTGGTGGGGAGTCGGAGTCGGCGCGTGGTGGGGTCCAGGGTGGCGAAGAGCTTGTCCTCCTGCAGGGTGTCCGCCCCGGTGAGCGCGTTGAACAAGGTGGACTTGCCGGCGTTCGTATAACCCACGAGCGAGGCGGTCGGCCAGAGGGTGCGTCGGCGTCCATCGCGTTGTGTCGCGCGCTGCCGCTGCACGGATTTGAGGTCGAGCGAGATGCGATGGATCCGCTCCTGCACGCGGCGGCGATCCGACTCCAACTGGGTTTCACCGTCGCCGCGCATGCCGATGCCGCCCTTCTGTCGGGAGAGGTGAGTCCAGAAACGCGTCAAGCGGGGCAGGAGATGCTGGAGTTGCGCCAACTCGATCTGCAGTTTGCCTTCCCGTGTCCGAGCGCGTTGGGCGAAGATATCGAGAATCAAAGAGGTTCGATCCAGAACCTTGCATTCGAAAATCTTCTCCAGGTTGCGGCTCTGGGCGGGGGAGAGCTCATCGTCGAAGATGACGGTGTCGGCCTTGCTCTCGCGGCAAAGATCCGCGAACTCATCCGCCTTGCCGGTCCCGATGAGGGTCGCGGGAAAGGGTTTCTCCAGGCGTTGCGAACCCGCGCCGATGATCTCGGCGCCGGCAGTGGATGCCAAGCTGCCGAGTTCCTCCAACGAGTCCTGCAGTTCCCATTTGGGCGACGACTTCAGTTCGACGCCCACCAGAAACGCGCGTTCGGTCTTCTTGTCCGCTGTTGCAACTAACGATTTCAAATCACTTCCTGTTCAACGCGCAACGATAGTTAGGCCGCGTGGGAAATCGAGGAAATTTGGGCCCCTGCGCAACAGGCAGCGTGGCTGCGCGGGGCGGGCTTACTGCGTGAAGAAAGCCACGGTCTGGTCGTTGTCCATCAGTCGGTGTTCTTCTTCAGTCGCGCAGTGCGACCTTCGAAAGAAAGCTCGCAACCAGTGACGTCGCCATCCGCATTCCGCAGGAACCGGAGTTCCGATATGTATGCCCTTAAGAAGAAAGTGTTTTCCTTCAATGGCCAGAGGCGTTGTTCGACGCCGCCTGGTCCGAGCGTCATCAGCTTCCCGTCCTCCAGTCGGATTGGAAAAGACGGATCTCGGGAGCCGTCCTCCGGCACGAAGCCGCCGACGAAGTCATTCAGCGGTCCGGCGGCTGTGTCGGCGGCAGCGGGAAACTCGATTTCCAGTGGTTGCGCTCCGAGGGTGACGTTGAGCAGGCTTCCTCCGAGCGCGTCGAACAGGCCGCCTCGCCCCCCGGTGACGCCGCCCACCTGGGTGTTTGCCATAAGGACAACGCCGGTTTTTGATTGAGGGTGAAGGTACATGGCGCAGCGGAAGCCGCCGGTGGCGCCGGTGGTGTAAATGACGCCGAATTTGTTCAGCTTCCAACCGAGCGCGGACTTCTCCAGTTCATTGATTGTTGCGCAGGGTTGAAGCGATAGTGTCAGGGCGTCCTTGAGGGGCGTGCGCTCCGGTTCCAGGGTTGCCGCCGCCAGTTTAAGCATGTCGGCGCAGCTTGAACGCAACGCGAAGGCGCCGCGCAGCACGGACTCGCCAGCGGGCCAATGCGCCGCGTGGTTGCCGTCGACGTCATGTCCGGGGCCGGAAGGCGTTGCGTCAAAGGATGTGGCGCTCATTTCGAGCGGGGCGCAGATTCGCTTCTCAATCAGGGAATCCAAGGAGACGCCGGTCTTCGTGGACAGAACGTGTCCCAGCAAGCCTGCGCCAAGGTTGCTGTAGAGGTACTTGCCGGGCTCTCCCAGGGGCGGCTTCGGATCTGCGAAGTAGTTCTGCAACTGGGCTTGGGGTACTCGGCCCAGCGGCGGCCGCCAAGATCGCCGTCGAAGGTGTTGTCGCCGTCGTTCCAGAAGTTGGCTGGAACGACCGGCAGGCCGGAGATGTGGGCGGCAAGTCCCTTCAAGGTAATGGGTTCTCCGCTGGTCGTCGCTACGTTCCACTCGTCGGGAAGCCATTTTTCCGCCGCATCGTCGATCGACAACTCTTCTTTCACCGCCATGTCCGCCAGCGCAAGAGCAGTGAAAACCTTGGTGATCGAGCCGATCTCGAACACGGTGTTCTTGTCGATGGATGGGTTCGCCTCATCGTTCAGAGATCCGAAGGGGAAGTAGCTCTCCCGCCCATTTTGAACGACACCGACCATCAATCCGTGGGCCCAGCCGTCCTCGATCAACGGTTCCACCAATGCCGCGACCCGGTCGGACAATGGACCAGTCGGCGCCAACGCGTCGGCGGATCCGCTCGACCCACCCTTGCCGCAGCCCGATGTCCCAAGGACGGCGCAAGCCAACACGATCAGGGCGACTCTCTTTCCTGGCAACCTATTCATGATGCGATGCTATTCCATTCCACCTTGGTAGGAAACGCTCTTGCTTAAGGGCGTTCGTTCCTTGAATCGGAATGGTGGTGTTCTGCGCGTGGATCCGCCAGCGTCCAGGGAATGATTCCGTTCCCGTTCCGGCTCTTGGTCCAGACGGGATTAGAATTCGGTTTGCCGTTCTTGAAGAATGGCCCGAAATCGAACTCGCGCCCCTTCCAGGTCCTGACATTGCGGCCGCCATTCCAATAGCGGGCCATCTCTTCGGCGGAGGGGAGCTTGACGGGGCGGACAACCCGGAACCCGATCCAGATCGCCTCGGTGTGCCACCAGATGCTCTTCGGGATCTGGGGATCCTGCAGGCTCCAGTCCGGAGTGGAGCCGCTTCGCGCGGCGCTGCGCAGCCGGTCGGGATCGTCATCCCAGGAACCGCCGCGAACGACGCGGGGATACAGCGCCGAGGCGCGGTTGCGGGGATTGCGAAGGACGGGCGGAACACCCGGGTAGCTCGTCGGGGCAGCATAAAGATCGAGGCACCATTCGGCGACGTTGCCGTGCATGTCGTGGAGGCCCCAGGCGTTGGGTTTCTTCAGTCCGACCGGGTGCGTCTTGTCGCCGCTGTTCCCGAAATGCCAGGCATGTTCGTCGAGGCGCTTCGGTTCCTCGCCAAAATGCCAGGCTGTCGTGGAGCCGGCGCGGCAGGCGTATTCCCATTCCGCCTCGGTGGGCAATCGATAGAAATGCCCCGTCCGGGCGCTGAGCCAACGGCAGTATTGCCGCGCGGCGAATTGCGTCATGTTGATCGCCGGCCGTTCGCCCCAGCCCACGCCCCAATCGGCCGTGACGTAGCGTTGCGTCGGATGCGAGACCGCGATGCTCGCGTCCGAGCCAAGCAGTTTCAGGACAGTGTCATGGCGCGGTTTGTTGACGTGTTTCCAAGGCATCGCGTAGCGTTCGAACTCACTCCAAGTCACCTCGGTCCGGCCCATCCAGAAGGCGTTGATGCGAACGGAGCGTTGCGGACCTTCGTCGAGCTTGCGATTGGGTTCGGTCGCCGGGCTCCCCATGGTGAAGGTTCCCGCGGGAATCGGCAGCATGTCGAATGTCACCTTGCCGTCGGGCAGTTTCTCCGTGAACGGCTTGCTGGATTCCGTCGGAGCTTCGGCCTGCCGCTTCACGATCCGCTCGCGAATGGCGCGCGCGATCTCCACCTCGCGTTGCCAGTCGCGGAGATGCGTGTCGTCAGCGGCATTGAGTGCGAGGGTGGCGGCCAAGAACACACAGACTGCGGTCGCGCACCGCATGAGGCGCCTGATCGGGCAATGTTGCGGGGCGGAGCTCCCGTCGTTTCGCGACCTGGGTCGCTCAGGATCCCGATGCCTGTTCACTTCACTCTCCGGCGATTCTCGAACTGAATCTGGGTGTAGCCGTTCACCTTCTCTTTCGCCTGTTTGATTCGTTGGCGCAGTTGTTTGGAGAGTTGGGCGATGCGTTCCTTGGACTCCGGCTTGGCGGCGAGGTTGTTCAATTCCACGGGGTCGGCCTTGCAGTCGTAGAGCTCAGCTCCTTCCGCGCCGTCCTCGCCCCACTCGGTGTAGCGCCATCGGTCGGTGCGGAGGCTGTAGCCGTTGGCGTAATGGGTCAGGGCGGCCCGGCGGGGCCGGGCCTTCGGGTCCCTCAATGCCGGGACCAGGCTGATTCCTGAGATGTAGGGGGGCGCCTTGACCCCGCAGAGCTCGGCCAGGGTCGGATAAAAATCCACCATCTCCGCCGGTGAGGTCGAGCGTTTGCCGGGCTCCTTGACGCCCGGGCCGGCGATGATCAACGGCACCCGCGCGGCATTCTCAAACAGGGTTGTCTTCTGCCAATGGCCGTGCTCGCCCATGTGGTAACCGTGATCCGAGGTGAACAACACGATCGTGTTCTTCGCGAGGCCTGAGGACTCCAGCGCGTCAAGAAGCAACCCGATCTGCGCATCCGCGAAGGTGATGGAAGCGTAGTAGGCCTGGATTGCCTGGCGGGCCAACGCGTCCTTGAGATCAACCTGGTCCTTCTTGCGGCGGATCGACTTTCGGGCGGGCTCGGGCAGGGTTTCCAGGTAACCTGCGGGCTCCGTGGGCACGACGATCTTGTCGAGCGGATACAGATCGAAATACTTCTTCGGGGCGACAAAGGGCGTATGCGGGCGAAACAAACCCACGGCCATGAAGAAGGGCGTGTTGTCGTCGGCGTGTTTCTGCAGCCGGCGGATGGCCTCGGCGGCGGCGATGCCGTCGGTTTGTTCGGCGTCTGTTCCCTCGGCGGCGAGCCAGCTCAAGGTCCCGCCGAAGCTCCCCGGTCGCAGGCTGAAGATCTGGTCCTCGTCGTCGACGTCGCGACCGCGCGGATTGAAGGTGTCGTTCCAGGAATAGGGATCGTCGTGGCCGCTGGTGCCAATGTGCTTGGGGACGTTGTAGTGGTAGATCTTGCCAATCCGCGTGGCGAAGTAGCCGTGGTCCCGGAACATCTGGGATAGGGTCTTCACGGTGGGAACGTGCTCGCGGATGTAGATCGCGTTGCGTTTCACCAGGTTCTGGTCCGGATAGAGTCCGGTCATGAAGGATGCGCGACTCGGCCCGCAAAGCGGATACTGGCAGTAGGCCCGCTCGAACAACCTCCCGCGCGCGGCGAGGCGATCGATGTTGGGTGATCGGACCTGCGGGTGTCCGTAGGCTCCCAGGTCGCAGTTGAGATCGTCGCAGATGACGAACAGCACGTTGGGTTTGGATGACTGGGCGGCGGCGGGCGCGCAGAAGGCGGCGACTGCCATGAGGGAGACGACCAGAAGTGAGCGGGTTTGCATTCAGGGAGACTAGCAACTGCGCCGGCCGGCGCAAACACGCCTTTTCGGTCTTCGCTGGACTTACAATGAGGCTGCGGTATTGTAATTGTCTCGGAGAAAGCCGGCGTCATGCTGGACGGCCGAAAAACAGAGAAACGCTCGGATTTCTTGAAACGACTCTTCAACCCCTTGATATCATGGACGAATTCAACCTCCTTCTCACTGCCTGTTTGGGCATTGGACTCAGCGCGGCCTGCGGCTTTCGCGTTTTTGTGCCGATGTTGATTCTCAGTCTGGCCGCGCATTCCGGCCACATCACTCTGGCCAATGGCTTTGCCTGGATCGGTTCAACGCCGGCGTTGGTCACTTTCGGCGTCGCCACTGCTTTGGAAGTTGGGGCCTATTATGTGCCCTGGCTGGACAATCTCCTGGACAGCATGGCTTCGCCCACGGCCGTGGTGGCCGGCACGGTCGCCACCGCCTCGGTGGTCACCGATGTTTCCCCACTGATGCAATGGTCCCTCGCGTTGATCGCGGGAGGCGGCGCGGCGGGCGCGGTTCAAGCCGCGACCGTGCTCGTGCGGGGAACCTCCACTGCCGGCACGGGCGGGCTTGCCAACCCACTGGTTTCGACCGCGGAGTTGGGCGGTTCGGTCGTGATGAGCGTCCTGTCGATCTTCCTGCCAGTCCTGGCGGTTGGGTTGGCAGTGGGCGTTGTCGGGTTCGTGGGCTACAAGATCCACTCCCGGCGTTCGTCCGCTTCCAGCGTGGAGGCGATTGAGCAATCGGTCTCCTGAGCGCGGCCGGCCGCCTCAATCCGATTCCACCGGGGCGAACTCCTCCAACACGCTGCGCGAGACGTATTGCAAAGCGGCTTCACTGGTGGCCTCCAGCACGACATTGGGGGCCTTGCCGGCGTCGTAGGCCTGTTTCCAACGCGGCGCGCAGAGGCACCAGCGGTCGCCCGGCTTCAGGCCTGGAAACTGGTATTGCGGCATCGGCGTGCTGAGATCGTTGCCAGCCGCCTTGGAATATTCCAGAAACTCGGCCGTCGCGATGATGCAGACCGCGTGGCAGCCATGATCGTGTGGTCCGGTGTTGCAGCGGCCGTTTCGGTGAAACCCGGTCATGGGGTTGAGACTGCAGGGTTGAAGTTCGCCTCCCAGGACATTCTTCTCATCTTCGAAATCCATGCCGCTACTGAATACGCGGCGAGGTGTGTTTAGTCAACCGGCCGTCCCCGGCAATCCCGGCTTCACGCCGCGATGCACCGTTGCTAACAATACCGGCATGAAGCGTCTGATTCTTACTTCGGCCGCGTTCCTTGCCGGTTTGTTGTCGTCGGGAGCGGCGCAGTCGGAGGCGGCCTTCGGCGATCGCGTCCGGAACGTCCTTTTCCTGATCTCGGATGATCTCAAGGCCAGCGCCTTGGGATGTTATGGCGACTCTTCCGTCAAGACGCCGCACATCGACGCCTTGGCGAAGCAGGGAATGGTCTTTGAGCGCGCTTACTGCCAGGGCACGTCCTGCGGCCCTTCCCGCACCTCGTTCATGCACAGCCGTTATCGCGGAGGAGCGGCGCTCAACCTGGGCCTGCACTTTCGCAATAACGGGTGGCACACCGCGCGCGTCGGCAAGATCTATCACATGCGCGTCCCGGGCGATATCATTGCCGGAACGCATGGGGCGGACATCGCTAACTCCTGGACCGAACGACACAACTCCACCGGTCTTGAGGCCCATACGCCCGGTGACTATGCCTGTCTCAACCTGAATATCTTCACCAGCCTGTTGGAAGGCCGACAATCCACGCGCATGCCGCATCGACCCTTTGTCACCGTGCGCTACGCCGGCGACGGATCGGATCAACCCGATCACAAGACCGCAACCAAGACCATGGCATTGCTCCGGCAGAACAAGAATCGCCGCTTCCTCATCGCGGCCGGTTTTGTGCGGCCGCACTATCCCATGGTTGCGCCGAATCAATACTTCGACGCCTATCCCTGGGAACGTTTGCCGTTGCCGGACGCGAAGCCGGATGACCTGGCCGACATTCCCAAGGCGGGCCGCGCGGGCTCCAACTCCAAGAGCACGGGCCTGGAGAAGTATCCCGACAACCAGAAGCGCATGTGGGCGGGATACTATGCAACGATCCAATTCATGGACGAGCAGGTGGGGCGCGTGCTGGCGGAACTGGATCGTCTCGGGCTGCGCGACAGCACCGCCGTCGTTTTCACCAGCGACCATGGCTACCATCTGGGCGAACACGGATTCTGGCAGAAATCGAATTTGCATGAGGAGGTTCTGCGTGTGCCCCTGATTGTTTCCGTCCCCGGGATGAAACCCGGACGTTCACAATCGCTGGTTGAGTTGACCGACTTGTTTCCGACCCTCGCCTCGTCGGTCGGGTTGAAGATCCCCGATTCCGTCCAGGGGAAGGATTTGAGCCCGATCCTCGCGGATCCTCGCGCGGAGGTTCGCCGGGCCGCCTTGTCCGTCGGCGGCAAGGGCTACGCGCTGCGCGGCGCCGATTGGGCCTACATCCGTTATCATGACGACAGCGAGGAACTCTATGACATGCGCCGGGATCCCAATCAGTTTGACAACCTGGCCGGCAGGTCGGAACAGAACGGGCGGATCCGCGAACTGCGCGCTCAACTGGATGCCCGCCTCGAGGCTTCAGGACTTGCATGGCCCCGAAACGGGGCGAATAGGAGTCGCGGTAAGACGCGGGGGAAGTGAGCCGGCAGGAAGCCGCCACTCCAAGTCCCGGGGCGGTTTGGTCTATGTGAGCAGGAGCGTCGCCCCACCGTAACGCCCAATCGGCAACACATGCGAAGCCCGCGCCGCTCTGGTTGCATGCTTGCCTCCCGAGGCCTTTCGCAGCATGCTCCCGGGCCTGAAATTTCGGGCTGCCGACGCGGCCCTCAACCAAGCAATATCATGAGCGAGAACACCCGCACTGAAAAAGATTCCATGGGCGAAATGCAGGTTCCGGCCGACGCGTATTACGGCGCGCAGACAGCCCGGGCCGTCGAGAACTTCCCCATCAGCAACCTTCGTTTCACCCGCCCGTTCATCCGGGCCCTCGGCTTGATCAAGAAGCATGCCGCCGCCGCCAATGCCGACCTGGGCAAGCTCGACGCCAGGATTGCGGACGCCGTCCAACGGGCCGCGCAGGAGGTCATTGACGGCAAGCTCGATGACCAATTTGTGGTCGATATCTTTCAGACCGGCTCGGGGACGTCCTCGAACATGAACGTCAACGAGGTGGTGGCCAATCGCGCGATTGAGATCATGGGCGGCAAGGTCGGCGACAAGTCCGTTCATCCAAACGACCACGTCAATACCGGCCAGTCGAGCAACGACGTGATTCCTACCGCGATTCATCTCTCCGCGTCGGAGCAGATCGCCAAGTGTTTGATCCCGGAGCTCGAGGGGCTGCGGGACGCGTTGGCGCAGAAAGCGGATCAGTTCAACGACATCATCAAGATCGGTCGCACGCACCTGCAGGATGCGACGCCCATCCGGTTGGGCCAGGAATTCAGCGGCTATGCGGCCCAGATCCAGCATGGCATCGATCGCCTGCGCGCGGTGGAACCGAGATTGGGAGAACTCGCGCTCGGCGGTACGGCGGTGGGCACAGGCATCAACACCCACCCGGAGTTCGCGGGCAAGACCATCGCCGGCATCGCCGCGGAGACCGGTCTGAAGTTGTCGGAGGCGTCGAATCACTTCGAAGCCCAGGGATCCCGCGACGCCTGCGTGGAGACCAGCGGCGCGCTGAAGACGGTCGCGACCAGTCTCATCAAGATCGCCAACGACATTCGCTTCCTCGGCTCCGGACCGCGCTGCGGCATCGGCGAGATCAAGCTCGAGGCCACGCAGCCGGGCTCCTCCATCATGCCCGGCAAGGTGAATCCCGTCATGTGCGAGATGGCCATCATGGTCGGCGCACAGGTCATCGGCAACGATGGAGCCATCACGTTCAGCGGCACGTTCGGCAACTTTGAACTGAATGTGATGCTCCCGGTCATTGGCCACAACCTGCTCGAATCCATCGAACTGCTCGCCAGCGCCAGCCGGGTCTTTGCCAACCGCGCGGTCAAGCCCCTGGAGGCGGACGCGGAGAAGTGCGGCGGGATGATTGAGCAAAGCCTCGCCATGTGCACCTCCTTGGCGCCGGTGATCGGCTACGACAACGCCGCCGCCATTGCCAAGCAGGCTTTTGCCGAGGGCCGCACCGTCCGCGAGGTCGCCCTCGAGAAATCCGGCCTCGACGCCGAGAAGTTGAACGAGTTGCTCGACCCGGCGTCCCAAACCGAACCGCAGGGCTGAGGGAATTGAACCGGGCAAAGGCCCGACCCGGTCGCGCAGGGAGATTCTCCTTGGCAAGGCTCCGGCGCACGACTAAGACTCCGACAGTTCTTTGAATCGCGGGACGCCCCTTGGATTGTCTCGCTTGCACAGCAGCCAGATGACAGGGAACCCGGTGAGAATCCGGGACGGTTGCGCCACTGTGACGGGCTACGAGCTCCCACTGCCACTGATCCAACGCCGTTTCGGATCGGGAAGGCGGGAGCAAGGTTTGAAGCCCGAAGTCAGGATACCGGTCTGGTTGTGCTCGTCCGCTCCGAACGTTTCGGAGCAACTTCTCCGTCAAAGAGAAGGATGAGGCCAGCCCGACGATTTGGGTGTCGTCGGACTTCGGACTTTGGCTCCATTCTCCGATTTGCGGGGGTGGAGTCCTTTTGTTTTCGTCCTGGGCGTTTCATTCCCCGCTGGTCTCGAACAACCACAACCTCTCTCCGCCTGTGCGCGGGGATCGTTCAGATCAGCGCTATGAAACAACGTCTCATCTCGTCTCTCCTGCTTGCTTCTGTTGCCGCGTCTTTTGCGCAAACCAACAGTGATCCCGCGGTCGAACTCCCGGAGATTACGGTCACGGCGGCCCGTTTGCCGGGTGATTCGACGCCGCTTTCACGGGTTGCGGCCAATATCAGCGTCATCGATCGCGACAGGCTCGAATCCTCGCCGGCCTTCAGCTTGAGCGACCTGTTGCGGACGGAGGCGGGCTTTGCTCTGTTCGACAACTCGAGCGGATTTGGCGCGCACCTTGCCGGGTTTGGCCTGCGGGGCTTTGGCGAGAAGGCGGGAACGCTCGTGTTGGTCGACGGGGTGACCGCGAATGAGGGCGGCGGTGGCGGCTTTTTCTGGAACTCGGTCCCACTGGAGAATGTTGAGCGCGTTGAGATCATCCGGGGCGGCGGCTCCACAGTCTATGGGGCCGGGGCGGCGGCCGGCGTGATCAACATCGTCACGCGCGCCGCCGCTGAGAAACCGCTGTCGGTTGAGGCGACAGGAAGCGCTGGCAACCTGGGTTTCAATCAGGGTTCTGTCCGGCTCAGCGGAACGACCAACCGTTTCGACTACCGCATCACCGGGGGGCGTCAAGAGTGGTCGGGTTGGCGTGATTTCAGTCACTTTCGGGCTTGGAACGCCGGGGCGGAGTTGGGTTATGCATCGCCTGTCGGCCGCTTCTCGATCGGCTATGACTTTCACACGGAGTATAGTGAGAACCCCGGAACGCTGACGGCGGCGCAGTATGCGGCCAACCCGAAGCAGTCGGCTCCGGGAGCCTTCAGCCGGTTTGTGTTCGATGACAAGCTCCATCGTGGAACGCTCAACTACTCCGGCGCCTTCGCGAGCGGTTGGAGCCTGAATTCGAAGCTCTATCACCAGGAGTATGGCACGCGGTTCCCGGCCTTTGGCGGCGTCGGCGATGAATCCTCCTCCGGCGGTTTGATCCAGGCGTCCCATGAAAGTGAGTTCTGGGGCGCGGAGAACATGCTGACGGTCGGGGGCGAGGGGCGGACGCAGTTCTTCAGCCAGCAGTTTGGAGCGGCGCCGCCTTCGGCCTACGACAACACGACGTTCGGCGCCTTTGTGAAGGACGCCATCAACTTCGGTGCGGGCACGACCTTCACGGCCGCGTTGCGTTACGATCGGCAGGAGGCCTATCTCGACAACGTTTTTGCGCCGTTTCCAGCGGCGCCCTTTACGGGAGCCCGGGACAACGCCGCCTGGAATCCCAAAGTCAGTCTGGTGCAGCGTGTTGCCCGCGACACCGAGATCTGGGCTTCCTATTCGCAGGCGTATCGCTTCCCATCCTATAATGATGTGGTCGCCGCAACCCCGGCCTTTGTCAGCAACAAGGATCTGGTTCCCTTGAAGGCGCGCACCCTCGAGACGGGGGTCCGGACCCGGGCCGATCATCGGTTGTCCGGCTCGTTGACCTTTTTCCGCAGTTGGATCGACAACGACATCTTCACCGATCCGGCGTTGGCCTTCGGCTTCAGCCAGAACAGCAACAACGACGCAGTCCGCCAGGGCGTCGAGCTCTCCCTGCGATCCCGCCTGTGCGAGCGCGTCAGCGTGTTTGCCAACACCGCCTACACCGACGCAACCTTCGACGGTGGACCTTACGACGGCAACCGGCAGGTCCTGGTCCCGGAATGGCAGTTCTCCTCCGGGCTCAATCTGAAGCCGTTCGACCGCTGGACGCTCACCCTGGAGAATCTCTACGTGACGGGGCAGGTCCGGATCAACGACGCGGTCAATGCGCAATCGCGCAACACCTACAATGTGGTCAACGCGCGCTTGGCCTACCGGCGCGACCGCTTCTCGGGTTGGCTGGCGATCAACAACCTCCTCGATCGGCGCTACGAGCAATCGCCGGCGACATCCCTGCCCGGGCTGGGGCCGCAGGTGACCGCGCACAACCCCGCGCCCGGACTTGCCCTCCAGGTCGGCATGAAGGTGACGTTCTGAAGCGGGGAGGCGACCGCAGCATCGCGGGCGGGGCTTGGTCCGCTTGCGGCCGTGGGGCTGCGTTGCCCGGACGATTCGGGAGCGGCTCGACTGAGATTCTCCGCGTTTTCAGCTGGCATTCCGGAAAGGATTGCGTAAAAAACCCGGACACACTTCCGGAAGGAATTCACACAAACCTGATTCAAGTCACATGAAGCACATCAAACACATTATTGCCGCCTTTGTTGCGGTGGGATTCGCGTTCACCGCCTCGGCCGACGACGCCCATGAACTCATTGAGAAGGCCATGAAGGAAGGCCACAAGGGCAAGACTTCCATCGTCGCCAAGATCAAGGACGGCTCGGCCTCGAAGGAGGAAATCAAGAAGCTGCACGACTGGTATGTCGCCATGTCCAAGGTCAAGCCGCCGCGCGGCGAGGTTGGCAGCTGGAAGAAGAAGACCACGCGGATTGCCCAGATCACGGGCAAGCTCGTCAAGGGAGACGAGAAGGCCAAGGCGGCCTTCGGCAAGGCGATCAACTGCAAAGCCTGCCACAATCTGCACAAGCCGGAGTAAGCGACGAATCGCGCTGGCTGGCGCAAGCATCTCTCGAAGGCCGGGCATCCGCCCGGCCTTCTTTTTTGTCGGTTGCCCCGGGGGGGCGGGCGGATTCGTGCTCAAGCGGGCGGGCGGCGGCCCCGCCGCCATGGGAATCACAAGCGCGTCACTCAAACGTAACTCGGAAAAAATCGGTTTGTTGACTACGGTCCGGCGCTTATGATGACCGTGATCGGCATTGAGGCATGAGCGAATTTGGCCCCGAACATTTCATCAACCGCGAACTCAGCTGGCTGGAATTCAACCAGCGCGTCCTGAATGAGGCGCGCGACGCCACCCATCCGTTGCTGGAGCGCGTCAAATTCTTCTGCATTGTCAGCTCCAATCTCGATGAGTTCTTCGAGGTTCGCGTGGCCGGCATCAAGCAGCAGATCGAGTCCGGGGCGACGGGCGCCTCGGTGGATGGACTGACGGCGAAGGAGACCTTTGCGGCGATCGGTCGGCGCGTCCGGAAACTGCTCGATGCGCAGTATCGCTGTTGGAAGAAAGAGCTGCTGCCATTGTTGGAGAAGGAGAACATCCGGTTTCGATCCTTTGACAAGCTGACCGCGGAAGAGCTGGAGTGGGTGGAAAATTATTACCAGTCCGAGGTTCGCCCCGTGTTGACCCCGCTGGCGATCGATCCGGCCCATCCCTTTCCCCAACTGCTCAACAAGTCGTTGAACCTGATGGTGGAGCTGCAGGTCGTCGAGGGGCGCAAGAAGCATCGGCATCTCGCGGTGGTTCAGGTTCCGCGCAACCTGCCGCGACTGGTGGAGTTGCCGGGCGGCGAGGGCTGCAATTACCTGTTTCTCGGCGCGTTGATCAAGGGCTTCCTGTCCGATCTGTTCCGGGGCGCGGAGCTCTTGGGGCACTGGTTCTTCCGGGTGACGCGCAACAGTGAGCTCTACATCGGCGAGGAGGAGGAGATGGGCAGCCTGCTCCGCGCCGTGGAGAACGAACTGCACAACCGCCGCAAGGGCGCCGCCGTCCGCCTTGAGGTTGAAAAGGGCTGCCGGGAATCGGTCGTGCAGGCTTTGCTCAAGACCTTGAATCTCACCGTGGACGATCTCTACATCATCGACGGACTGTTGAACCCCACGAGACTCATGGCCATCTGCGGCGGGGACCGTCCCGCCCACCTTCGCGACGATCCCTACCTCGCCCCGATCGCGCCGGCGCTGAACGGAAGGGACGATATCTTCGAGGCCGTCCGGGAACGGGATATCCTGTTGCATCACCCCTACGAAAGTTTCGAAAGCGTGGTGGATTTTCTGGAGCAGGCGGCGAGCGACCCCAAGACGTTGGCGATCAAGCAGACGCTCTACCGCACCGGCGGCGACACGCGGATCGTCGGCGCCCTGATGCTCGCGGTGAACAACGGCAAGCAGGTCACCGCGGTGGTGGAGTTGCGCGCGCGTTTTGACGAGGCGAACAACATCGAATGGTCGCGCAAGCTGGAGGAGGCCGGGGTGCATGTGGTCTACGGCCTCGTCGGCTACAAGATTCACTGCAAGATGTGCCTGGTCGTGCGCAACGACCCGGACGGCATCCGGCGTTACCTGCATCTCAGCACGGGCAATTACAATGCCACCACCGCGAAGCTCTATACGGACACGGGCATGCTGACCTGCAGGCCTGACTTCGGCGAGGACGCCACCAATCTCTTCAACCTCCTCACCGGCATCAGCCAGTTCCAGGGAGCCAACAAGCTGCTGATCGCGCCGTTCGAACTGCATGATCGGATGGTCGCCATGATTCGTCGCGAGGCGGAGAACGCGGCTCGCGGCGTTCCGGCCAGGATTGTCGCCAAGATGAACTCGCTCGTCGATGAGGCGATCATCAAGGAACTGTATCGGGCGTCCCAGGTGGGCGTGAAGATCGACCTCATCATCCGGGGCATTTGTTGTCTGAAGCCGGGGTTGAAAGGGGTCAGCGACAACATCACGGTGCGCAGCGTCGTGGACCGCTACCTGGAGCACAGTCGGATTTTCTATTTCGAGAACGCCTGTCGGCCCGAGGTGTTCATGGGCAGCGCGGACTGGATGCCGAGAAACTTTTTCAAGCGGATCGAGGTGGTGTTTCCGATCGAGGACGGAGTCCTTCGGGACCGCGTCATCCGCGAGTTGTTCGAGGTGACGCTGAAGGACAACGTTAAGGCGCGGTTGCTTGGGCCGCGATCCCTGTATCGTCGGCAGCAGCGGAAGACCAAGGCTCGGAAACGCCGAAGCCAGGTGGAATTCATGGAGTTGTCCAAGCCCGGCAGGAAAAAGCGCGAGGTTGGCCGGAAGACCGGAGAAGCCTCGAAAAAGCGCCGCTATCCCAAGGTCCAGCTGGCGCCGAAACCGAAACAAGTCTGACGAATCAGGCGTCTTTTTCCTTGGCGGCCTTCTTCTTGGCCTTGGCCTCTTCCTTGGCCTTCTCCTTCTCCGCAATCGTGCCGATGGCCTCTTCTTCGGGCAGAAACAGATAGCGCCCGCAATTGCCGCAAAGCTGGATGTCCGTTCCGTTGCGCAGCGTCACCATCACGCCCAGCGCGACCTTCATGTAGCAGCCCGTGCAGGTGCCGTTGCGGATGATGGCAATGCCCTTCTTGCCGCGGGCGCGCAGACGATCGAAGTGCCCTTGAATCGGCTTGGGGATCTCCTTGCGCCACTTGCGCGTCGTCGAGTTCTCCTCACCCGGCTTCAGTTCGGAGCGAATTTGAGCCTCCTGTAGTTTCAGGAGGGCTTCCATAATCTCTTTCATGGTTGGTCAATAAAGTAAGTTCGCTGGTTGGTTGGATTGGTCACACGTCCCATCAGCGCCGGCAAAATGCCGCCTTGCCTCAGTATAGAGGCGCGAAATACGCGCGCAAGCCTTTGCTTTGCAGGCCGGCGGCGTCAATAGGGCAAGGGGTGATCACGCGTTCTTCTCCGCGTCAGCCTCATCGTCGAGCATCACAATCTTGAGACCGCCGGAGGGTGATTCGCCGGAATTGAGGCTTTCGATGAGATTGCCGGAGGAAGCCGGATTGGGGGCGTCTGCCGCGCCCGCAGCTTGGGGGGAGTCATCCTCGCGGCCCTCCAGGGCCGAGCGCATGGCCCCCTCCACCAGCTCCGCGCAATGGATCTTCATGGGCGGCAGGGCGCCAAGATCGCCGGAGAGATCCTCGGTCTTCAATGCGAGCGCCTCATCGGCCGTTTTGCCCTTGATCATCTCCGTCGCCATGCTCGCCACGGCAATGGCGGTTTCGCAGCCGAAGGATTGAAAGGTCGCCTGGTCGATGACCTTCCTGCCCTTCTCCTCGCGATACTTGACCCACATGCGCAGCATTTCGCCGCACTCGGAATTGCCGACCGTGCCGACGGAATCGGCGTCCTTCAGCTCGCCCATGTTCTGTGGATTGCGGATTGCTTCGCGGACTTTTTGTTCGAGTTCTTCGTTCATAATGATCACCCCAGCTTGTAGCGTGGGAGGCTCTTGTCGACCTGTTGCGACCAGGCGTCGATGCCGCCGCGGAGGCAGCGGACGTTGTTGAAGCCGTGGCCGAGAAAGAAGGAAGCGGCGTCGAGGCCTTGTTTGCCCTGGTGATCCACGATGACGAACAGGCCATCCTTGTCCCACTTGCCGAGAATCTCTTGCATTTTCTCCTGATCCATCAACACGGAATCGGCGATCTTGACGGCTTCGAACTCCTCGCGGGTCCGCACATCGAGGAGTTGCGGCGGCGCGTCGCTCTGACGTAGTTCGGCGAGGGCCTCGGGGTCCAACCAGATCTTTTCGTCCTGTTCGTGGGCCGTGCGGATGTGCTCGAGGACCTCGTTGACATCGAGCTTGTTGTTGCGCTCGCAGAGTTGGGCGAGGGTTTCGGTGGCTTCGAAGCCGCAGCTGGCGCAGCCACCGATGTGATACCCGCGGAACAGGGCGCGTCGCGCGCCGGGATACGCTGCCAGCGTCTCTTCCATGGTTGATTCCGGGCCGATGGTCTGGGTGTCGGTTTCCATGTTGTAAGGGGGAAGGTGTAGGGTTCAGGCCTCCACGCCGAAGAATTTCAGGGTGGCGCGGAGGATCTCGACGCTTTGATCGATCTCCGCCTTGGTGTTGTAGAAATAGAAGCTCGCGCGGGAGGTGGATTCCACGCCGAACTTCTTCATGAGGGGCTGGGTGCAGTGATGGCCGCCGCGCAGGGCCAGGCCGCGTTGATCGACGATTGTCACCACGTCATGCGCATGCACCTCGTCGAACGCGAAGCTGACGACGCCGGCCCGCCCGGACTTCGGACCGAAGATCCGGATGCCCGGCAATTGCGAGTAGGCTTCGTAGGCGTAGGCTCCCAATTCCTTGTCGTGCTCGAGAATGCGTTCCCGCCCGATGGCGGCGAGGTAATCCATGGCGGCGCCGAAGCCGATGGCGTCGGCGATGTTGGGCGTGCCGGCCTCGAATCGATGGGGGGCCTGTTTGAAGGTCACGTCATGATAATCCACGGAGTCGATCATCTCGCCGCCGCCGTGGAAGGGCGGCATGCCGTTCAGGATTGCCTCGCGGCCGTAGAGCGCGCCGATGCCGGTGGGGGCGCACATCTTGTGGCCGGAAAGAGCCAGGAAATCGCAGCCAATCTCCTGGACGTCCAGGGGGAAGTGGCCTCCGCTTTGCGCGGCGTCGACGAGTGTGACGACGCCGTGTTGACGGGCCTTCTCGCACATTTCCGCGACGGGATTGATGGTTCCCAGGGAGTTGGAGATATGAACCATGGAGAACAGCTTCACGCCGTCGGCGAGGCATTTGTCGAGGTGTTCCAGGTCCAGCAGGCCTTCATCGCCGGTCACGGGGACGTAGATCAGTTCCGCGCCGGTCTCCCGGGCCAGGATCTGCCAGGGGACGATGTTGCTGTGATGCTCCATCTCCGTCAGGAGGATCTTGTCGCCGGCCTTGAGATTGGCGGCGCCCCAGGTCCGGGCGACCAGGTTGACGCTCTCAGTGACGCCCCGGGTGAAGATGATCTCGTTGGGGCTGGATGCATTGATGAACGTCGCCGTCGTGGCCCGTGCTCCCTCGTAGCCCGAGGTGGCTCGATTGCTCAGTTCGTGGATGCCGCGATGTACGTTGGCGTTGTCCCGGCGGTAGTATGCGGTCAGGGGGTCAATGACGGCGTTCGGCTTCTGGCTCGTCGCCGCATTGTCGAAGTAAATCAGGGGGCAACCATGAACCTCCTGGTTCAAAATCGGGAAATGAGCGCGGGTCGCCTCCCAATCGAATGGGGCGTCCTGCGCGGTTTCGGGTTTGGCGGCTGCTTCAGACAACATGACAGTCCGACAATCTAGCCGGATATTGCGTCACGAACAACCCCGGTCGTGGCGGAAAGCGACGCTTCGTCCGAGTGGGTGTTCATGGGAATGAGGTTCAAATCCCCGGTGGCGTCGCCTAAGCTGGCGGCATGATTCTCAGAGGATTCCTTGTTGTTGTCGTCGGTTTGCTGTGCTCCTTCGGCGCGTCGGCCGCAGATTGGCCGCAATGGCTGGGGCCGCAGCGTGATGCAGTCTGGCGGGAGACCGGAATCGTGGATTCTTTCCCGGGGGACAAGCTCAACCCTGTCTGGCGGACGCCGCTCGGCCCGGGATACACGGGGCCCGCGGTGGCGGAAGGAAGGGTGTTTGTCATGGACCGCCAACTGGCTCCCGGCGCGAAGAACCCCGAGAATCTCTTCAAGCGCGGCCACATTGCGGGAACCGAGCGCGTTCTGTGCCTGGACGAACGGAGCGGTCGTGCGCTCTGGGAGCGAAAGTACGAAGCCGGCTATACGGTGAGTTATCCCAAGGGGCCGCGCGCGACGCCGACCGTCGACGCCGACCGGGTTTACACCCTGGGAGCCGAAGGGCATCTGCATTGTCTCAAGGTGGCGGATGGCGAGGTCGTCTGGCGGCGCAGCTTCACCGAGGATTTTGGCGCCAAGACGCCGACCTGGGGGCATGCGGCGCATCCGTTGGTCGACGGGAACAAGGTCGTCTGCCTGGTTGGCGGGGAGGGGAGCGCGGTCGTCGCCTTCGACAAGGGTAGCGGTCGTGAACTCTGGCGCGCGCTGACGACCCGGGACGTGGGCTACTGCGCGCCGGTGATCTACGAAGCGGCGGGAGAGCGGCAGTTGATCATCTGGCACACCGGCGCAGTCGTCTCGCTGAATCCGGACACGGGAGCCATTCTCTGGGAACATGAATGGAAGGTGCGCGGGGGCGGTTCCATCGCCCTGCCGAGGCTGCATGGCGACCGGTTGTTTCTTTCCACTTTCTTCAACGGCTCGTTCATGCTTCGGCTGTTGTCTGAAGGCCCCCGGGTAAAGACGCTTTGGCAAAGCCCCAAGATCAGCGCGCGGGACACGGTTTTCCTGCACTCCCTGAATTGCGTGCCCTGGCTGGAAGAGGAACACATCTACGGCGTCTGCAATTACGGGCAGTTCCGCTGCCTGCGGATCGAGGATGGCCAACGGGTCTGGGAATCGCTGGAGCCGGTCGGCCTCGACAAGCCGCGGCGCAACGCCAATGCCTTCATCGTCAAGCAGGAGGACCGCTTCTTCCTGTGCCCGGATAATGGCGACCTGGTGATCGCGAAGCTCAGTCCGGCGGGCTACCGGGAGATGGATCGCGCGGCGTTGATTGAACCGACCGACGCGGATGGCGGCCGGCCGATCGTCTGGTCGCACCCTGCCTTCGCCAACCGCCGGGTCTACGCTCGCAATGACAAGGAAATCGTCTGTGTGTCGCTGGCGAAGTGATGACGCCTCAACCAGGTGGACAACGGCGCGCTTTGCCAGCCGGCTGCGGCGCGCCCGGCGTCACTTCTTGAAGATTTTTTCAAACGTCTCGCGCAGCCGTTCCAGCGGCGGCGGCACGAGGACGAAGCGGTGCGTTTCCGGATCGATGGCGACGGATTGGGGCCCAGGTCCGTAGGCGAGGTATTCCTCGAGCAGTTCGCGCGGTGTTATATTGTGGTATTCGATGGGGAAGTCGCTGGCGGGTCGCTCAAAGACCGGGGCGCGGCCGCTGAACGAGAGCTGCGTCAAACTTTCGATGGCCTTGCGATACTCCCATTTGCCCTTGATCCGCATATACGGAATGTGGGCATCGAACAAGTTGGATAGGCCGTCATTCTCGACGGGCAGCCCGTGGACGGCGGGAATCTCGTAAACGAGGCGGCGGACGTCTTTGTAGATCGTGGCGCGCAGGTGGTCCACCTCGTCGAGGGCGCTGCGTATGGACTTGTTGAGATAACGGCTGGAACTGCCGCCGCCGGCGTTATTGAGCTTCTTGCCGTCCTTGCCGATGGCGTCAAGGTCAAGCGGCAGGTGGTAGGCCCAGGGGTTGCCGACAAACATGAAGGTGGTCTTCTCCCGGTCCTTTTTCTTGTCTTGGGTGAAATTGACCTGCACGTAGGAGTTCGTGCCATTGCTGCCGCTGCTGGAGCCGCGGCTGTCGCCCTCCGTCACGGCGGCGAGGTGCAATTCCCAGCTGGGCTGCTGGATGACCGCGCCTTCCCGGGGCGGGACCTCGATGCGCTCGACCGGCGAGGTGGCCAGGTCGACAACCAGCTCGACCGGTCCAGCGTGCCACTTCTTCAGCTCCATTTCGACATAGGCCATGCCGTCGCTCCCGCCCCAGGAGTAGCCGTCACTGAGGGAAGCCTTGGTCCGCGCGTCGAACAGGGAATAACCGATGAACTTTATTTCCTCGCTGGGATCATAGGTGAGGAAGAACTTGATGGTGGGGAACAGGCCCCGGAACTCGAGGTTGCCCTCGTATCGGGGCAACTGCTCCTTGGCGGCCTCCTCGTCGAGTTCCTCGCCGGTGGCGACATCGAAATGGCGCGGTTCCGGCCGCACGGAATACTCTTTCAGCTTGTCTGCGGGAAACTCGCCGTAGCCGATGGACTGGTATTTCAATTTCAGCGGTCCTCGCGGCAGTTGGATCGATTCGCCGGCCTTGAGGCGATGCAGTTGGTAGTCGAGCAGTCTGGATGATTGCCGCTCGGAGTTGGGGAATTCGATGCGCACGCGGTTGTTCGTTCGCGTCAGGTTGAGCGATTCGTAGAAGTCGTCCTGCTTCTCGGGGGCGGGCTTGGCCAGCGCCACGATCTCCCGATGTTTGTCGGCGTTGCCCTCGGCCGTCGGATCCACATACAGCCTCGGTTTGCTTCCCCAAACAATCGCGCCGGCCGCCAGCCCCAGCAGTCCGAGCAGCGCCAGCGCAAACACCCAAGGCTTGCCCGCCCATTTGGCGCGGGATTCGGAGGCGCTCAAACCATCCTCAGGCATTGGTTTCCCCGTCTTTCTTCTGCTTGTCCTTCGTGGCGCCGAAAGGGTTCTTGCGTCCAGGGTTTTCCGGGGCCGAAGGCGGCTGCTCGCGGCTGGCCTGGCCCGCACTCTTTCGGGATCCGGACCTGGCCCGTTGGCGTCTGACGACATCGCGGAACATGCCGCGGCGCAGTTTGTCCTGGATCTGGTTGCGGACGGCGGCGAGCGCCTGCTTTTGGGTGCCCTTCAGGTCCCGGATGTCGCCACAGGTCCGGCATTGCGCCACCGTCACCGGTCCCAGGGGAGTGAAGCTGTTCTCCCGGTAGGTCGCCGGCTCGAAGCAGCGCGGACAGATGCAGCGCAGGTCCTCGATATCGCCGGTCGAGGAGTTGTAGTCCCAATGCCAGGTGACGCCGAGAATCGTGTCTTCCTTGTAGTCGTCCGCCGCCGGTTCATCGCCCGCGGCGCCGTCGGGTCGCAGGCGGCGCAGCACGCTGATCCAGAAGGGGGCGCAACAGGCAAGCAGGGCAATCATCGCCCAGTAGGGAACCTGGATGTCCGTGGTCAGGACGACGCCGAGGTGGGAGAGTTGATCGTTGAACCAGCCGAGGTCCTTGTTCGCGGCGCTGATCCGCTGCAGGACCATCAGGACGACCACGGCCGCCAGCAGACCGATGACGATCTTCTTGGTCTGATTGATCTGCTCGTCGTTCATGGTCGCGTCGTCCCCCGCGGGCGCCGGGTGTTCGATCAGGAAAGCTGATTTTTGCGGGAACGGTGATGCGCCGCAACGGTAATCATGTGGGGGGCTCAACCGCCTGCGGCGCTGCCGGGCGGCGTGCAGAACTCGATCATGTGTCCGTCCGGGTCCTCAACGTAGATCTGGTAGGCCTGGTCGGGTCGGGTGCGCCGAGGCAGGTAGGCTTGTCCGATCTCCTGCAGGTGGGTCTCCCAGGCGTCCATGTCGTCGACCATCAGCGCCCAATGCGTGCCGCGATCGTGGGAGTGCACAGGCAGATCGCGATTGCCGATCAGGTGGAGCTCCTGGCATTCGCCGAGCCGATACCAGGCGCCGGGAAACGCGAACGCCGGTCGCGGAATCTTCTCCAATCGCAGGACGCGCTCGTAGAACTCGCTGCTGGTCTCGACGTCCTTGACGTGCAGGGCAATGTGGTTCAACTCGGTGAATCTCATGCGGGGCATCGTCGATGATCCGGGAACGGGCATCAAGCCGGGAAAGCCGGGCCTGCAAACCGGGCGCTACTTTGTAGCGGATTCTTGCGCGATCTGCGGTAGAACTACGGGGAACCAAATCGAAACGCCTCGGGCGCCCGGCGTCCCACTCAGAATCCATCATGAACGCCTCCCGTCTCAATCTCATCCTTCTCGTCGTGATCGTGGCCCTCCTGGGCGTGATCGGAACGCTCTACTCCAAGTTGCCGAAGGAGTCGGATGCCGCGCCGGTCGAAGTCGCGGTCATTGATTCCTCGAAACGCAGCCTGGCCGGCGCGTCCAGGCAGGAGGGGGACGCGACGTCGGAACCGAAGCCCTCGACCGCGCCCGGGGCGGACAAGGCCCACACCTGGCAGACCGTGGAATCGGAGGACTACCGGCAGTATATCCAGAACCTCCGCTCGATCGGTTGTCCGGAGGAGACGATTCACGACATCATTCGCGCCGATGTGAACAAGTTGTTCGACGCGCGGATGGCGGAGAAGCGCAAGCCGTTCGAATACTGGAAGACCGGCAATTTCATGGCCCGGCTGATGGATGAGGAGACGGTCAAGGCGCACACGGAAATCAATCAGCAGAAACGCAGCCTGATGAAGCAATTGCTGGGGGAAGACGCGAAACTCGACACCAGTCCCACCGCCCAGGCCTTCAATCCCCTGACCGCGATGATCGATTTTCTGCCCGGCGAGAAACAGGTCAAGCTGGTCGAGAAGATCAACAGCTGGAACGCCGAGGCCGCCAAGTTCGTCAGCGGGGGGCGTCCGGATGCGACGGAACTGGAGGGGCTTCGCAAGATCCGCGACAAGATCGAGGCGGAACTCAGTGTGATGCTGACGCCCGAGGAAAAGCGCGATTATGATCTCCGACTCTCCAACACCTCCCAGATGATGAGAATGACCCTCGGCGACTTCAACCCCAGCAAGGAGGAGTTCGAGGCGATTCTGGATTTGCGGCTCGCCTTCGACAATGAGCACAGCGTCCTTGGCATTCCGCCGGCAGACCAGGCCGGACAGGAAGCGCGGAAGGTCGCGGAAGAACAGTTCCGAAAGGACGTCGAATCCCTGCTCGGGCCCGATCGCTTCAAGGAGTTTGAACGCGCCCCCAAGCAGGAGTACCAACTCGCCGCCAAGATCGCAGCGTGGGCGGCCAGATCTACGACATGGGCCAGGTCGCGAAGGATGAGGTCAGGGCCATTCGCGATGACAACAGCCTGAACGCAGAACAGCGGGCCAATGCCCTGCGCGCCATTCAGGAGGAGACGCGCGCGTCGATCCGCCAATTGATCGGCGACGAAGGCCCCAACGCCTACACCACGCAGCGCGGCGGGCGTTGGGTCAATGATCTGGCTCCCAAGGACAACTGAAGGGCGGACGCGCGTTTGCCATGATCAGGCAGGATTATCTCGTCCGGGCGATCGAGCAGTTCGCCGCAATGGTCGCCAAGGTGGCCGGGCTCGTCGACCAGGGCGACCTGAAGTCCGCGCAGGAAGCGATCGACCAGGTCGCGCGGCGCTTCCTGGAATTGGAGCCAGGCAAGCTGCACACGGTGTCCGATTCGGAGTTGTTGAAGCGGGTTTTGCGCGACACGCCGCCGGCGCTGGTGGGCGACAAGGTCTGGATGCTGATTGCCGCCCTCGAGCAGACCGGCGTGGTCGCGGGCGCCGCCGGCGATCGGGAACGCCAGCGCGCCAGCCTCTTCGCCGCTTTGAACCTGATGTTCTGGCTCGGTGAACTCGAACGCAACACGCCTACCCCGGGATTCGCGCCCAAACTGGAAAACCTCCTGATTGCGCTCGATGACGAACCGCTGCCGGTCGAGCTCGGACTGAAACTGATGAGTCACTACGAATCCGTTGGCGCCTTCGGCAAGGCGGAGGACCTGCTCCACGCGCTGAGCGAAGCTTCGGGCGATATCGACTTCTTGCCCCGTCTGGGCGAGGACTTCTATCAACGCCTGCTCGGCCAGCCGGATTCCCGCCTTGCCGAAGGCAACCTGCCCCGGGACGAGGTCGAGGAAGGACTGGCGGAATGGCGGGGGGGACAGGCCGACACCTTCGATCGCTGAACTGCGCCCAGCCCACGAACAACAAAACTTTTGATCATCTTCCGCGGGCGGGGAACACTGGGGCATGGGCAAGCGGAATTCGGAGACCGGAGCGGCGACCTTCCTGGGCATTGAGTGCGGCGGCACCCGCAGCGTGGCGCTGCTCGCTGACGCCCGCGACAACGAGCTGAACCGCGCAACTTTCGGTCCCGCCAACCTTCGTCTGCTGAACGACGCCCAGCTGGCACGGCATCTTCGCTCCATTGCAAAGGAATTCCCGAAGCCGGATGCGGTCTGCATCGGTATGGCCGGAGCCCGGACGGAAGCGGATTGGCGGCGCCTCCAAGCCGCCGCAGCGGCGGCCTGGAAGAACATCCCCTGCCGCGCAACCAACGACCTTGAGACCGCCCTGGCCGCGGACCGGTCCCGAGGCGGCAAGTCCGCGCCCGGCGCGCAGATCCTCGTCCTCAGCGGCACGGGCTCCTGCTGCTACGGCCGCAATGCCGAAGGCGTCACGCGCAAGATCGGCGGCTGGGGGCATATCCTGGGCGACAAGGGCAGCGGTTACGAAATCGGCCTGCGCGGGCTCAAGGCGGTCGTCTACTACCTCGATCTCGACGGGCGTTGGACCGCGCTCGGTCAACGACTCCTGCGCGCGCTGAATCTCAATGAGCCGAACCAATTGATTGGATGGGTTCTTGAGGCCTCCAAGGACGAGGTGGCGGCCCTGGCGACAGAGGTGTTTGCCGCGGCGGCCAAGGGCGACCAGATCGCCAAGGACATCCTGTCGGGCGCGGCGTCCTCCTTGGCCAAGGATGCGGTCAATTGCGCCGAGGGCTTGGCGTCGCAGGGCGAACGCGTTCGTTTCGTGTTCAACGGCGGCGTTCTGTTGAAGCAGCCGGGCTTTGCGCGCAAGGTCGCCGCCAGGATCCGCGAGCGTTGGCCGGCCGCCGAGTGCGGGGCCCTGAAGCGGGAAAGCGTCTGGGGCGCGGTGACGTTGGCGCGAGGCGGCGCTTCCAAGGCGGGCGCGGAAAGCTCCGTGGTTTCCCCGGCTTCTCCCGCGTTCGCGCGGGCCGAGTCTGGCGGCGTCGGTCCGCAAGGGCCGGCTCCCTGGGACATTCGCCACCTGCCCGCCGCCACGACCGAACAGCGTCATCCGGAATCCATGAATCTCGACAGGATGCCGGTGGGCTCGGCCATCGACCTGATGCTGGCGGGTGATGAAGCCATTCCGCTGGCCATCCGCCGGGAACGTCGCAAGATCGAGTGGGTCGTGCGCAAGGTGGCCGCCGCCTTCGAAGCGGGCGGGCGGCTGTTCTACGTCGGCGCCGGCACCAGCGGCCGATTGGGCATTCTCGACGCCAGCGAATGCCCGCCCACTTTTCGCGCCGATCCCGAGATGGTCCAGGGAATCATCGCCGGCGGCGCGCGCGCCATCGCCAATCCCGTCGAGGGCGCGGAGGACGATCCGGAAGCCGGGGCCCGGGCGATCCGCTTTCGCGGCGTTTCCAGGAAGGATGTGGTCGTCGGCATCGCCGCCAGCGGCCGCACGCCCTTTGTCTGGGGCGCCTTGTGGGAGGCCCGCAAGGCCGGCGCCGCCACCGCCCTGGTCTGTTTCAACCCCAATCTGAAGGTCGCCCAGGCCGACCGCCCCGACCGGATCATCGCGCCAGATATCGGTCCCGAGCTGCTCACCGGATCCACCCGCCTGAAGTCCGGCACGGCGACCAAGCTGATCCTCAACATCGTCACGACCCTGGCGATGGTCCGCATCGGCAAGGTCGTCAGCAACCTGATGGTCGACGTGAATCCCACCAACGTGAAACTTCGGGACCGGGCCGTCCGGATCGTTCGCGAGATCGCGGGTTGCGACGATGCCGCCGCCCGGTGCGCCTTGGACAAGGCCGGGTGGAAGGTGAAAGATGCTTGTGAACTCGCCGGGATTCGCCGATAGACAGTTGCCATGAGAACACTCGCGGTGGGGGACATCCATGGTTGTCGCAATGCCTA
>CAZFLK010000021.1:0-50924 GCA_964519245.1 uncultured Verrucomicrobiota bacterium
GTGTCCGGTTGGCGTGAAGCAGTGGACGGGTTGAAGTGGTCGTGGAGAGCCGGGGACGCGGCGCCGCAGTCCAAGACGCGCGCGCGCGATTGGATGCGGCATGGCGATTTGAGTGAGGGGGCGCCGCGCTCCTCGACCGGTGGTTGCTGCGGGTCACAGACCCGCGGTCCGGGCGCGCGTCGCTATTTCAAACCCTCCCAACTCGGCCCCTCGTTCCGCACTTCGAGGTAGATCCGCTTCAGGGTGGTCGCGAGGGACTCGAGCTTCCGGGGCTGTTTGTCGGCGAGGTCGTTGGTCTCCGAGGGGTCGGAGCGGAGGTTGTAGAGCTCCAGCTTGGTGAGTTTGGCCGACTTGATGAGGGCCATGGACTTGAGGTTGACGTTGCCTCCGAGCGGTTTCGCGGGGCCGTCCCAGTGGGCGACGATTTTCCAGTCGCCGTCACGCATGGCGACCTTGGGTTCGCTGATGGCCCGGTAGTAATTCCAGAAGAGTGGAGTGTGGCGGTTGATTTGCCCGTTGCGGAAGATGGGAGAGAAATCGGCGCCGTCCAGCGCCCGGTCGTTGGGAATCTGCGCCCCGGTGAGTTGGCAGAGCGTCGGCAGCAGGTCCAAGCCGCAGACCGGGGTGTCGATCTCGGCGCCGGGTTTGAGTTGCATGGCGGCGGGCCAGCGGAGAATGCCGGGAACGCGGATGCCGCCCTCATAGATGTGCAGTTTCATGCCGCGCATCTTGCCGGGGGAGCCGTAGGAGCGGCCGGCGCCGCGGTAGCGTTTCAGGGTTTCCGGTCCGTTGTCGGAGGTGAAGAAGACCAGCGTGTTCTCGGCGACGCCGAGTTGGTCGAGGGCGGCTAGCAGCCTCCCGCAGGCGGCGTCCATATTCTCGACGTTGGCGAAGTATTGGGCTTCGTCCTCGTTCCGGGCAACCTTGATGTAGCCTTCTGCCATGGTCGCGGGTGAGGCGACGGGTTCATGCGGTTCGTGGAACCAGACATTCAGGAAAAAGGGGCGGTCCTCATCGCGGCGGCCGTTGAGCCAACGGATGCCTTCGTCGGCGACCAGTTGGCAGGAATAGCCCTGCAACGGGCCGACTTCGTCGCCGTTGCGGACGAAGTTGACCGGGTTCTCGTGAGTCGGGGAGGCGTTGTTCTGGGTGGCAAACCAATGATCGAAACCGTGGTCGCCGGGTTGGGGTTGCTCCGCGGAATTGAATCTTCCGTTCAAGTGCCATTTGCCGGTGTGGGCGGTGTTGTAGCCGACGCTCTTGAGCAATGACGCCACGGTCACCTCTTCGTCTTTGAGGTGGACGACATGATCGTTGGGGATCCAGTCGTAGACGCCGCTGCGATTGGGGGTGCGGCCGGTCATGATGCCGGCGCGGGAAGAGGAGCAGACCGGCGCTGAAGAGTAGCAGTCGGTCAGGCGGATGCCCTGTTTTGCGAGTTTGTCGAGGTGGGGGGTCTTGATGTGCGGGTGCCCATAGCAGGCGAGGTCGCCGTAGCCGAGGTCGTCGCAGAAGAGGACGAGGATGTTGGGGCGGTTGGTCGCGCCGGGATCCTGGGCGGCGGTCAGGCGTGCGTCGGACAGCGAGATGGCAATGATGAATCCCAAGGCGGTGAGGTGGGGGAGTCGGAAGCGATGCATGGCGAATCGTCTACCATGCCGGGCTTTGGGGAGAAAGTCCGGAGCGCCAAGAAAAGCTTCCTGTCGGGTAGGATAAAGTTTACTGCCGGGCGCCGTCTTTGTTAGCTTGCGGTCATTGCGCGGGCGCGGGGGCGCCTTGAGGTCTGGATGGACGGCGGCTTGAGAATCGGGAATGACGATACGCCATGTTTGAAGACGTCGAAGTGGAGCGGAAGATCTCCCGCAAGGAGTTTGAGTCTGCCTTGGAGGAACTGCGCCCGCAGTTGTTGTCCGCGCAATTCGCGCTCAAGCAGAAGAAGCGTTCGGCGATCGTGATCGTGGATGGCGAGGACGGCGCGGGCAAGGGCGAGGTGGTGCATCGGCTGAATGAGTGGCTGGATCCGCGCGGGTTGGACACGCATGCCTTTTGGGAATCCTCGGATGAAGAGGAGCAGCGGCCGTATTACTGGCGGTTTTGGCGGCGGTTGCCGGCGCGTCGGCATTTGAGCATCCTGTTCGGATCCTGGTATGCCAGGCCTCATGAGCGACGGGCGAACGGGGAGAGCGATGCCGGTGCATTTGCGCGGGATCTGGATCGGATTCGACGTTTTGAGGAGATGTTGGCGGCGGATGGCTGCATCATTGTGAAGCTCTGGTTTCATTTGTCGAAGAAGCGGCAACGTGAGCGGTTGACGAGCCTGGAGCAGGATCCCAACACGCGCTGGCGGGTGCTGGCCTCGGATTGGAGGCGGCATGCGAACTACGACAGCTATTCAGAGACGGCGGAAGAGATGGTGGAGCGGACGCATTCGGAGCGGGCGCCGTGGCAGGTGATCGGGGCGGGGGATCGGCGCGCGACCGAATTGGCCGCCGCGCGCAGGGTCTGTTCGGAACTGCAGCGCCGGTTGGAAGGAGGTTCCGCAGATGAGATGTCGTCGGGCAAGCGTTCAACCCGGGATTTCGGGGACGCCTTGGGCGCTGTGGATTTGTCGCAACGCATCGATTCAGGGGAGTACAAGCTGCAGTTGGCGGAGTATCAATCGCGGTTGGAGCGCATGGCGTGGAAGGCTCGTGAGCGCGGCCTGGGTTGCGTATTGGTGTTCGAGGGGTGGGACGCCGCCGGCAAGGGCGGCGCGATTCGGCGGGTGACCCAGGCGATGGATCCTAGGTTGTTTCACCTCTACAGCATTGCGGCTCCCAGCAAGGAGGAGTTGGCGCAGCACTACCTCTGGCGGTTTTGGAAGGTTCTGGCGAAGGATGGCAAGATGACGATCTATGATCGATCCTGGTACGGCCGCGTGTTGGTCGAGCGGATTGAGAAGTTGGCCAGGGAGGATGAATGGGAGCGGGCTTACGACGAGATCAACGAGTTCGAGGACCAGTTGGTTGATCACGGGAGTCTCGTCTTTAAGTTCTGGCTGCATATCGACAAGGACGAGCAGTTGCGTCGCTTCAAGGCGCGAGAGAAAACGCCGCACAAGCGACACAAGATCACCGATGAGGACTGGCGTAACCGGGAGAAATGGGATGCCTACGAGCATGCGGTCAATGAAATGATTGCGCGCACGCATTCGCCGGAAAAACCGTGGTCGATTGTGGCGGCGAACCAGAAGAAGTTTGCCAGAATTCAGGTCCTACGAACGGTCTGCGAGGGACTGGAGGCGCGCCTCAAACAAGCTTGAGGCCGATTCGGCGTATCAGGGATCGACGGTTTCCCCGGCCGGTAGGAATATCTCGACGCGGCATCCTTGGCCCGGGGAGCTCTCCAGGGAGACCCAACCTCCGTGTTGTTTCACGATGCCGAAAACCGTTGAGAGTCCGAGGCCGGAGCCCTGGCCCACATCCTTGGTGGTAAAGAACGGCTCGAAAGCCCGCGCCAGGGTTTCGGTGTCCATGCCCGCGCCGGTGTCGGAGACGATGATTTTGCCGAATCGACCGATGGTGGCGTCCGGGGCCTCAGGGAGGTTGTCGTCCCGGAAGATGACCGAGTCGGTCTCGATCAAGAACTCGCCGCCGTCAGGCATGGCCTCGCGGGCGTTCTCGGCCAGATATTGGAACATCTGGCGCATCATGGTTGCATCCGAAAGCAGGCGAAGATCCCCCGCGTGTAGGTTTCGTGAGACCTGGATGTTATCTCCCAGAATCTCAAGACACGCGCCGGAGGCATTGCGGACGAGTTCATCAAGCGAGATGGGAGTGCGGCGAATGATCTGTTTGCGGCTGAAGGTGAGCAGTTGACGGGTCAACTCTGCGATGCGTTGCGAGGCCGCCTTGGATGAGCGCAGGAGGCTGTCGTTCTCCTCGTCTCGTGGGATGCTTAGTTGCAACAGCTCATTGTTGCCCTGGACGATGGTGATGAGGTTGTTGAAATCGTGAGCGATACCGGCGGCGAGGCGCCCGACGGCTTCCAGTTTCTGGGCGTCGCGCAATTGATTCATCAACTGGAGATGTTCGGTGACGTCCTGGTAGATGAACAGCAGACAATGTGTGTTCTCGAATTGAATGGGTTCGGCGGTAATCAGGGTGTCAATCTGACCGCCATCCCGGTCTTTCAGGGGGCACTGCAATGTGCGCACAGATGACTTTTGTTTCAGCTCCGCGTTAAAACGGGTCAAGCGCTCTCCCTCGGGTGCGAGGCCCAGCTCAGCCAGCCTTCGTCCCATTGTGTCCTCACGCTTCAACTTGAACTGTGCCAGAAAACTGTTGTTGATTTCCCGCAGGCGGAAATCGGAGCGATTGGTAATCGCCACCGGGATGGGGCTTGCCTCGATTGCCTTCGCGAAGCGGACCTCCGTCCGGGTTGCCCGAAGGCGTTGCATGGCGCCCCATCCGAAGGCGGTCGCCAGCACAATCGCCAGGCTGCCTATGACGGTCATCAAGGTCTGCGGTGAGTAGCGTGGCGCGGGGGTGATCACTTCCAGGTCTTCGGGTTTGTTCAGCAGGATCTGTAGGCTGACGCCATGCCAATCGTCGCGGGCACTGATTATGCAGGTTCCGGTGGTTCTGACTGTCGCACCCGCCTTCAGGTCATGGGGAGGTGATTCAGACAGGTTCGCCCGAGGAATGATGGCTTTGAATTGGGTTCCATCGCCGTCCATCAGTGCGGAGTAGTAGGACTCATCCGGATCGATATCCAGGACCTTGCCTTGAACTGAGACCCGTTCCCCCACGTATTCAGACTTGAGCAGTTCCTGGGCGGCGTAGGGACGCGCAGGGGGCGGAGCTCCGGCAGACAGCAGCGTGCCCGTGGCGTCTTCGAGGCGGACGCCTTGAGGTGTGTTCTGGAGGAATCCAAGGAGGTTGACCTTGTCCCCGGCTGCGAATGAAGGCGCCGAATCGGTTAACCGTGCTTCGATCCAGCCGGTTTGATCGGTCAGGAACAGGCGGTCCGGCCATGCCAGATTCACTGTCGCTTCGAGGCGATTGCGCCGCGTTACGCGGGTCTCCCCGCGTAACGCTTTCAACGCTGCGATGGTTGCCGCTGGTTCGTCATAGGGGCTTCCGGGGCTCGGCGACAGCACGTCGAGGTCGTCCAAATCGTTCATGAGGATGGTCGAAGTCTCCGGTCTGCCGAAGGCGTCGAAACGGGATGTTGCGACGCCGACAATCCTCACGCGGGCGTCCACGAGGCGGGGGGGGCTTCAGGGGGCATTGGCGCCGTGGCCTGAAAGGTTCTTCCGGCGTAGGCAAGCTTGAGGTTCAGGCTTTTCGGACCGGCATTCAGGCGGCGCACAACGGCCTCGATTTCAATTCGGTCCAGATTGTGCATGCCCGCGATCAGGCCGGTCGCGCTGGCCTTGGCCGGTTCGGGTAATTCGGCTCCGCCGATTCGACTCATCGTTGCGTTGGTCAGCGTGGGGCCCGTGTCCGTCAAGCGAACCAAACCTGCGACAGTGACCAAATCGCCGGGGGCTGGATTGCGGCTGGTGTCAGCGTTGTCGATACGGAGTCCGCGACCGTCTTGAGTGAGGTAGACGGTCCTGAGTTGGCTGCTGGTCCAGGTCACCACGCCGGTCAGCTTGGCGCGAAGTTCATGTCGCTTTGGTGATCCCAAAGCGCGTGAATGGCCCCGGTAGTGCGCAGCAGGGGGGACAAGGAATCCCAAGGGATGGAGTCCAAGGGCGTGTCCGTGTCCGGAGGTGAGACGGAGGTTGCGTCCGCGAGATGTCGAAATTCCGCGATAACCATCTCGGGTTTTCCGTTGCGAACGGTCAGGAAGCCCAGGGCGTCCACCAGGTCTCCTCGGTTGATGGGGGCGGTGTCTTCGGCGGGGGGCACCAGGATTTCCCCGGTGATGTCGGCGAGCCGAATGGTGTTTGTCACTGATGCGACACGTCCGCGGAGGCGCACTCTTCCGGGAGGCATGTCCCGGGGCTCCATCCGGATGGCTGCGGCAATCGTTGTGCGGGAGATCGCGAAGGGATTCGAGGGCGGCTTGCGTAGACGGCGGATACGGTCCCAACTATCGACCCAGAGGACAGTTTCTTCGGGCGACTCGCCGATGGCGTCGCCGGGCAGAGTGACGCCCCGAAACCGGACCACGGCATTGACGACATAGGAGGTGACGGCGCGGCCGCGTCTCAGCGTCGCGATCTTGAACTGGCGCCCGTTGGCGATCGCTTCGATCAGCCAGCCGGTCTGATTTTTGGTTGCCTTGTGCACCACGCCGCGAAACTCACGCCATCGGTAGGGTTTGGCTTCGGCGGGAGACTCGTCTGCCCGGAATGACCGAGGAGAAGTCAGGACCGCGTCACCTCGAAGCTTGATCTGATCCGCGCGCAGGTGGGTAACATCGCCAACTGCAATTCGCCCGCGGATTTCGACCCGTTCTCCGATCGGGGGGGGGGCGAGCTCATTCAGGCTAACCAGCACGCCCGCGGTTTCCTGCAGCAGGAAGATGGCGTTATGGCCCGGCAGGAAACTGGCGACTATGCCGGAAGTGACGATCTCAAGTGCCTGCGATTCTGGATTTCCGCTAAGGTCCCGGATGGCTGCCGGGGAGACGGGGCGGGGCGTTGGTTGCGCGGCAGACGCGGCGGCGAACAACAGTGTCGCAACGAGAGCGCACCACTTCGACCAACTGGTTTGAGGAGCGTTGATTCTCACTTTGGCGAAACCCTTCTGAGAAGCAGGTTTCCTTCCACATTCGACCTGACGATGGCGATAAGTCCGATTCGCGCCTGTCTTCGGAGGATTATGGGTGGGTGTGGTCAGAAGAGCCAGCGTTGATTGGCCCTTTTCATGAGTCAACGGCAGAAAAATCTTGCTTTGAACACGGTGCGCATGCGAAGCGAACCTATGCCTGTCGAAGAGCTTTCGCTCGATATTTCCGCGGTTGAGTTGTCCTCTGAGGCGTCCGGGTTGATCGATGAGGTGGATCGCTTGATCGACGACTTTGATGATTCAGGCAGGTATCGAGAGAATCGCAGTTACGTGCCAAGCGATGGGGCGTTGCTTTATGCTGCGTTGGCTGTCGTGACCGAGCAGGATTTGCCGATCGGCAGGGTTTTCTGTGAACTGGGCAGCGGATTTGGTTTGGGCGTGTGCCTGGCGGCGACCCTCGGATACCAGGCGTATGGATTGGAAATTGACGGGAAACTCGTGGAGGCATCCCGGGAACTGGCCCGACGGTGGGGGCTGGCAGCCACCATGGTGCACGGCAGCTATTTCCCCGAAGGCTATTCGCAATATGAAGGCGTTGCCGGGGCTGAACTGGTCCGGCCGGAGGCTACCTGGCACAACTCCGGAGCCTTTCACTTCAGTCCGCGATTTGAAGGAATGGACCATGACACCGAGGAAATTGATGTCTTCTTCGTCTATCCCTGGCCTAAGGAACATGAGTTGATGCAGGATCTTTTCGAGGATATCTCCTCCGAAGGAGCCCTTCTGATTGCCTATTACGGGGAAGGTGAGATCTGCGTTTACCGCAAGACGCTAGACTGAGCCCCCCGATTGCGGGCATGGAGGCGGGCGCAGGAATAAAAAAAACGCGGTTCATCAGGGCGGATGCCCGGCGATGAACCGCGGTTGTCGAAGGATTTCAGATCTTCGGGATCAACCCTTGATCTCAGCGGAGTGGAACTCCGCCCAGTCATCCAGATTGTTCAGGTCCACCGCGCCGCGGAAGGAGCAGCTGTCGTCGGTCAGGCCGACCGCGTCGAAGATGCCCTTGCGAACGTCGTCGCCGTGGTTGTAGCCGCGGATGGCGTCATTGGAGGCTTGGATGGAGGCTTCGTCGGTCTTGGAACCATTCTCCTTCACCCACGCTTCGAACTGGGTGTAGGACGGCTTGTTGTCGGTGATGTAGGCGACGGCGGCGTCACGATCGACTCCGAGGCCGTCGAGGGTCATTTGGTCGTATCCCTGGCCACAGGCGTCATAGCCGTCGGCCAGCTTGCCGACTGCGCTGAGGGAGACCTTTTGCCAGAGACGGGGCAGATGAATCGCGCCGAGGGGGCCGGCGACGCCGGAACCGATGAGAGGGACAATTTTATCGCTCATTACTTGGTGATTTTTTCGTGTATTGTTCGTTTTGAGTCCTTTTACAGGGCCGCGGATTAAAGAGCGCCGTCAAAGGACGGTCAACGGGAATCTGGGAAGCGCGGCGGGATCGCTCAAGGTGGAGGTTCGCAATAGAAAATGGTCTCTGTTCGATTGGGGCTGTTGGCCGAAATCCCAAGCTCCAAATCCCAAAGAAGGTTCCTTCCGGACATGGTGTCCGCGCTCCAATGCGATGCGGGGCTGTGCTCCTTCAATCCATTTGCGGCGGGACGCCGCAAGAACCCGCAGCCGGGACGGCTGCGCTACCGTGCCAGTTCAAGGGGAACGCCGGCGCCCTACGCAGTCGTCCGCCGCCATCACACCCCGTCTTCAACCGGTTCCACCAAGGCGTCGTAGCCGCTATTGCCGACGATTTTCACCCGGACTCCGGCGTCGAGCATGCCGGCGTCGGAGACGACACTGACGATCTTGCCCTCGAAGTTGGCTTTTCCGCCGGGGCGGAGTGGGGAGATGGTTTCGCCGACCTGACCGATGCGGGCCTGTTGTAGCTCGTGGATCTGTCTGGCTTCCAGCATGCCGCTGGCCGAAGAGGAGACCATGGCTCCCACCGTGGAGGAACTGGCCGCCAGGCGCGGGAAGAACCAGCGGTAGAGCAGCCACATCAGCACGATGGTTCCGCCGGTGGCTTGGATCAGGATCAGGAGGGAGTTCTCCAAGGCCTGCCCCACAAAGGCGAAATTGATCGGCGCGCCTGGGTAGTAGTCGGCCAATGCCATGATGATGGTCAGCAGCACGAGGGCCACTCCGGAAAGTCCCAGGACGAGGGTTCCGGGGAAGATGAAGATCTCCAGGCCGATGAGCGCGATGCCGAGGAGGAAGACGATCAGCCATTCCATCCCCGCCAACCCGGCGGCGTAGCTGCCGAAGAAGAAGAGGGTGAAGGCAATGATGCCGACGATGCCGGGCAGGCCGAAACCGGGCGTCTTCATCTCCACCCAGACGCCGCCGATGCCGATGATCAGAAGGATGCCGGAAACGGCATTCAGCCAGCTGGCCAGTTTTTCGGCCCCGAGCGGTTGGATATCCGTGCGTTCGGCATTGCCGTAGCCGAGTCCCTCGATCAGGGCGTCGAGGTCTTTGTAGGTTCCGAGAGAAAGCAGCGGTTTGGGCGGGTCGCCATATTCTTTCTCGGCTTCCAGTGCTGTGAGACTGAGCAGTTTGCCTTCCTCGCAAAGGGTTTCACCATCGATGATCAACTCCTTGTCCTTGTCGATCATGGCCTCGAGCACGTCGATGTCATGGCCATTTTTCTGGGCTTGCGTTCGAATCATGGCGAGGACCATGGATTGGGCCTTGGCCTCGACGGTGGGTTCAAGGTCGCCGCCCATTCCAATGACGGCGGCGGCGCCGATGATGCCTTTGTCAGACATGTAGATCCGCTGGGTTGCAGCTGAGATGAAGGCTCCTGCGGACATGGCCTTGGAGTCCACGAAGGTGATCGTTTCCCCTTTGAACTTGCTGATAATGTCGATAATTTCCTCCGTCACAGCCACGCTGCCGCCGGGCGTGTCCATGTGCAGGATCAGGGCGTCGGCCTTGGAGGCCATGGCTTCCTTGACGCCGCGGCGAAGCAGGTAGGTCAGGGGAGACATGATGGGTTCCCGGATGGGCAGAATGAAGATCTTCTGCACACCGGAGGCCGGCGCGTCCTGGTCGACTGAGGGGCCATCCGGGGGAGCGTCAGCGGGCGCTTTTGGTGGAGCGTCCACGGTCTCTGCGCCCCAAGACGGCATGGCCGCGAGCAGAAGCGTCAGCGTTCCCGCAATAAAAGACTTCATCTGCGGGAGGTTATTCCCTGGGCGGCGGCTGCGCAAGCGGAGTCGGTCCTTTTCAGCGGGGCTGCTCCACCGAATTCAGGTGGAGCGGAATTGATTCCTTCGTCGGGCGCGGTGGCAACGTCAAGGGGGGGCTTGAGGTGGGGACAGGGAAACTCTTGAGCGGTGGCTGCGAGGGAGGCGCCTTGGCTTATGATCCTCAACTCAATTTTGCCCGGCATCGTCCGGCCGGAACCCGGGGCGGCTGTAGCCCTGTTTCTCGATTTCCTCCAGCAGGGCCTGCAAGCGTTCGGCGACATCCTTGTGATTGTCGTAGAGGTTGAGTGTCTCGGAGGGGTCGGAGGCGATGCGGTAGAGTTCCGGTTTGTCGGGGCCGAACTGGCCGGGTTTGTAGGGGGCGAGGGGGGTGACGCCGACGGGTTCGCGAACGGTAATGAGTTTCCAAGGGCCCTGGCGAATGGCGAGGTGGTTCTGGAACTTGGAGGCGGTGATGGTGGCCTCGCGGACGGGTTTCAATTGCTTGGCGTCTGATTCGAGTGCGGCCTTGAGTGTTTTGCCGGTCATTTCAGGCAGGAGGTCATGGCTGTCGGGGGCCACATCGTCGGGCAAATCCACGCCGGCGGCGGCGCAGGCGGTGGCGAGGAAGTCGACCAGGGAAATAACCTCGAGGCTGTCGCTGGCCGGCGGAATGGTTCCCGGCCAGCGGGCAATGAAGGGAACGCGATGGCCTCCTTCGTAGATGCCGGCCTTCTGGCCGCGGAGGCGGGCGTTGGAGGCGTGGCCGTGTTTGCGTCCGGGAGCGGTTGCGGCGCCGTTGTCGCTGGTGATGATCAGGAGGGTCCGTTCGTGGAGGTTGTTCCGGCCCAGGGCGGCGAGGATGCGGCCGACCTGCCAGTCGAACTCCTGCGCGGAATCGCCGTAGGCGCCCGCGCCGGACTTGCCTTTCATGAAGGAGGCGGGTTCGTGCGGCGCGTGGACGGTGCAGGCGGGATAGTAGAGAAAGAAGGGGCGATCCTTGTTTTCCTCGATGAAGCGGGCGGCGCGTTGGGCGAGTGTCGCGCTGATCTCGGGAGTGCGGCGTTTGAGGCGAATGCCGCTGACCTCCTTTCGGTTGCCCTCGATCTTGATTGTTTCGCCTGGTTGACGCCCCATGACCTGGAGATTCTCGATCCAGACGAAGGGGGCCTGGTTGTGGCTGTTGAGGACGCCGAAGAATTGGTCGAAGCCGAACTGATTGGGGCCGGGAGAGAGGGGTTTGTTCCAGTCGATTTTCGCGCACCGTTGGGCTCCCAAGTGCCATTTGCCGATACAGGCGGTCGCGTAGCCGGCCTGCTTGAGGAGCGTTGCGACGGTCATTTCGCCTTTATTGAGGACCAGCGTTTCGCCGGCGGTGAGGTGTCGGGGCACGCGGTTCTCTCGCCAAGGGTAGGCCCCGGTCAGGACGGCAAAACGGGTTGGGGAGCAGACTGAGGACGGCGAGTGCGCGTTGAAGTAGCGACGCCCCTCGGCGTAGACGCGGTTGATGTGCGGCGTGCTGATCTTCTCCCGGTCAGCGCCGTGAAGGCCGGTTTGTCTTGCCGCGGGAAGTTTGGACAGCTTGTGGCCGTAGGCGCCGATATCGCCGACGCCAAGGTCGTCCGCCATGATCAGAATGATGTTGGGTTGTGCCGGGGCGGCATCAGTGACTGGAGCTGCCATCGCCAAGACAGCGATTGAGAGGGCCAGAATCGCGTTGGTCAGGCGGGCGGGAGGTGGAGCGGGGATCGATTGAGCGCGGCGGATATTCATGGATAACGGGGCGAATATCGATTCTGCCTGAGGATTTTGCAAGCGGCGCCGTCTCGTGCGCGAGTTGGGTGCGGGCGCTGCTGGTCTGCGGACCGGGCCGCGGGTTCAAAGAAGTTCCCGCTGCCCCGCATTTGGGTCCTCGTCCTCGTCGGATGAGGGGGGCGCGTCCGCTTTCTCGAGTTGCGCCAGCTCGTTGGCGATGAAGTCGGCTTCCTCGGAGAAGGATTCCGCGGCGGCTTCCTCCTCGGCGATTTCGGCAGTGTCGTCGGTCAAACTTTCTTCGGGCTCGTCTGGCATTCCGGCTGTCGTCTCTACCGAGCTCGTGGTTTCCTCCGGTTCTTCGGTTTCGGTGGGCTCGGTGGCATCTGCAGGCTCGGTGGGCTCTGTAAGCTCGGTGGTTTCCGCTGGCAATTCGGGTTCTGTCGACGGCTCCGTGGGTGGGGCGGCCGTCGTTGGCGTTCCCATGGGGCCCGTGTTGTCGGCTGATTGAGGGGCTTCCGCAGCGTGGGAGGCGACGCCCTGCAATTCGACCAAGGCTGGCCTGACGGGTTGTCTCTGAAAGGTGTAGCCCGGGGCGATGGTTGCGCCGACGCGCGCGTCTTCCGGAGCCTCGGCATTTGGGTCGGGAAGGGCGTGTTTTTCGGGGTTGAAGGGTTCCCCGAACTCGGCCTCGAAGGCGATCAATCCGACGCGGCTGGCTGTACCCCGGCAGGCCATCTGGAACTTGGCGAGTTGTTCAGCAACGCGGGTATTGCCAGAAGCCGCGGCTGCCCGGAAGAGGCGATGGGTTTCATCGAGCAGGGTGACTACGGTCTTCAGCCATTCTCCTTCGGCCTGCTTGAGCTTGTCGACCTCCAGTTGGAGATGCGCTTTCTCGGTGTCGTTGGCCTTGGCCATGAACTCGGCGAAGGCCTTGGCCTCGTCGGTCATGCGTTCGGCGATTTCCCGGGACGATTCGATGGTCTTTTCGGAATAGTCCTGGGCGGTTTCAAGATGGGCGGTGGCCACGGTCACGCCGTTCTTCACCTTCTCCAGTTTTCCCATGAATTCGGTGACTTGGGCCAGTTGGTCGGCTTCGGCGAATCGGGCGTTGAGGCGATACTCCTGGATGAACGGGTAAGCGGCGAACACGGCGCCGAAGACGACGCAGGCCACACAGGCGAAGGCCTTGCCGGTTTCAAAGGTCTCCCCGCCCATGTTGTAGATCACGTAACAGGCGATGAGGGCAATCACATCGCCGATCAAAAAGGGCCACTTCTGCATCTTGGGAACGGGGGAGTCGCTCATAAGCGGGGAAGTCTAAAGCTCACGCGAAACGGAGCAAAGGTGAAAATGGCGGGCGCCGGGCGCGGTTGGCGCGAGGACGAGGGATCGGGAATGAAGAACCGGGAACAAGGATTCCATTTTCCTTGTCGCGGTTCGGGGCGTTCAGCATCCTCGGTCGCGTATGTCCGAAGCCCGCACGACTGACTCCCTGAACCAGCCCGACACCGCGCTGGAAGTGTCGTTGCGGCCGTCTTTGTTCTCGGATTTCACCGGGCAGGCCAAGGTGAAGGAACGGCTTGAGATTGCGGTGACGGCGGCCAAGCAGCGGGGGGACGCGTTGGATCACGTGTTGCTGAGCGGGCCGCCCGGGTTGGGGAAGACCACGCTTTCAAACATCATCGCCAAGTGCATGGGGGGCAACATGCACGCCACGGCCGGCCCCGTGATCGAGAAGCCCGGAGACCTTGCCGGCTTGCTCACCAACCTGGAGCGGGGCGATGTGTTGTTCATCGATGAGATCCACCGATTGCAGAAGACGATCGAGGAGTATCTCTACCCGGCGATGGAGGACTTCAAGCTGGATATCGTCATCGACCAGGGACCAAACGCCCGGAGCGTCCGCCTGGATCTGCCGCGGTTCACCTTGATTGGCGCGACCACGCGCAGCGGTTTGCTGACGGCCCCCTTGTTGACGCGGTTTCCGATGCACGAGCGGGTGGATTACTACAATGTCGAGCAACTGCGATCGATCGTGGTGCGCTCGGCGCGTTTGTTGAGCGTGGAGATTGATGAACGCGGCGCGGAGGAGATCTCGCGTCGGAGTCGGGGAACGCCGCGGATTGCCAACAACTTGTTGCGGCGGGTGCGTGATTACGCTCAGGTCAGGGCTGATGGGGCGATCACGGGCGAGGTTGCCGACCAGGCCCTGGCGATGCTGGAGATCGATGAGCATGGCCTGGATGAGATGGACAAGCGCATCCTGCAGACCATCTGCGTGAAATTTGCGGGCGGGCCGGTCGGGATCGGCTCGCTATCCGTGGCGGTCGGCGAGGAGCGGGACACGTTGGAGGAAGTCTACGAGCCCTACCTGATCATGGAGGGCTATCTGAATCGCACGCCCCAGGGTCGCATCGTGACGGAGTTGGGCTGGACGCGCCTGGGTCTGAAACCGGGCGGACGCGGCTCCCAGCAGTCGCTGCTTTGAGCGATGGCGCGTCGGCGCGGCGCTCGGGCACAATCATTTCACAGGTTTCAGCCTCCCCTTCTCAATCGTGAAGCCCATGGTTTGTTTGATGGTCGGCTGAACGGCGAAAGATTCGCTGGATTGGCGAACCAGGCTCTGAACAAGCACACGGTTTTCGCGTGACGACAGTCGGGTAATCTTGATGCGGTCGCCGAGGAGAACCGTGTCGGCGCAAACGGTTTCCCGTCCCTCCGTGGTCAGGAGGCAAAGGTGGCGAAAGCTTCCGGAACCGCCTGAATCCACGTTCACCACCACGATGCCGTAGGCGCGGCCTTCTTGCTCCATACGCTTCTTCAACGACAAGGCCACCTCAACGGTGAGATGGTCGCCGATGAAGCGGCCGTTCTTGAGAATGGCAGGGCGATCGGACAAGTCCGATTCCGGGTAGGCGAAGTTGCGCAGGTCGGGAGCGCGATTGGCGGCTTGGTTGACAGCGCCGCCTGCGAGCGTTGTTGCGACGAGGATGAACGCGAGGAATCTCCAGTGACTGCAAGCAGGGCCGCTCGGGTCGAGTCGATTCTCGCTCCGGCGTGGGAGTCCGGGGTCAGCGCAGGTAGACGAATTCATTCGCAGCGAAGAGCGCGCGGATGAGCGCGGCGAGAGGTTCGGCTTGCTGAGCGGGGGCGGACTCAGTCCGCAGTTGTCTTTCGTAGCGAGCGAGGAACGCGTTGGCGGCGTCTGATTCCCGTGCGCTGGGAGCTCGGGTGAAGCAGGTGTGGTAGGCTGCTTCAACTTGCCTCGCGGTTGATTCCGGGTGGTCGAGCAGGAGCGTCTTGGCCAGTTCGCGGGAGGCTTCGTGGACGAGGTCGGAATTCATCAGGAACAGCGCCTGCGGAGCGACGGTGGAGGAAACGCGCTTGCCGACGACGACTGAGGCGTCGGCAAAGTCGAATGCGGCGAAACCATCGAAGGGATTGCTTCGCAGCACGGGCAGGTAGACGGAGCGGATGGGTTTTTCGAAGCGGTCTGCGAGGCGGCCTTTGTTCACATACTTGTAGAGCGCATCGTCCAGAGGCGGGCCGGCGGGGCGGGTGTCGAGGCGGCCGCTGACCTGCAGAATTGAGTCCCGAATGGCCTCGGCTTCGAGGCGTCGCGCTTGCCAACTCCAGTAGAGCGTGTTCTTCGGGTCGCTCTGCTCGGCAGTGGGGTTGGCGGCGGCGGCCATCTGGTAGGTTGCCGAATTCAGGATCAAGCGGTGCAGCGACTTGAGACTCCAACCGGATTGGATCAGGTGGGAGGCAAGATGGTCCAGCAGTTCGGGGTGGGTGGGCAGTGATCCGAGGTTGCCGAAGTTGTCCGGCGTCGCGACCAGACCCCGACCGAAGCGCAGCAGCCAGATCCGGTTGGCGATCACGCGCGCGGTCAGTGGATGTTCCGGGTTGGTCAGCCAGCGCGCAAGTTGGAGTCGGCCGCTCTGGCTTTGATCGATCTTCGGCGTCGCGACGGAAGCGATGGCCCGCGGCGTGCGACGCGGAATGGTTTGCCCCAGCGTCAGGTAGTTGCCGCGGATGTGGATTGCCGTGTCGGCGATATCCTTGTCACGAACGAACATGCCCGTCGGCATGGCGGCGAGGGTCGTCTTCAATGCCGAGATGCGCGCCTGCAGTTCCTGGTTCCGTTTCGCCTGCGCCGGGTTGAGTTCCTTGTTGGCCTTGGTCAACTTGTCGAGCGGGGCTTTCTCGGCTCGGAGCCGAGCCAGTTCAGCGCGCAGCGGTTCGGACTTGTAGGGCGGCAGTTCGTGTTCCACCCACTTGGCCACGACCTTGTAGTCGAAAACGGTCTCCGTGGACATGAAGATGCCGGCGAGGCCGTAGTAGTCGCTGGTGGGAACGGGGTCGAACTTGTGGTCATGACACCGCGCGCAACCGAGCGAAAGCCCCAGCAGCGCCCGGCCGATGGTATCGATCTGATCGTCCACGATGTCGCGGCGCATCTTGTCGGGATCGTCGCAGGCCAGCATCTTGGGGCCGATGGCGAGGAAGCCGGTGGCGAGGTAGCGTTCGATCTCGCGGTCGGGGTCCTTGCGTTTGGGCAGCAGGTCGCCGGCGAGTTGTTCGATGACGAACTGGTCGTAGGGCTTGTCCTCGTTGAAGGCGCGGATGACGTAATCGCGGTATCGCCAGGCGCTGGGGTAGGCCATGTTTTCGTCGAGGCCGTTGGAGTCGGCGTAACGCGCGATGTCGAGCCAGTGGCGTCCCCAGCGCTCGCCGTAGTGCGGCGAGGCAAGCAGGCGATCGATCAGGTTGGGGATCGCCCGGGGTGAGTTGTCATCCAGGGCTCGGCGCATCTGTTCGGGCGTCGGCGGCAGGCCGGTGAGGTCGAGGTGCAGGCGGCGGACCAGGGTTCGCCGTTCGGCCTGCGGCGCGGGTTGGAGTCCGGTTTCTTCCAGTCGGTTCAGGATGAATTGGTCGATGGCGTTCCTGGGCCACATCGAGTTGGTCACCGCCGGCGGCGCCGGGCTGGCGATGGGCTGGAAGGACCAGAAGTCGGTTTTGATCGGGGCGTCGTCTGCGGCGGTGTGACTCTTCGCGAGGCTGACGTTGGTCCTGGCGGCGCCCTCCATTTGACCGGGCCAGATTGCGCCGTCGTCGATCCATTTGACGAAGGCGTTGAAGGTCCGGTAATCGAGTTTGCCATCCGGCGGCATCTTCAATTCCTCGCTGTGGGTGAGGGCGTGAAAGAGGAGGCTGCCCTTGGCGTTTCCGGGGCGGATGGCCGGGCCGCTTTCGCCGCCCCTGAGCAGCGCCGCACGGGAATCCAGGCGCAGACCGTTGCGCGCTTTCTCAGGGCCATGGCACTGCTGGCAGGTCTCCACCAGGACGGGACGGATGGCCATCTCAAAATGGTCGATCGCAGCCTGTTGCGACGCGGGATCAGCGGCGCGCGCCGATGCAGTCAGCGAAAGCAGCAGCAGCAGAATGGCATGGTTGAATCGACGCATGATCAAGGCGGGAATCGTAAGCGGATTTCGCGGCGAATGGCAATCATGAGGGCAATTCGTTCCGTTCCTTTCCTTTGACGGATCCCCGGCCGCGGACGAATACTTCCGCCATGATCAAACCATCCCTTCTCGCCGTATCCGTCTTCTCGTCCGTGACCCTGTTGAGCGCCGCGCCAGCGGAGGTTCTGTTCAACGGCAAGAGCCTTGACGCCTTTGAGTATCGCGAGGGCGGTTGGGTGATCGAGGATGGGGCCATGACCTGTCGCATGGAGGAGAAGGCGGACAAGAAGGGACGCAAGCGCACGGTCGGCATGGGCTACATCTGGACGAAGAAGGACTATTCCGACTTTGCGTTGACCTTCTCCTACAAGTTGAGCGAGGCCGCCAACAGCGGGGTGTTTTATCGCACCGATCCCAGCAACCCGGTGCAGGGCGGTTTTGAGATCCAGTTGATGGACAACGCGGGCTGGGCGAAGCACAAGGGGCTTGACCAGGTGGATCCAAAGAAGGGCAACGGCTCCTTCTACGAGGGCAAGGCTCCCTCATCGGATCCGTCCAAGCCGGTGGGCGAGTGGAACCGGATGAAGCTCACCTGCCGCGGTCCCATGATCAGTGTTGAGATCAACGGGGTGGAGGTCGTCAGCGTCAACGTCGATGACTGGGACACGGCGGGCATGAATCCCGACGGGACGAAGAACAAGTTCAAGACCGCGTTGAAGGATCTGCCGCGCACCGGGCGGATCGGTTTCCAGAATCACGGTCAGGTCGTTTGGTTCAAGGATGTGAAGATCCGGGATCTGGCGAAGTAGAGCGGGATTCATCTCCGTTTGCTTGGCGGATTCTGGAGTCGTGGGATTCAGGTCGGCATCGACTTGGAACGCCAGATGCGCTGCGAACGGAATGGATTCCGCGCGACTTGCGAGGCGGCGGTCTGCCGAATTGAGTTCGTTTTCAGCGCATTGCCGGATAGGCTTCGCCCATGTCTGAAGACGAGCTTGGCGAGAAGTTGGTGCGGATGGAGTCCATTATTGCGCATCTCGAACACCAGTATGAGGAACTCAACAAGGTGGTGATGGAGCAGGGCAAGGTTCTGTCGAAAGCCTTGTCGCAACAGGAGCGCATTGCTGACACGCTGCGGGAGATGCGTCAGGACGAGATCCGCGGCGACGACCGCAAACCGCCGCACTACTCATGAGTCTTGCGGCGGCAACAGCGTCGGCCTTGGCGGCGTTCGGGTTGGCTGCGGCGACCGTATGCTCGCCCGCGGCGGAAATCTTGGTTTCCAGCGAGGAGGAATTGGAGCGGGCCTTGAAGTCGTTGTCTTTCCCGATACCGCTGGATTTCGTTGGTGTTCAGGCGTTCGTCATCGCTTGGCCTTCCATCCCCGCAGTCGCAACGCGTTGCCCACGACGACCAGGTCCGAGAAGCCCATGGCGGCGGCGCAGAGCATGGGGTTGAGAAAGCCCAGCGCGGCGAGCGGGATGGCGGCGGCGTTATAGAAGAAGGCCCAGAAGAGGTTCTGCTTGATCGTTCTCAGCGTTGCCCGCGCGAGTCCCAGCGCCTCCGGTATCGAGTGGATGTCCGAGTTCAACAGGATGATGTCGGCGGCTTCGCGCGCCACGTCGCTGGCGCGGCTGACCGCGATGCCGAGGTCCGCTTGCTTGAGCGCGGGAGCGTCGTTGATGCCGTCGCCGACGAAGGCGACTTGACGGCCTTCGGATTGCAGGCGTTCGACGATGCCCGCTTTTTCCTCGGGGCGAACTTCGGAGAAGACCCGTTCGCGAGGGATGCCGACCTGGCGCGCGATTTCCTCGGCGGCTTCCTGCCGATCCCCGCTGATCAGCCACGACAGGCAGTTTTCGGTTCGCAGGTTCTGGATGACCTCTGCGGCGCCGGGTTTCAGCGTGTCGGTCAGAGCGAAGGTCGCGAGCAGGCGGTTGGTTTCGGCGAGGCCGATTACGGTGGCTCCCTTGTCTGACCATTTCCCGGCAAAGGCGTCGGCTGCCTCGGTCTTGATGTCGGATTCCTGCAGCCAGCTCAAGGAGCCGAGTCGCCAGTGGTCGGAAGCGCTTGTTGCCTCGATGCCCCTTCCCTGCAGTTCCTTCCAATCGGTGAACCCGGGAGCGTGGGCGTCTGCAGGCGACGCCTTCACCAAGGCTTGGCTGAGAGGATGATTGGACGGGCGGGCGAGAGCGGCTGCGAGGGCCGCGGAGTCCCAACTGTCGGTTTCTGCGGCTTTGCCCAGGTCGACCCGGTCCTCGACACTGGGGCGGCCCGAGGTAAGCGTGCCGGTCTTGTCGAACAGGACGGCGTCGATGGCGCCCGATTTCTCGAGGGCCTCGCCATCGCGGATCAGGATGCCGCGGCGGGCGGCGGCGTTGGTTCCGGCCATGATGGCGATGGGAGTCGCCAGGCCCATGGCGCAGGGACAGGAGACAATCAGCACAGCGGCTGCGTGGATGACGGCGGCAGTCAGGGCAGCGTCCGGCGGCGAGACGTCCCAAAGAAAGGACGAGAGGGAAGTCGCCATTTCACGAGCCTGATCCGGAGCCCAATACCAGCCCGCCGCGGTCAATAGCGCTATGCCGATGACAATCGGAACAAAAACGCTGCTGACCTTGTCGCCGAGCTTCTGGATGTTGGCGCGGCTCGTCTGCGCGCGCTGGACGACGGCGATGATCTGCGCCAGGGCCGTGGCGTCGCCGGTTTCCGTCACGGTCATCACGAGGCGGCCGTTCTGGTTGAGCGTGCCCCCGAACACTTTGGACCCCGGCTGCTTCTCGACGGGCAGCGACTCGCCGGTGAGCATGGCTTCATCGACGGCCGACGCGCCCTCGGTGATTTCGCCGTCCACCGGCACGCGGTCGCCCGGCTTCAGGACGACCTGGTCGCCGCGTTTCAGATTCGCGACGGGGACGGATTCCTCGGCGGTGCCGGGGCCGAGTCGGGTCGCTTTGTCCGGCGCCAGGTCAAGCAGGGCTTCCATGGCGCCGGCTGCCCGGGCGCTGGTGAGAGCCTCCATCCAATGCCCCACGCTGACAAAGGTGATGATGCCGACCGATTCCATGAAGTAGAGGTGTCCCTCCCAGCCGGCGAACAGTCCCCAGGCGCTGTAGGCAAAGGCGGTGGTGGAGCCGAGCGAGACGAGGGTGTCCATGTTGGACTGGCCTCGCTTGAGTTGCTTCCACGCGCCGCGATAGAAGCGCCCGCCGCAGAGGATCTGGACCGGCAGCGCGACCGCGAATCCCGCCCAATGAAACCAGTTCTCCATCCCGACGCCGAAGCCCCATTCGGCGATCATGAAGAACAGCGTCGCCGGGACGCCGAGCAGGACGTTCAGCTTCCAACCGGACCAGGAAACGCCGGTCGAAGCGGCCCCGGCGTTGTCGTCGGACTGGATTTCCTTCGCCTCGAATCCGGCGGCTTCAATCGCGGCGATGAGGTCCGGCACGAGCACGGTCGCCTCGGGCATGACGCGCACCGTGGCGGCGGCCTGATCGAGTCGCACTTGCGCGCTGTCCACCCCGGCCACGCCCTGCAGGGCCTCGGTCGCATGACGCGCGCAACCCTGACAGGTCATGCCCTCGATGGAGAGTTCGACGGTCGAGGAGGAATCGGTTTTTGATGCGGACTGCACGTGGGGGAGAATACGGGAAATGGAGGAGGAATCCATCCTTTGCGAGGAGGGTTTCGACGGTTTCAAGGAGCGGGCATGGCGGCGGCAGCCCATGTAGCGCAGGCGGGACGGCTGCGCTACGGACCGCGGGTCGCAGACCTGCGGTCCGATATTGCTTCGCTGCATCTGATCCGGGTAAACCCATTCCATGCCAGAACTTTCCCGTCGTGGTTTTCTGACCGCATCCGCTGCGTTGGGCTCTGCAGTCGCCGCGCAATCCGCCGCCCCGGCCGCGCAGGCCCGCCCCGCGGATTTTGCGGTCGAGGATCAACAGCCCTTCCGCGGGCAGACGCGGCGTTTGAAGATCACGAATCAGGATCGCTACGTGACGTCGTTGATCTTCTCCGCCGACTACCCGACCCATTTTCGTTTGAAGCCGGAATTTTATCCCGTGCTGACGCCGGCGGGGTTTCCGGTCACGGATTCGCATCAGTATTGCTTTATCCATCATCAATCGGTGATGTGCGGCCATGGCCGGGTGCGGACGGAGGATGGGCGGGTGATCGATTTTTATCGGAAGCTGAATTTTCCGGAGCAGGCGCGATCGGATAAATGGCACACAGAGGAGCGAAACCTATACCATCTCGGGCCCTCGGGAATTCAGGAGATCGTGGAGGTGAAGTGGTCAGGCGGAGGCAAGGCGACGATCGATCTGACGCTTCATTGGCGGACTCGGGAACGAAATTCAGCGACGGGCGAGACAATCCTGATTGAGCAGCGGCGCTGCGAGATCACGCAATCCGGCGAGCACACGATCATCGATCATTTCACGACGTTGGTCCCGGCCCAGGGGGCGGCGGTCATGGAGGCGGATCGACATTCATTCTGCGGTGTCCGGGTGAATGATCTGATCGATCCCGAGGACGGCGGAACGATGCGGGATTCGGAAGGGCGGGTGAATCCGGAGGGCAACTACTGGGATGCCGATGGCGAACGCAAGGCGCCGGAGTGGATTGACTGCTCGGGGAAGATTGGCGGAGCCACGGTTGGCGTGGCGTTGATGGGGCATCCGGGAAATGTGCGGAACCAGTATTACATGCGAGGCTGGGGATTGATGGAGGTTTCGCCTGCCTTGGGCGTGGACGTGACATTCTCCCAGGAGCTTCCATTTCGCTTCGCTGCCCGGTTTGTTGCGCATGACGGAGAATTGCAGGCCGAGACGGCCGGGGCGTTGTTGAATGAGTTTGGACGGAAGTCGGTGGGGGGCTGAGGGCGCGGTTCTTTGGTCCAGGAAGTCGTTGGCGGGACGCGCGCGTGTGGCGTTTGCTGTCTCCCGTGCACTTTGAACCGCGTCTTCCCGTGGGTGGAGCCCTCCGATTCACCATTGAGAGCTGTTCGCCCGATCATTACTATTCCCTCCAATGTCATTTGTTCCCAGCCATCGCGGACATGTGTTTGCGACGATTCTTGTTTTGCTCGCGGGCGGCGTTTTCTCCCTTCATGCCGCTGACAAGTCAGTCAGTTTTTCCCGGGAAGTCCTGCCGATCCTGTCGGACAAGTGTTTCGTCTGCCATGGTCCGGACACGAGAAAAGCGTCGGAGTTGCGTCTGGACACCTTTGCGGGCGCGACGGCGGACCGGGGAGGCTACCGGGCGATCGATCCGGAGAAGCCGGAGCAAAGCGAGATGCTTGCGCGGTTGTTTGACGCCGAAGATCCGATGCCGCCCAAAGATGCGGAGAAGCAGTTGACGTCGGCCGAGCGTGAAACGTTGGCGAGGTGGGTCAGGCAGGGAGGCGAGTATGCCAAGCATTGGGCCTTCGTGCCGCCGTCGCGCGAGGCGGGCAAGACGATCGACTCCCTGATTGAAGAAAAGCAACGTGATGCGGGCGTCTCTTTTGCGGAACGGGCGGACCGCGCGGCCCTGGCCCGGCGCGCGGCCCTGGTCCTGACCGGCCTTCCGCCGGAACCGGAGCAATTGGAGGCGTTCTTGGCGGACAAGACGCCCCTGGCCTACACGCGGTTGGTGGATGATCTGCTGGCGAGTCCGCGCTTCGGAGAGCATCAAGCCCGCTACTGGCTGGACGCCGTGCGTTACGGCGACACCCACGGGCTTCACCTGGACAACCGGCGCGGCATTTACCCGTATCGTGACTGGGTGGTGAAGGCGTTCAACGACAACCTGCCCTTCGATCAGTTCATCCTTTGGCAGATCGCGGGCGACCTGTTGCCGGATTCGACGATGGAGCAGCGCATCGCCACGGGCTACGTCCGGATGAATCCTTCAACCGGCGAGGGCGGCGCGATCTCGGAGGAGTTCCAGGCGAAGAACAACTTCGACCGGGTGGAGAACCTCGGCACGGCCTTCCTGGGGATGTCGATGAACTGCGCCCGCTGCCATACGCACAAGTACGATCCCATCCCGCAGGTCGAGTACTATCGCATGATGGCCTTTTTCAACAACACGGCGGAGGGCGCCTTGGATGGCAACGCCTATCAATACGGGCCAGTGGAGAAGGTTCCCTCCAATCCGGCGGACTGGCCGATTTGGACGGCCGTTCGCCGTGAGATGAATGAGCTGATTGAGGGGGTGAGCGAGTCGGATCTCGGCAAGGTGCTGGGGCATGCCGACAAGGCGAAAGGCCTGAAGGTTGAGGACTGGAAATGGGATCGCATCAAGGGATTGCCCGAATCGAATCCTTCGCGTTGGGCGTCGGTGCGGGTGACCGCGCCGGTTGAGATGACCGTGCGGTTGGAGATCGTTGGCGAACGTGGGAGTGAACTGTTTGTTGACGGGGAGAGTCGTGGGGAAGTGGGGAACGTGGTTGCTTTGAGGCTGAAGGCGGGCGAGCACGCCCTCCGGTTCAAGTTGCTCAGCTCGCATCGCAAGTCGCGGATCGATGTGAAGGTGAGGAACCCATGGTCGGACCTGGCCAAGAAGCGGGCCTGGTCCGAGTGCCAGGCCAAGGACCGGCTTCTCATGTTGGCCGACGCGCATGGGTTGGATCTGGACAGTGAACGGATGGAGCGGGCTCGTCGGGCGAGCGAGACTTTGGCGCGCATCCAGGCAGGGCTGACAACCACGCTCGTTGCGGTGGATTTCAGAGTTCCCCGGAAGACCCGCATGCTGAATCGCGGCGAATATGACCAACCGGTTGGCGAGCCTTTGCAGCCGGGAGCGCTCAGCGCGATGGGCAGCTTGCCCGAGGACGCGCCGCGCAACCGCCTGGGATTGGGGCGGTGGTTGGTTTCCCGGGAACATCCGGTGGTCGCGCGTGTGTTGATCAATCGCGTCTGGCAGCGCGTGTTCGGGCACGGATTGGTGCGTACGCCCGAGGACTTCGGCCTGCAGGGGCAGCAGCCGACTCATCCGGAACTGCTGGATTGGCTGGCGGTGGAGTTTCAGGAAAGCGGTTGGGACATGAAGCACATGTTGCGACTGATGCTGACGAGCCGCACGTTCCAGCAGGATTCCGCATGGCGGAAGGGAGTCAACGACCCTGAGAACCGGCTGTTTGCCCGCGGGCCGGGGCATCGTTTGGACGCGGAGATTCTGAGGGACGTCGCGCTGTGGGCGGCGGGGCTTTTGGATCCGCACATGGGCGGCGAGGGCGTCAAACCCTGGCAGCCAGTCGGCATGTGGAAGGCGCTGACGCATCCGGCCAGCAACACGGTCGAGTATACGCCGGACACGGATGAGCGTGTATTTCGCCGCAGCCTGTATGTCTATTGGAAGCGCACGAGTCCGCATCCAATGATGACCCTGTTTGATGCGCCCAGCCGGGAGTCGAGCTGTGTGCGCCGGTCGAGGACGAATACAGCGCTGCAATCGTTGGGACTGTTCAATGAGCCGCAGCGTCTGCTGGCGGCCGTCAAGTTGGCGGAGCGTTTGCTTCGCGAGCGCGACGAGGGCGAGCGTTTGAGCCGGATGTATCAGTTGTTGGCCAGTCGCGAGCCGAATGCCGCGGAACAGGCGGCCTGCGAAGGCTTGTTGCAGGCGATGCGGGAGCGTTATACGAAGTCGCCGGAGGATGCCCGGAAACTGCTGGCCGGAGTCGCCGGGTTGGATCCGGTCGAACATGCCGCCTGGACGCAGGTGGCGAACGCCGTCCTCGCCAGCGACGCGGCGATTCTGCTTTATTGAATTTTGAACCACGGATGAACACGAATGGACACGAATACGGCATCAACGACGAAGTTGAGGCCGCGCGGGGGAAATTGTCCATGATCCGTGTTCATCGGTGTTCATCCGTGGTTGAGACACCAGTCAGTTGAAATAGTCATGAACCATTCCACCTCACACGAATTGGGACTGATGCAGACGCGGCGGCAGTTCTTTGGCCGCTCGGCGCTGGGGTTGGGCACGGCGGCGATGGCCGACCTGCTGGGGCGCGATCTGTTGGCTGAAGGCGCGAGTAACGCCCACGGCGGCCTGCATCACAAACCTCGGGCCAAGCGCGTGATCTACCTCTTCATGAGCGGCGGCCCCAGCCATCACGACATGTGGGACTACAAGCCGAAGATGCGCGAGATGTTCGGGGAGGAATTGCCGGAACGCGTGCGCGACGGCCAGCGGATCACCGGCATGACGTCGAAGCAGAAATCCCTGCCGGTCTGCCCCAGCAAGTATGAGTTCACGCATTGCGAGAACAACGACCGCGGAGTCTGGGTGAGCGAACTCCTGCCGCACACGCAGACAGTGACGAAGGAATTGTGCGTCGTGCACAGCGCCTTCACCGAGGCGATCAACCATGATCCGGCGATCACCTTCATCCAGACGGGCAGCCAGGTTCCGGGGCGTCCGAGCCTGGGAGCCTGGTTGAGCTACGGGCTTGGCAGCACGAACAAGAACCTGCCCGGATATGTGGTCATGCATGCCCGCACGCAGCACCCGGAGCAGAGCTTGTTTGGGCGCCTGTGGGGCAGCGGCTTCATGCCCTCCGACCACCAGGGAATTCTGATGCGCAGTCAGGGCGATCCGGTGCTCTACCTGAGCAATCCGGCGGGCGTTTCGCGTTCGGATCGGCGGAAGCAGTTGGACGCACTGGCGGCCTTGAACCAGGCCCAGTATGATCGCTTCGCGGATCCGGAGATCCTGTCCCGCATCAAGCAGCATGAGATGGCCTACCGCATGCAGGCCTCCGTGCCGGAGTTGATGGATCTTTCAGGCGAGGGCGAGAAGACCTTCGAACTTTACGGCGAAGACGCGAAGACGCCCGGAACCTTTGCCGCCTGCTGCCTGAATGCCCGGCGGTTGGCCGAACGCGGCGTGCGCAACATCCAGATCTTTCATCGCGGCTGGGACGCTCATGGAGGCCTGCCCCGCGAACATGGCAACCAATGCAAGGACATCGACCAAGGCTGCGCGGCGCTGATCAAGGATCTCAAACAGCGCGGCATGCTGGACGACACGCTGGTCGTCTGGGGAGGCGAATTCGGCCGCACGGCTTACTGTCAGGGCAAGCTGACGAAGGAGAACTATGGTCGCGATCATCATCCCCGCTGCTTCAGCGTCTGGATGGCGGGCGGCGGGGTGAAGCCGGGCATCACCTTCGGCCAGACCGACGACTATGCCTACAACCCCACGGACAGGGATGGTAATGTCATCAAGCCGGAGTCGGGCAATGCCCACTACACGCCCGACACCATGCACGTCCACGATCTCAACGCCACGATTCTCCACCTCCTCGGCATCGATCACAAGAAGCTGACCTATCGTTACCAGGGACGCGACTTCCGCCTCACCGACGTGCATGGCCACGTCGTGAAGGATGTGCTGGCGTAGAAGTGATCGCGAGAGTGTGGCGGACGTTTGATTCTGCGGGTGGTGACGGGGCGGGTAAAGCCTTTGGGAGCGCGGAATTCATTCCGCGCTCCGTTTGCGATCAGCTTCCATGGAAAGATAACGAATGATGGCGCCCATTTCTGGTTGCGCCTTGGCGGACCGGGCTATTGTCTTTGGCATTGCGCGGCAACTGAGGAGCGCTAATTTGATGGAAGATGACGAACGAAAACCCAACCAACGTGAAACCGCTGCTGACGAAGGAGCGGATGCGGGAGATCGTATCGTCGCAGCCCTCGATCACCTCCGAAGCGTTTTATCGCGAGATGGACAAGCATCTTGGGAGGAGGAATACGGGCCGCAGGAAGCTTGTCTTCGAGCATGGGCGCAGTCGCTGGGATGAAATGTCGTGAACGCGCGGGACGTGCTTGTTTATCTTTTCCGACGGTCGGGAGACTAACCGAACCCAGGCAGTATTTCGCTCGCAGTTGCGCGCGACCTTACAGGCCGCTGTGATTTGTCCAATATCCTATCCGGGCCTGAAGCCCCGGGCTTTGTGCGGATGGGCCTTCAGCCCGTGACTACCGCGAGGGACTCTCTTGGTTCACGAAGTTTTTCGCGCTGCCGCCTTTGAGCAGGCTGTCCAGATCTTCCGCCACGGCAGAGTGCGTTCGGCTGAGGGCTTCCTTGGTCCAGCCGCCGACGTGGGGGAGAACGATGACGTTGTCGAGGGATTCGAGGGCGCCGGGTTCGCCGGGCGGTTCCTGCTCGCGAACGTCCAGAGCGGCGCCGCCGAGATGACCGTTCTGCAACGCTTCGGCCAAGGCGGCTTCATCGACAATGCCGCCGCGGGAGGTGTTTACAAAGAAGGCTCCGGGTTTCGTTGCGGCGAAGCTTTCGGCGTTGAACATGTGCTTCGTCTCCGGTGTGAGTGGTGAGTGGGCGCTGATGTAGTCGGCTTGCCCGAGAGCATCTTTCAATGTGCCGCAGAGCTGCGCCTCGAACTCAGCCAGCGTGGGCGAATCGGCTGCGACGAAGGGGTCGGAGACGACGATACGCATGCCAAAGGCGCGGGCCAGATGGGCGACCTTGCGGCCGATGCGTCCGAAGCCGCAGATGGCCAGTGTCTTGCCGGAGAGTTCGACCCCGGTGCCGCCCTTGCGATCCCAGCCTCCCGCGCGGGTCTTGCGATCGGACCCGGCCACCTTGCGCGCCAATCCCAACATCAGGGCCAGGGTCATCTCGGCGACGCTGGTCGAGTTGGCGTCGAGCGGCGCCACCACGACGATGCCGAGTTCGGAGGCTTTGTTGACGTCGATGTTGTCGAGGCCCACGCCCATGCGGCCGATGCCGATCAGATGGGGCGCGCCCTCGAGGACCTCGGCGGTGAGCTGAGTCTGGTTTCGGACGATGATGGTGCGGGCGTCGGCGATGAGTTCCTTGAGGCGCACGGGGTCCTTGAACGCCCCGGGTTCGCGGACGACGTCGTGATCGGCGTCCAGGCGGTCGATGGCCGGATCGTCGAAGGCTTCGGTGATGAGAATATCCATGGCAGAAGCGCTAACCGAATCGGCCGATTGAGACAAGCAGATGAATTCGGGAGGGCGTTCGGCCGGGCAAGGGCGCTCCGCTGTCATCGCCGCGGAACCGCGCAGCGCAGGCGTCCCCGAACGGTTGTTCGGCAATGGCGGCGGGACGCCGCCGGAACCCGCAGCCGGGACGGCCGCGCTACGGATTCCTGTCGGCGCGGCCAAGGTTCACTCGGCTTGCAATTCCCATCGGAACGCAACAGTCTGCCTGTATGACACGTCTTCTTACCTCGTTGGCGCTTGTTGCGGTCGTCGTCAGGGCCGATGCCGCCTTCCATCATGAATTTCAACGTATCCGTCTGAGTGACCAGTATTTCGCCGAAGGCGCGAATTACGGCGATTTCAACAAGGATGGAAAGGTCGACATCATTGCGGGGCCGTATTGGTATGCGGGTCCGGACTTCAAGGTGAAGCAGGAGATCTACGAGCCTGTTGTCCAGGATCGGAACCGTTATTCCTACAACAACTTCTTTGCCTTCGTTTACGATCTCAATGGCGATGGCTGGGATGATGTCCTGATCAACGGATTGCCCGGACGGCCGGCGCACTTCTACGAGAATCCGAAAGGAGCCGACGGACATTGGAAGAAACATGAGGTCTTCGACTGGGTGAGCAATGAGTCGCCGACCTTCACGCAGTTGGTCGGCGATGAGCGGCCGGAGTTGATCTGCACGCGTCAGGGCGTGTTTGGTTATGCGTCGCCGGATTGGGAGAATCCGACGAAGCCCTGGACCTTTCATGCGGTTTCCGGGGCGATCGCCTCGAAGCAGTTTGGCCATGGCCTGGGCGTGGGGGATGTGAATGGCGACGGGCGGTTGGATGTGTTGCACAAGGACGGATGGTTCGAGCAGCCGGAATCCCTGAAGTCGAAATGGGCGGCGAAAAAGTTCACCTTTGCGCGTCGCGGCGGGGCGCAGATGTTTGCCTATGACGTCGACGGCGACGGCGACAACGACGTCATTACGAGCCTGGCCGCGCATGAGCACGGACTCTCGTGGTTTGAGCAGATTCGCGACGAGACGGGCGGGGTCAGTTTCAAGGAGCATCGGATCATGGGCGTTCGGCCCAAGGACAACCGCTATGGCGTCTGTTTTAGCGAATTGCATGCGGTGGAACTGCACGACATGGACCGCGATGGCCTGAAGGACATTGTCACGGGCAAGACCTATTGGTCGCATCACGCCAAGACATCAAGTTGGCACGATGGCGCGGTGGTCTATTGGTTCAAGTTGGTTCGTGGACCTGAAGGAGCGGAGTTTGTTCCGCGGTTGGCGGATGATGATTCCGGCATTGGCCGCTTGATCTCGATCGGCGATCTCAATGGCGACCAGTGGCCGGACATGGTGACGGCAAACATGAAGGGAGCCTATGCTTTGATTCAATCAGCGAAACAGGTGCCCGCCGTCCACTTGCGTCGACTGGGGCCCTGGCCGCACGTCGAGCCGGAGCGGGATCCGATCGGGGTTCTGGCGAAGGATGCGGACGGTCGCGAATTGAACCTCGATTTCGAGGCGGGTTCATTGACGGACTGGACGGCTGCGGGCGACGCGTTCAAGGGGCAGCCGGTGAAAGGCGACATTCGGAAAGACCGCAGGTTTGCCAGGTCGGAGAACAGCTTCAAGACCGCCAAGCCGCAAGGCGATTTCTGGATTGGCGGTTTCGAGGTTGATGAAAACGACGCGGGAACCGGAACGTTGACCTCGGCGGCGTTCAAGTTGGAGCAGGCCTACGCGAGTTACCGGATCGGGGGCGGGGCGCACCTGCAGACCCGGATGGAGTTGGCTCTCGCGGAAACCGGTGAAGTCGTGTTCCGGACGCACGGCCGGAACAGTGAGACGATGTTTGTGGAGACGGTCGATCTTTCCGCGATCCGGGGAGAAACGGTTTTCATCCGGCTGGTGGACGAGCATAAGAAGGGCTTCGGTCACTTGAATTTCGATGATTTCCGGCTGCATTCGAAACCGCCGGTCTTCCGCAACGCGGTCTGCATGATGAAGCGCGCGCGTCGGAACTGGGCGGATTTCTAGGGGGCTGCTCACTGCCTCGCAGTCATTGGGTTTGAGAGTGATTTGAGCGTTGAGCACAATGTCGGGAGTCCTCCGGATGTCTTGCAATGCAACAGCGCGTCCTTGAACCGGATGGTTCGTAAAGCCGGTGGGGAGAGACTCCGTCGAGCCCGTTTCAGAGTGTTGTGGTGACAACGGCGGCCTGCCGCACGATTCGGCCGGGTTCCCTGAAGCGCCGATTCGCCATGCTTACGCCGTCGCTTTCGCGAGACTCTTGCGCTCCTCCGGAGTCTTGATATGGGCTCGAGGGACTCTCGCCCCACCGGTCTTTGGATTCGCCGCCCGCGCATTCCCTTTGAATTTGTTCCCGTGATGCCCTATAGGAGCGGTCGTCATGATCACGCGTAAGCTCGGACAATTCCTTCGCGGAACGGCGACGCCGTTCCAGTTGTACTCGGCCTGCATCCTGATGTCGGTTGCCGGATTCATGCCCGGTCTCAAGCAGGCGCCCGGATCCCTGATTGCGATTCTCCTGGCGCTGTTGATACTCAACGCCAATCTCGTGTTGGGAGCCTTCGCGGGCATTGCCGCCGCGTTGCTGTCTTTGCTCCTGATGCCGGTGACCTTTGCGGTTGGGCGCTTCCTGTTGGATGGCCCGACGCATGGTTTGTTCAAGGCATTGATCAACGCGCCGGTGTTTGCTCTGTTCGGATTGGAATACTATGTCACTGCGGGCGGGATGGTGATGGGGACGATTTTTGGCGGCGCGGCCGGATTCGCCACGGTCAAGGGGATCAACACCTTCCGCAAGAAAATGGCGGATCTGGATGAGGCGTCGGAGAAATTCAAGGAGTTCAACGCGAAGGCCTGGGTAAAGGCCTGCAAGTTCATTTTCATCGGCGGCGCCCTGAAGAAGTCCTACAAGGAGATCCTGGACCAGCAGAAGTGGGTGGGGAACCCGGTTCGTCCGTTGGGTGTCGTGGCGGCTGTCCTGACCTTGGTCGTCCTGTTCTGCGTGCAGGCTTTCTTCGGCGAGCAGATCATGACCGCGGGGTTGCGCAGCGGGCTGGAGCGGGCCAATGGGGCGACGGTGGACGTCGAGAGCGCCGAGATGGACCTGAAGGAGAACAAACTGCTCGTGAACGGACTCGCGATGGCGGATCCCAATGCGCTCGACACCGACCTGCTGCGCGCCGCCACGCTGGAAGCGGACATCAGCGGAGCCAACCTCTTGCGCAAGCGCATTCAACTCGATCGCGTCGTCATCAGCGACGCCTCCACCGGCGAGAAACGGCGTATTCTTGGTCGTCTGATCGGCAAACCGAGTGAGCCGTCGAAGCCGGAGCCGGACGCGGGTGACGAAGGCGGCAAGGGGATCGAGGACTACATGGAAGATGCGAAGAAGTGGAAGGAGCGTTTGCGGCAGGTGCGGGATTGGATGGAGAAGATGTCGGGTCCGGGTCAGGACGAGAGCGGTCCGGCGAAAGAGTCGTTGGAAGAGCGACTGGAGCGGGAAATCGCGGAGCTGGGCTATCGTCGGGTGAAGGCGACGCACCTGATCGATGGCAGTCCCACGTTGGCGATTTCCGAATTGGTCGTCAACGGGATGCGCGTTCCGATGTTGGCCGGTGAGACGCTGGACATCAAGGCGAGCAATCTTTCGACCCAGCCGTGGCTGTTGGCGGGGGCGCCTGGCATTATCGTGAATTCCCGCTCCAATTCATTGGCGTTGAATCTCGTCATGGGGGAATCGGCCGCGACGAAGTCCGACAATGTGTTCGACCTGAAGTTCAATGGCTTGGCGACAGACACCGTGGCGTCGGGTTTGAAACTGGGCGGCGAGCGGGCGCTGAGCGGCGGGACGATGGATCTTGCCGCCAAGGGGTCCTGGAAAACAGCCGGGGGCGTGGTGGTTGACCTGCCGCTCAATGTCACGCTGCACAACGCCAAGCTGAACATTCCCCAGTTGAAGAATGCGACGGTAGAGACGCTGACGATTCCGATCGGGATCGAGGGGCCACTCGATCAGCCGCGCATCAAGACCGACACCAGGCAGTTTGCCGACGCCATGGCCAAGGCGGGGCTGAACGCCGCCAAGACCGAGGTGACGGATCGCGCCATGAAAGAGTTGAACAAGCAGTTGGACGGCAAGCTGCCGGCCGGATTGGGCGAGGATGTCGGCGGGGCGGCCAAAGGCCTGATGGACGGTCTGTTCGGCGGCAAAAAGAAGAAGTGAGCCCTCAGTAGTCTGCGCCGTTGAGGCTTTTCACCACGGACTTCAGCCATTTTTCCAAGCGGCCGCGGTATTGGCCTGCGCGTCGATCCTCATTTGCCAGCAGGTCCTTCGCTTCACCACCGTCGTCGGCGAGGTTGTAGAGTTCCCATCGCACCTGGCCTTTCCTGTCCTGGATCCGGTGAAGCTTCCAGTCGTCCTCGACCCATGCGGCGTGGCCGGGAAAGCTGTCGGTCGGATAGGCCGGTCGCGGCAGTTTGGCGGCCGGGGGAACCTTGGCGTTGGGCGGGAGGTCCCGGCCAGCCTGTTGCGCTTCGTGGAGCTCCTTCATCCACTCCGCGGCGGGCGTGCCGATGCCGGGCTTGGTGAAATCCCAGAAACCCATGGATCGTTTCGCGCGCGACTTGCCCTTGGTGATCAACGGGACCAAGCTGACGCCGTCAAGCGGGGCTTGTGAACGCCGCTTCACGCCGGCGAACTCCAGCAGGGTGGGGTAGATGTCGCAGCTGTTGCAGCGCTCGGTGGTGATCGCCGGCGATTCCAGAACCGCCGGCCATTCAAAGATGGCGGGCACGAGCAGGCCTCCCTCGTAGACCTGGCCCTTCTTGCCGCGGAAGGGCCCCGCAGAGCCGACTTTTTTCAGGGCTCCATTGTCGCTGGTGTACCAGAGAATCGTGTCGTCGCGGATGCCCAGGTCCTTGATGCCTTCCCGAATCAGACCGAAGGCGCGATCCATGCCGGTGACCTCCCCCAGGAAATGCTGATCCGCCTTCGGCAGGTCGGCGTAGTGTTTCAGGTCTTCCTCGGCGGCCCGATGCGGGCTGTGCGGCGAACCGAACCAGACCACGGCGAGAAAGGGTGCGTCCGCTTCGGTCGCTTTCTTCATCCAATTCAACGCGGCTTCCGCGGCGACAATGGAGCTTTCTCCCTTGATCGGAACCGCCTTGCCGTTGTGGCTGAGGATGGGGTCGTTGTCGTAGAAATTAGGCGCGCTGAGCCACTCGTCGAAGCCATGGATTCCTGGGTGGGCGTCGCTTTGCCGGCGAACGGACCCGAGATGCCATTTCCCGAAATGACCGGTGGTGTAGCCGACAGTCTTCAAGGCTTCGGCGAGGGTGGTCTCCTGCGGGCGGAGCGGGTAGCCCCACTTGAACACTCCCATGCGATTGGGATGTCGGCCGGTCATCACGGCGGCGCGGGTGGGTGAACAAACCGGGGCGGCGGCATAGAACCGGTCAAAGCGAAGCCCCTCGGCGGCGGCGCGGTCAAAGTTGGGCGTCTTGACGCGCGGGTGGCCGTAGTAGGCCATGTCGCCCCAGCCCTGGTCGTCCGCCATGACGAGCACGATGTTGGGCCTGGCGCCCTCGGCGGCGTGGAGGTTGAGGGAGAACGCGAGAGCCAGGACGGCGGGAATCAATCTGAGGAGTCGCATGAGAGGATGAAATCGCAGTTGGTAGGAAAGTCAACGGCATGGATCCGATGGTTTGAGATCAGAAGGGGCGTGCGTTTTCGCGACAGCGTTTTGGACTGCGGCGCTGGCGCCGCTTTGCTTGGCCCCCTGTTTCAGTTGGGGTTTTTGCATGGATGGCGGCTTGGGCCCCGGCGGCTCGGGGCGGTTGGCTTTTGTTGGAAGTCGGTGAAATGGCGGACACGCTTCAAAGCGGCGCGCAGCGCCGCAGTCCACGACGCTGTCGCGCATTCGGAAACGCCGGAAATATCGGCGGCTCTGCGACAATCAACAAATCGAACCTCGGCGCTTGCAGGTCTCGTAGCCCGACATTTGTTTGCACCCGCGACTTCGCCGCCTTGGCCGCCGCCAGCATGCGCTTCACGATTTCCGGTTTCTTGGCGGCGAGGTTGTGGGACTCCCCAATGTCGTCGACGAGATTGTAAAGCTCGGCCTTCTGTGTGCCGCGGTCGAGTTCGGGCCATTTGCGAAGATTCTTCAGGCCGGGGAGGCGCAGTTTCCAAGGGCCCTGGCGGATGGCCTGGAGTTCATTGCCATCATAGTAGAGGAAGCTGTCTCGGACTCCGGTCTTGCTCTTGTCTAGCCAGAGTTTCCCCTGGTTCACGCCGTCGATGATCCGGTCAGTGGGCACGGCTTGGGTCGCGCCGGCGAGGGCGGCGAAGGTGGGCAGGACATCGAGGGTGGAGACGATGGCGTTGTTGACGCGCCCGGCGGGAACCTTGTCGGGCCAGCGAATGATTCCCGGCACACGCATGCCGCCCTCCCAGGTGGAGCCCTTGGCGCCTCGAAGCGGGCCGGCGCTGCCCCAGGGAAGTTTCGGGCCCTTGGTCCATTTTACGTGTCTCGCGTTCTTGGCGCGTTGGCGTTTGTGATCATTGGACCAGGGGCCGTTGTCGGAGGTGAGGAGGACGAGCGTGTCGTCGCGCAGGCCGAGTTGGTCCAGCGTCTTGAGCAGTCTGCCGGTCTCGTGATCGAGTTCCTCGAGGGTGTCGGCGTAGAGGCCCTTGCCGCTGCGGTCGCGGAATTTGGGCGTGGCGTCGATGACCACGTGCATCATCGTGTGCGCGAGATAGAGGAAGAATGGCTTCTCGTGGTGGTCGTTCAGAAACTTGATCGCTTCGTCGGTGTAGAGCTTCGTCAAGCCGGCCATGTCGTTGGAGGTCTCCAGTTTCTTGCGATCGCGATACAGCGTGACCTTGTTCCCGTCGTTGGCGCCCAGCGCGCCGAAGTAGTGGTCGAATCCCTGGGAATTCGGGACGAGTTCCTCCTGGTAGCGTCGACGCGACATGTCCCACTTGCCGACGCAGCCGGTCGTGTAGCCGACAGTCTTCAGGACCTCGGCGACGGTGACCTCTTCGGCGTTGGTCGTCCAACCGCCGCCAATACGCACGGGGTAGCGGCCGGTCATCAGCGCCCCGCGTGAAGGACCGCAGACCGTCTGCGCGTAGAATGAGGTGAAACGCGTGCCCTCGCCTGCGAGCTTGTCGATGTTCGGGGTGCGGGCATTGGCGTGGCCGCCGTAGCAGCCGAGGTCGCCGTAGCCCATGTCATCAATGAAGATGATCAGAAAGTTGGGTTTGGGGGCGGCGGAGGCGAGCGTCGCGACAAAGCAGCAGGCCAGGAACGCGAGAACGGTGAAGGAGTTTCTGGACATGGAGCGGACATTATCGGGTCGGGGTGTTCGAGGCAATTGCGCGTTCCGTTGCGTCCGTCGGTTTCCGTCGTCCAGTCGAACAGGTCGGGGCTGACGGCGACAGGCTTCCAATGAAACCCGAGGAATCGTCGAACGGAGCGCCGAGCATGGCTCATGCATTGGCATATGACCCACGCCCTGTCGAAGCAATGCTCGGCGCTCCATTTATGCAAGAGCCGTTGCGGGAAGGCGGCTGTGGCGGATGAGAATTCGCGATTCTATTCGTCCCCTTCGGGGGCGACGGCGACAGAACGTCGCCGATCTTGGAGGAGGCATTCACCGGTTGCTTCGCTTTGTTTTGCTTCTGTTCTCCCGTGACGCTTTACTCCTTGCCATGAAGAAACCGACCCTTGCCGCGGCGGCCTTGCTGCTGGCCGCGTCCCTTTCCTTTGCCGCCGTCAAACCGGATCACCAGGACATCGCCTACGACGATGATCACCAGGCGCAGGCCCTGGATGTTTATCTCGCCAAGCAGGCGGACAAACCGGCTCCCTGCATGGTTTACATTCACGGCGGCGGTTGGCGGGCGGGATCGAAGAATCGCATCCCCGCCTGGTTGGCCCGTTTACATGCGGAGGGCTGGCTGGCGGTTGTGTCGGTGGAATATCGTTTCACGGATGTTGCGACGCATCCGGCGCAGGTCGATGACTGCGCGCGGGCGATTCAGTTTGTGCGATACCATGCAAAGAAATGGAACATCGATCCCGCGCGCATCGGCGTGACGGGTGGATCTGCCGGGGGGCATTTGTCGGCCTACGTGGCCTTGCAGGATGATGAGGCGGATCCGGATTCCAGTGACCCGGTCGCTAGGCAAAGCTCCCGGGTGGTCTGCGCGGTTCCCTTCGCCGGCCCAACCGATTGGGGGCTGTTGTCGACGATCGAGCACGGGCATCCGGCCTATCGGCAATTGATCGGGTATGAGCCGGGTGCGCCGGCGGGAAAGATGTCGGAGAAGCTGAAGGGGGATGTATCGCCGGTAAGTTTTGTTTCCAGGGACGACCCGCCGATCCTGATCGTGCATGGCGACGCGGATGTGATTGTGCCGATTCAACACGCCACGGTCTTGGTGGAGGCCCTGAAGAAGGCCGGGGTCGAACACGAGTTGATCGTGGTAAAAGACGGGAAACACAATGTCGCCGGAGCGGGCATCGGCGACACGCCCCAGCGGGCAACGGCGTTTGTCCGAAAACACCTGATGAAATAGAAGGCCGGACAGGGTTCATGGAAAGTGGTCGAAAATCCCACGGATGGCAGAGCCGACCCACGGATGAAATCTCTTATCCGTGGGTCGGCTCTGCCATCCGTGGGGAGATTCATTGGCTCATCGTTGTGTTCTGCATGGCGGCGGGTGGGTTCGTCGAAGCGGCGACGCCTCCGCCTGTTCATTCGCCCAAGGAGCAGTTGCAGACCTTCCAGTTTGCGGAGTCTGGCTATCGCATCGAACTGGTTGCCGCGGAGCCGCTGGTTCGAGATCCGGTGGCCCTGGCGTTCGACGGGCAGGGAAGGTTGTGGGTGGCCGAGATGCGCGGATTCATGCGGGACCTTGATCGGTCCGGAACCAAGGAGAAGGATGGGCGCATCGTTGTCCTGGAGGACGTCGATGGCGACGGGCTCATGGACCGGCGGACGGTCTTTCTGGATGGCCTGGTCTTGCCGCGCGCGATTTCCATTCAACCGGACGGCGTCCTGGTTGCCGAGAACAAGCCGCTGTGGTTTGCGCAGGATCTGGACGGCGACCTGAAGGCGGATCGGAAGACGCTGGTGGATCCGCGTTTTGCCAAGGACAACGTCGAGCACTCGGCCAACGGCCTGCTGCGCGGACTGGACAACTGGATCTACAACGCGAAGGAAGGGCATCGGTATCGCCGCGAGGGAGGGCGGTGGATTCGGGGCGAAACGGAGAAGCGGGGACAATGGGGGATTTGCCAGGATGATTGGGGGCGGTTGTTCTACAACTACAATCACTCGCAACTGCATGCGGATCTCGTTCCCCCGAATGCCTTCACCCGCAATCCGCATCATCGTCCAACGACCGGTCTGGGAGTCGGCGTCGCCGATTCGAATCGTGTGTTTCCCGTGCGCGAAACGCGGGCCGCCAATCGCGCGTATATCCCCGGGGTCTTGGACGGACGCGGGCGGATCAAGGAATTCACCAGCGCCTGTTCGCCGCTGGTCTATCGCGGCGGGTTGTTTCCGGAGTTCCGCGGCGATGCCTTTGTCTGTGAGCCGGTCGGCAACCTGATCAAGCGCAACCTTCTTTCCGAGGAGGGATTGATGATCAACGGAACGTTCGCCTATCCCGAGAAGGAGTTTCTCGCTTCCGGGGACGAACGGTTTCGGCCCTGCGCCCTGACGACGGGGGCGGATGGAGCCATCTACATCGCGGACATGTATCGCGGCGTTATCCAGGACGGCGTGTACATGTCGCCCTATCTGCGGGAGCATAGCCGGACGCGCCGGATGGATTCGCCGATTCATTTGGGCCGGATCTGGCGGATCGTCCCGAGTGATTTCGAGCAGCCCGCCAAGCCTGATTTCGCTTCGATGTCGCCGGAGCAGTTGGTCCTGACGCTGTCGCATGAGAGCGGCTGGCATCGAGACCTCGCGCAAGCGTTCTTGGTGGAGCGGAGGGAGATCGCTGTGATGCCGGCCTTGCTTAGGATGGCGTTGGGGCATGCCGATCCCATCGCGCGACTGCACGCCCTTTGGACCTTGGAAGGGTTGCGCGATCCGGAGCCGGAGACGTTGTTGGGCGTCTTGCGCGATGAATCACCGCGTCTGCGCGCCGCCGGACTGAGGGTCCTGCAGGCCTTGAACCTGTCGGATGCCGCATGGCGGGACGCGCTGCAGGAAATGGACGCCGCCGGCGAGGCGGACGAAGTTGCGCTCCAGGCTTTGTTCACTTTGGGCGATTTGCGCCTGCCGGCTCGAGTCAGGCTGAAGGCCATACACGACTGGTTGACGCCGAGGGTGATGGATCCGCTGATGCGGGACGCTGCGATCAGCAGTCTGGGCGGTCGGGAACGGGAATACCTGGGGGTGATCCTGCGACTTGCCGGCCGGGAAACGGATCCCTTCCAGGCGGTCCTCATCGAGTCTTTGACTGCTGCGCTGGTCGCCTCGGGTAATACGCTGCGGATCCGGGAGGTCGTGGCGATGCTGGGGGAGTTGGTCGACTGGAAGCGCGAGGCGGTCTGGAATGGAGTTCGGGTTCATGGTCCGCGGCTGGCGAGAATTCCGATCTCCGTCGCGGCGCCGCCCAAGATGCCGGGGCGGGTGAAGGAGGTGGAACGCTGGTTTGCCTGGCCGGGGCATACGCCTGACCCGCCAAGGGAATCCGCTGCGCGCCCCTTGACTGCGGATGAAGCCGAGGACTTTGCGCGCGGCCGGCAAGTATACCTGGCGACCTGCCTGGCATGTCATGGAACGGATGGCCGCGGCATGAGAATGCTGGCGCCGCCGCTGGCTGATTCTGACTGGGTGACGGGCGGTGAGCAGCGTTTGGTTCGAGTTCTCCTGCACGGTTTGCGCGGACCCATAACCGTCAGCGGGAAGCGTCATGCGCCGCCGGAGATTCAACCGGCGATGCCACCGCTTGCCATGTTGAACAACAGCGACCTGGCTGCCGTGCTGACTTACATCCGCCGCGAGTGGGGCAACGCGGCGGAACCGGTCGCGGAAAAGACCGTCAGCCGCCTGCGCATCGAAACCCAGGGGCGGACGATTCCCTGGACGGAGACGGAATTGAAGCCGTTCGACATTTCGTTCGATGCGGGGCGATGAAGGTGACGTATTGTAGGTCGAGCAACGTGTCATGAAGCATTCGGTGAGATTTGAACGTTCGCGGCTCGTTTGCATGCTCAGGGAGATGGGGGGTGTCAAGATAGGCGCGACAGCGCCGCAGTCCAAAACGCTCGCGCGCAGTTGGAGACGGTCTTGGTCGTCCGGATCGCCCTCCGAGAACGAAACCCGGCAGGACTGCTGAGAACATTGAGGAGTTGCGCTGGTCTTGGTTGGGCTTACGTCAGCAGGACAAAGCGGCGGGTGTGACGATCTCGGATCTCACGTTGCGCGGGCCGCAGATGCACGGGGCGATCTTCGGAATCAACAACCAAGGGGTCAGCGTCCGCCGGGTGCGCATGCAAGACTTCATGGCGAATGGCATCCGCACCTTCGGCTTGAAGGCGTCAAGGATTACGGACTGCGAGTTCATTGATGCCAGTGGGCGTTGGAAGCGCGGCGGCATTTCCGGCGTTGACGGCGGCATCTCCGGCGGGGCGATCTTTGGAACGTGGACAGTGGATTCGGAGATTGCCCATAACCGGTTCACCCGAACCCTGCGGGGCAAGTCACGGGGGCGCTACGGCATCAAGGGGAGGCAGTTCAAGCGCACGCGGATTCATCACAACACCATCGACCTCAACCTCTCCATCGAACTGCCCTTCGAAAACGACGAGGATGTCGAGATGGACCACAACGTGTGTCGCGGAGCCATCTCGATACCCAAGCACAGCGGCGGGCCGGTTCCGGCAAGCGGGCGCACGTTCCATATTCATCGCAACCATATCAACGTCCACAGCACTTGGCTTCCCAACCCCGTCCTGCGATGATTCCCGGCATGTTGCGAAGTCTCCTGAGCCTTGTCTGTGTGTTTGCCGCTGTGGTTTGCGCCTCGGATCGCCCCAATGTGTTGCTGATCACGGCCGACGACCTGGGTATTCAGTTGTCCTGCTACGGCGATCCGATTGCCAGGACGCCGAACATTGACCGGTTGGCCGCGCGGTCCGTGCAGTTTCGCACGGCCTATGTCAGCCAGGCGTCCTGCAGTCCCTCGCGTTCGACGATGTTCACGGGGCTGTATCCGCATGGCAATGGTCACTACGGGTTGGCCAACGCCAATGTGGGCTTCCAGTTGCACGAGAGACTTTTCGACGACGTGTTGCCCAACGTCCTCAAGCGAGCGGGGTATCGCACGGGCATCATCGGCAAGCTGCACGTGAATCCGGAAAAGCGGTTTCAGTTTGATGTGCGCCACAATCATGGTTTCGGCTCACGCGAGGTGCGCAAACAGGTCGGGTTCGCGAAGGAGTTCATCGCGTCTGCGGGCGAGGATCCCTGGTTCCTGATGTTCAATGTCTTCGATCCGCACGTGGCGCGAGATCGATTGCCGGGCGGGCGTCGCGGACCGCAGTATTTTCCGGATCAGGTTCAAGGATTGCCGAAGAAGGCGCTTTCGGCCGAGGACGTTCCGCCCTGGCCGTGGCAGGGGATCGACACGCCGGAGCAGCGGAAGAAGATTGCCGGTTACTACAACTGCGTGCATCGCATCGACGCCGCCATTGGCCTGCTGATGGCGGAGTTGACAAAGGCGGGTCGGGACGATGACACGCTGATCATCTTCCTGGGTGATCACGGTCCCCCCTTCACCCGCGGCAAGACGAGTTGCTACGAGGCGGGATTGCGCGTGCCCTTCCTGACACGTTGGCCGCGGGTGTCCGAGGCGCATGTCTCGGACCGGTTGGTGGGCAGCGTTGACATCTATCCGACGATTCTGGACGCGGCGGGAATCGAGCGGCCCAAGGGGCTGCACGGGCGTTCGTTGCGGCCGGTCTTGCGGGCCACGAAGAACGTCGATTGGCGACAGATTCTGGTTGCCGAGTTCCACTTCCATGGCGCGGATCCCTTCTTTCCGCGGCGCGCGATCACGGACGGCCGCTTCAAGCTGATTCACAACTTGCTGGCCGGGGAAACTGAAGCCATCAGCCGCGTCGACGGCGACAGCGCCTGGGCCTACGCGCAGGAACTGCCGGCGTCCAGCCTTGCGCGGCAGGCGATGGACCGCTTGGTCAATCCGCCTGAATGGGAACTCTATGACTTGCGCGCGGATCCGGTTGAGTTTGTCAATCGGGCGGGAGCCAAGGAACTGGCTGAGGTGGAAGCTCGGCTGAAAGCGAAGTTGGCGGACTGGGGGAAGGCGACCGGGGATCGATTCGGGGATGCGAAGTTCCGCGCCCAAGTCAGGGCGAAGCATCGGCGTTGAATCGCGTCGCGCGGGCGTCCTCGTCTGCGGGTTCGACGCGTGTCCCGCCCGATCGTTCCACGAAACAGTCAGACCGAGGCATGAGGCCATCGGAGTCCCCTGTGTCGAATCCCGAGTCTTTGTTTCCTCTGCTCAGCCATTGCCCGGTCGTTCGCGCCAGCATCTGAGCCGGTCGGGTCGCTTGGGCGTTGGTTACTTCCACTCCCATACGTCCTTGGGGTGGAGGTTGCAGTCCTTGCGTGGCGCCTCGGATTGGAGCCAGGCCTCGGCGTCAGCGTCCTCCTTCAGGTAGGCATCCCAGAACTTGAGTGAGATTTTCTGAATGGCGGGGTGATGCTTCGGATTGCGACGCCGCGCCTTGAAGCCGCCGCTGTCGCCGAAGGCGAAGTGCTCGCCTCCCTCGAAGACGAGTTGGTATTTGTCGCCGGGGGGCAGGGCCCGGTAGACCTCGCGGCGGGAGGCGGGGAAGAGATTGGGGTCAATGGGGCTGCCATCCCGGGTTCCGGTCATGCAAAGGATGGGGACGCGCAGATGGCCGAAGGCGCGTTGCGCCGAGCTGTTTCCACCGCCCTTGCCGGGGGAGGGGCTCAGCGGAAGGAAGGCGTCGATGCGCTTGTCCTCAAAGGTTTGTCGGCCGACAAACCTGCGTCCGGTGAGGCCGAGTGTGGTCACGGCGCCGTAGCTGTGACCGCAAAGCCCGATATGCTCCAAGTCCATGCGGCCGGCGAGTCGGTGGCCTTGTTCCCTGTTCCAGGCTTCCAGTTGATCGATGACGAAGGGGACATCCTTGAAGCGGTCCAAGGTCTGTTGAACTCCCGTGGCGTTCTTGAGCGCGGCGAGTCGGCGACCGCGACCGGTGTCCTTCCAGACCGAGTCGTCGCTGCCGCGGTGTTGCATGAAGACGCCGACATAGCCGCGCGCCGCCCAATAGTTTCCGAGGTAGGCGTTGTTGTCCCGCGAGCCGCCCAGACCATGGGAAAACAGAACAACAGGCTGGGGTTTGTCGGATGGTTTCAGGTAGATCCGCAAGGGCACGGCGCGATTGCGTTTCGCATCCAGGGGATCGAGAAGGAATGTCTGAATGGACGACGCATCGGGAGCGGTCTGGGCGTCGGCGCAGCAGATTGCGCTCAGGCAGAGGAAGGTGACGAGGGCTTGGCCAGGCAGTCGGTTGACGACGCGATCCTTCATAGGTTTGAAGTGACGTTGGATTCGGCGCTGGGGTTACGGTGAGAGCCGGAGCGGTTTTCGGCGCCTAATCCAACTTCCTGAGCCCTGATTCGGGATTCGGTGTCGCCGGAACCAGCGTCCCGCTACACCGCCCATTGGCGCAGGGGCCTTCGGCGACGAGAATTTGGCCCTCCATCGTCGCTGCGATGCCGTAGGCGCAGTCGAACACATGCTTGCCCAGCAGATTGAAATCCTTGTCTGTGATCAACAACTCGCGCGGGTTGCCGTAGCAGCCGAACCACCATTTGCCGTCGATGAAGGCGGCGGTCTGAATGCCGAGCAGGGTTTGGCCGCTCTTGATCTCGTGGCGTTTCTGGAAATGGAATTGCCGGTCATACTCGTAGACGTAGTTCGATTCGTGGGATGCGGGCAGCCCGCCGATGACAAAGAATCGGCCGTCGTGAAAATCCATGCCGCCGGCGCCGTAGACGACTTCGGGCGTGCGGCGCTTGGCAAGGAGCTTCAACTCGAGGTTGTAGATGTAGACCCAGGAGTCCGCTGTGCCTTCCGGTTGGTTGAAGGGGCCGAAATTGACCGCCACGTAGACGCGTTCCCCCGCCACGCACAAATCGCCGTGGTGATTGGGGACTTCGATGGCCCTGAGTTTCCGGCCGCGCGGGTCCGTCTTGATCAGGGTCGTGGTGAAACTCCAGTAGATGTCGCCGGCGGCGTCGATGGCGACGCCTTGGAGGTGGTGGCGAAAGTCGCCTTCACAGGGAATCCGGGCGGCCGGAAATTTCGCCGCCTGCAGCTTGGCGAGCAATGCGGCGCCGGCGGTGAGCTTGGATTTCACCTTGGAGGCGGTTTCCTGAAGTGTCTTCCCGGGTTGTGCCGCGATTCGTTCGCGGATGGTTGCGCTCCCATGGTCATAGCCCGCTCGCGTGAGGCGGTCGATGTGTTCGGCTTGGTTGAGGAAGAAGGACGCGAGCGCTTCCGAGGTGTGGTTCCATTCGAAGGCGAGGAGGTCGTCGGAAACGGCGGGTTGGGCAAAGGTGAGAATCCGCCAGCGACGCTCGGCGTCCAGAAGATTGGCTTGGACGCCCTTGTGCTCGTCGGCGAACTGATTGGAAAGATCTTCGAAGGCGGCCTGCCGGTCCGGTTTCCCTAGGGCCCGGGCGACCACGCGATCGCCGAAGTAGGCGCGCGCGTGGCCGGTGGACTTGCGGACATAGGCGTCCCAGTCGCCGCGCTGGAGCGCGTTCAGTTGATCGGCGGACAAGAGGCGCCATGCGTCGCGGCAGAGTCGGTGTTTCGCGATGCGCTCCTTGTACGTGATGTCGAGCCAGACTTTCAGCCAGGCGCGGAGTTCATGCTCAAGTCGGGGCCTTTCTTCCGCTTCGGTCAGGGGAAGCTCCCAAGCCTTGGCGAAGAAGTAGCCACGCAGGACATTGCGTTCGTCATGCAGGCGTTGGAGGAGCGGTTGTCTTTCCTCGAGGAGCTCGTTCCAGCGCCGGGCCTGTTCCGGTTTGAGCAGTTTTCCCGCGTGCCTGCGAATGCCGTGCAGATAGCTGGCGGTCGTGGATTCGGGATCGCGACCCGACAGCAAGGCATTGATTTCCCGGGTATGCGTCTTGTGCGGCAGTTCCGTTGTTGAGTGGATGGGGATGGAATTCACGTGACGTTTCGCGGCTCGGAGCGAGGGGGGCGCGGCTGTGTCCGCCAAGCAGGCGGCGGACAGGATCCAGGTTGCGGTGAGCGCGAGCGGGGCATTCATATGGGAGCCAAGATTACCGATGTACGGGGGGCGTGACCAGCCAGAGTCCTGTGGCTTGCGCGGCGCCCGGGTCCGGGGCATGATCCGCCGCTCACTCGGGACCATGGTTATCTACGGAACAGCTTTGTTGTCGGCATGTCTGCTGCTTGGTTTGCTGGTGGGCCGGGCCATTGGTTGGATGGTGGGCGTGGAGGCCAATATCGGAGGCGTCGGCCTGGCGATGTTGGCGTTGATCCTTTGTTGTGATCGGCTTCAGGCGGCGAAGCTCATGCGGCCGCCGACGGAGCAGGGGATACAGTTCTGGAGTTCCGTGTATATCCCGGTCGTGGTCGCCATGGCAGCGAGTCAGAATGTGTTCGCGGCGTTGAGCGGGGGCGCGGTCGCGGTGGTGGCGGGGGTGTTGTCGGTGGCGGCTTGTTTTGCGCTCGTGCCCGTTATTGGCCGAATCGGCTCCAAGGAAGCGGGGAAAGATACGGCTGCCGAATGAGTTTCACCGAAGCCATGGAAGGCGTGCTGGCCAAGTACTCGCTGATCACGGCGTTTGCGGCGGTGGGGGGGCTGGTATGGATTTCCTACGTCCTTTCCGCCAAGTTGACGCGCGGACGGCTCCATGGCTCAGCGATCGCCATCCTGCTTGGATTGGCTCTGGCGTGGATCGGCGGCGCGCTGACCGAAGGCAAGAAGGGGATTGCCGACATTTCGTTCCTTGCCGGCGTTGGGATGATGGGCGGCGCCATGTTTCGCGATCTGGCCATCGTGGCCACAGCTTTTGGCGTGCGCATGGAAGAGTTCCGCAAGGCCGGTTTGGGCGGCGCGATTGCGCTGCTGGCGGGCGTGACGGTTTCGTTCGCGGTGGGAGCGCTGGTTGCCTTTGCCTTCGGCTATCGGGACGCAGTGAGCCTGACGACGATCGGCGGCGGCGCCGCGACCTATATTGTTGGGCCGGTGACCGGCGGGGCCATCGGGGCCAGTTCCGAGGTCATGGCCCTGAGCGTGGCGGCGGGTCTGGTGAAGTCCATTCTGGTGATGACCATGACGCCCTTCATCGCCCGGCGCATCGGGCTCGACAACCCGAGGTCGGCGATGGTCTTTGGCGGTTTGATGGGAACGACCAGCGGGGTGGCTGGCGGGTTGGCGGCCACGGATCCCAAGCTCGTGCCCTACGGCGCCATGACCGCGACCTTCTATACCGGAATCGGTTGCCTCCTGGGGCCTTCGCTCATTTTTATTGTTATCCGGGCCCTTGTCTGACGCGTTGCATGAACACGATTGAACTCATCTCCCGGGCGGAACGGATTCCGGACTCCATTGCCTATCAGTCCGGCGACGCCGCCTGGAGGTATCGCGATTTGCTGGAGCGTTCCGCCGCGGTTGCGGGAGCCCTGCTCGACGGGGGCGCCGACCTGGAGGAGTCGAGAGTGGCGATCCTGGTTCCAGCGGGGTTCGAGTATGCGGCGGCGCAGTGGGGGGTATGGCGTTCGGGCGGCGTGGTCCTGCCCCTTTGCCTGTCCGCGACTGTCCCCGAGTGGGAATACGCGCTTACGGATTCCCAGATAGCCACGGTCATCGTCGCTGAAGAGTGGCGGGACCAGATTGCGCCACTGTGTCGGAAGCTGGGAATCCGCTTGATTGATCCAAACGGGATTGGCGACGGGGCGCCGGATGCGCTGCCGGCCGTGGACGAGGCGCGTCGGGCGATGATTCTCTACACCAGCGGCACGACCAGCAAACCCAAGGGCGTGGTTTCCACCCATGCGAACATTCGGGCGCAGATTGAATCGCTGACGGAGGCGTGGGAGTGGAGTTCGACGGATCGCATCCCCTTGTTCCTGCCCCTGCACCACATCCACGGCATCATCAATGTCATGTCCTGCGCCCTTTGGTCCGGGGCGCAGATCGAACCGTTTGCCAGGTTCGATCTCGCGACCATCCTTGAGCGGGTGAAGGCCGACGCCTACTCGGTGTTCATGGCGGTTCCGACCATCTATGTGAAACTGATCCAGGCGATTGAGGCCATGCCTGTCGATGAGCGCGCGGCGGTGTGCGAGGCCTTTGGCAGGATGCGGTTGATGATATCCGGGTCGGCCGCCTTGCCCGCCAGCGTGCATGAGCAGTGGACCGCGTTGACCGGCCAGGAGCTGTTGGAACGCTATGGCATGACGGAGATCGGCATGGCCTTGTCCAATCCCCTGCGCGGCGAGCGCCGGCCGGGCGCGGTGGGCAAAGCCTTGCCGGGAGTCGAGGTGAGGTTGAAGGCTGACGGGGGCGGGGTCGTGAGCTCTGAGAACGAGCCGGGAGAGATCCAGGCGCGCGGCCCGGGGGTGTTCAAGGAGTATTGGAACCGGGACCAGGCCACACGCGAGTCGTTCGAGGATGGCTGGTTCAGGACCGGCGACATGGCGGTGTTGGAAGACGGCTACTACCGGATCATGGGACGCCTTTCGGTGGATATCATCAAGAGCGGAGGCTACAAGCTCAGCGCCCTGGAGATCGAGGCGGCCTTGCTGGAGCACGAAGCCATCAAGGAATGCGCCGTGGTCGGCGTGCCGGACGAGACCTGGGGCGAGGCGGTGGCGGTGGCGGCCGTGCTGGGTTTGGATTCCGGCGGGTTGACGATCGACTCGCTGCGCGAGTGGTGTCGTGATCGTTTATCCGTCTACAAGATCCCGAAGCGGTTGGAGGTGGTTGACGCCTTGCCGCGCAACGCCATGGGCAAGGTGACCAAGCCGGCGGTCGCCAAGATCTTTTGACCGGGGGAGCGAGTCTCCCGCAGCCGTCCGCTCAATTCCGGTAGCGCGCGCGGAAGGCCTTGGGGGTCATGCCGGTCCGTTTGCGGAATTGCACGGTGAAAGCGCTCTGGTCGCAGAAGCCGTGATCCATGGCGATCTCAATGATGGAGGCGTCCGAACGCGCGAGCGCCTCACTCGCCGCCTGGATGCGGGTCCGCATGACAAACTCATGCGGCGCCATGCCGAAGGCCTCCTGGAATTTGCGGGTCAAATGTCGTTCCGACATCCCGGCGGCCTTGGCGAGCTCCGGCCCGGCAATCTTCTCCGTGAAATTCTGGCGGATATACTCCACCGCCTTCGACACGCTGGCGAAGGGGCCGTGCATGGCGCGTCGCCCCTCATAGCTGTGCGTGATGCCCATGAGGCCGATGACCTCTCCATTCGCGCCGTGCATGGGCAGCTTGGTGGTGACGAACCAGTCGAGGATGCGTTGTTCGTTGTACCAGATCTCCAGGCGGTCGATCTGGGGCTCGCCCGTCTCGAAAATCCTGCGGTCATCGCGCGCGAAGTTGTCCGCAATCTCCCGGGGAAAGAACTCGTAGTCCGTCGTGCCGACGATCTCGTCCTCGCGCTGCAGTCCCAGACGATCCAGAATCGCCTGGCTCGCGGCAATTAGTCGGCTCTCCCGGTCCTTCACAAAGAAGAAGACCCCCGGAATGTGCTCGAAAAGACGCCGTAATTCCAACGGATCACAAATGGCGGCCAGAAAAGCGCTTTTGATGGTCGGTCTGTGCATGGCGGAATTTCAATAAAATTTGTCGAATCTGCAATACAATATTTACGCACGAATTTCGTCAAATTGTGCAATTATTTGGGATCCGGTTGCAGATTGTTGACAATTTGTTGACGTGAAGCGCGATCGGGAAGGTCTGAATTTGAAAGAATGAGCAGAGCGACAACAACCGTGCGATCGATTCGCGAACAGATTGCGGATCAATTGCGGAACGAGATCCTGGCGGACCTGTTTTCCGACGACGAGCCGATGCGCGAGACTGCGTTGGCGAAGCGCTTTGGAGTGAGTCGCGGACCGGTTCGCGACGCCTTGTTGCAGTTGAGCCAGGAGGGCGCGCTGGTCTACAAGGCCAACAGCGGCGTTCGTGTCAATACGCCCGCTGTCAATGGGGAGCGGGATTTTCTGATGTCGCTGCGGGCCCGGATCGAGTCGGAGGCGCTCCGGGGCATAGTCGGATCCTGTGACGAAGGGGACCGGCTGCAGTTGTCGGCGATCCTCTTGCGAATGAAGGCGGCCTGCCGCGCGAAGGACGTGCCGGCGATTGTGAGCAGCGACCTGGCTCTTCACCGGCATTTGATCCGTCGCGGCGCCTCCGAGAAACTGGAGGCGGTGTGGCAGTCCATCGCGGTTCGGATACGGATGGATTATTCCCGGCTGAAGAACTACATGGACATCTATCGGGAACATGAAGCGCTTGTGGAGGCGGTCCTGGGCGGTGATTTGAGAGAGGCGCGGTCGGCGTTGAAAGCCAACCTGATTTAGTCTGATCCGGACGGAGCAACAGAACTATGAATGCATTGATGAAGAACAGGGTCCTCGGAGCCGTGGCAATGATGATATCGGCCGCGGTGAACGCGGCGGACAGTCAGGCGGAGATTGAGCGGCTCTTCACCTTGAAGGTGAAGCCGACGCTGACGGAGAAGTGCTTCGGTTGCCACGGTGATCCCAACAAGCGGATCAAGGGCGGCTTCAAGGTCACCTCGCGCGAGGACTTGCTCCGCGGCGGCGATGAATTTGGCGAAGCCATCGTGCCCGGGCGCTCCAAGAGCAGTTTCATCATCAAGGCGGTCAAGTGGGAGGAAGAGGATTGCGAAATGCCGCCGAAGAAGAATGACCGGCTGACCGAGGCCCAGATTGCCGACCTGGCGAAGTGGATCGACGCCGGCGCGCCCTGGCCCAGCGAGGAGCGGCAGGACGCCATCCGCCTGGCGGAGTCCATGAAGGAGCGCACCAAGGATGGCATTTTGATCAAGACCTCGGGAGGCTTGTCCGACGATTGGACCTACCGTCGCTACCAGCCCGAGGACGTCTGGGCTTTCCAGGCCCTGGAAAAGCCGGAGGTTCCCCAAGCCGAAGCGGCAAACCCCATTGACGCCTTTGTCGGCGCGCGGTTGCAGGAGTCCGGCTTCAAACCGGCGGCCCAGGCGGATCCCCGGACCCTGATTCGGCGGGCGAGTTATGATCTGACCGGCTTGCCGCCGACCCCTGGCGAGATTGCCAAGTTTACGAAGGCCTATCAGCGGGACGCCGAGCAAGCCTGGAACGATCTGGTGAACCGTCTGCTCGGCAGCCAGCGTTACGGCGAGCGTTGGGCGCAGCACTGGCTCGATGTGGCGCGCTACGCGGACACCGGCGGTTACTCGAACGATTATGAGCGTTCCAACATGTGGCGCTACCGTGACTACGTGATCCGTTCGTTCAACGACGACAAACCCTACGACCGTTTTATCGTCGAGCAGATTGCCGGCGACGAACTGGCCGACGCCTCCCTGCGCGGTCGGATCCAGGACTGGGATAAGTATCAAAAAGCCCGGGAGAAGGGCGACCAGTACAACGACGAGGAAAGCGAGTGGTTGGTCGCATCAAGTTTCCTGCGCATGGGGCCGTGGGACCCGGCGATGGTCAAGAAGCCGGAGGCGCGGCAGATGTATATCGACGACGTGGTCAACGCGGTTGGTCAGACCTTCCTGGCGTCGACGCTGCGCTGCGTGAAGTGTCACGACCACAAGTTTGATCCCATCCCGACCCGCGACTACTACCGGATGTATGCCGCCTTTTCCGCGACGCAGTTGGCGGAGCGTCCGGCGCCCTTTCTGGCGAAGGAGAACAGGGCCGGCTTCGAGGAGGGCGAGGAGCTGACGAAGCAACTTCACGCCTTTGCGACGAAGAAGCGGAACGCGCTCTACAACAAGCGCGAGACCGCAGCTCGCAAGTGGTATAAGGAGAACAATCGGGAGTATGTTGCCCACCAGGACCGGAAGGATCTGCCGGACGAGGAGAAGCCGCCCCGGCACGTTGGACTGGACCACGTTGAGCAAGGGCGGCTGAAGGTTCGGGAACAGGACGAATGGATTTGGAATCGGCGCCTGGAGCGTTATCAGCCGATGGTGCAGAGCGTCTACAACGGTCCGGATCCCGGCTTTCTGAACGCCCGCAAGCTGCGGATGAACGCCAAGGCGAACAACAAGTGGCGGCCGGACAGTCACATCTTGATGGGCGGGGCCTTGCAGGCTCAGGGCGACGAGGTCGCGCCGGGCGTTCTCAGCGCGCTGGGGGTGTCTCCCTCCGACGGGGAGGGCGGCGGCGATCCCTACACGGTTACCTCGGAACTGGATGGTCGCCGCACTGCCGTTGCGAAATGGATTGCGCACCCGAAGAATCCGCTGACGGCGCGGGCGATCGTCAACCGGGTCTGGCAATATCATTTCGGCAAGTCCCTGGCCGGGAATCCGAACAACTTCGGGGCCAAGGGCGCGAAACCCACGCACCCGAAGTTGCTGGATTGGCTGGCCGCCGATTTTGTGGAGAACGGCTGGCGTCTGAAGCGCTTGCACCGCTTG
>CAZFLK010000022.1:0-13650 GCA_964519245.1 uncultured Verrucomicrobiota bacterium
AGCGGAAACAGAAGATGGAACAGCGAGAAGGGGTAGAGCGCCATGGTTCCCCACTGAGCCATGAAGGGCGCGCCACAATTGCTGTGCGCATTCCAGAACGGAATGAAATCACCGGACCAGAAGCGATCGTGGTGGTGTTGGATAACCGGGTAGCCCAGTACGCCGTAGTCCTTGAAATAGAAGGAGCCGGTCCCGAGGACAATGTCGGGAAACAAAGCCGCCAAAGCCAATGCCAGCCCCATGCCGACCCGCAAAGGCGTGAACCAGGCGTCGACGTCGGCCTGTGCGGCGACGGCTAGGGATGGGCGTGCGGGTTGGTTCATGGCCGGCGTGTCAGGGATTCGTGCGGGACATTGGCTGACGAGGGGCGCTTCGCCCGGTGTAGATCCAGGTTGCGAGCAGGAGGGCCAGGGTTGCAAGCGAGAGCGCGCCCCCGGCCTTGAACTGGCGATCGTCGTAGGTCAGGATGATTTCATGGGAGCCGCCATGGCGCAAGGGAACGGCCATGAAGGCGCCATTTGCGCGCAGGACGGACGCGGGTTCTCCGTTCACCGACGCACGCCAATTGGCGTGATGGGCGATCGCAATGAGGACCAGGGCGGGCGCGTCTGACCTGGCCTTGATCTCGATTCGATGCCGGCCGATATCGCTGGACTCAATGATTGGCGGCGTTTCCGCCTCAGGTGACGCCGCCGCGGCGAAAAGAGGCGTCAGCTTGGCAGCGTCCGGCTCGTCGAAGAGGGCCACCTGCCGCGGATTGAAGTCCTTGCCGGCCAGTAGAGCCGGGATGGCCTTCGACGGCGCGAACCGAGGCTCCTGGCCGGTCGTCACGAGCGGCAGGGCCGAGGGCCGTGCAGTCCAGTCAAAAATCGCGCCCCTCTGCGTGACATGTGCGATGCCAAGAAAATCGGCCAGTCCAGCCGGCAACTCGGAAGCCTGGTAGAGCGCCACCCGAACGGCCTCCTCTTGGCCCAGGAAGAGTGGGAAATGGCCGTCGATGACCGGGGCCTTTTCGATCATGTTCGCGTTGGCCCAGAGGGCGGCCCGATGAAGGAGGTGACCCTGCGCCGGATCGGAAAGCATGGCGTTCTCCAATTGGCGATGAGCCTCCAGGCTGACCATGGCGCGCGGCCCTCCCGGATGGGGGCGCGGCGTCAGTGCTTCAATCGATTCGATGCCCGGTTCCAGCACGGCGCGGTCGACGCGTGGATTTTGCGGAAGGGCATGGCTGGCCAGATCGAGCCAGACGACGCCGATCATCGCCGCCAGGGTGAACGTCGCCGTTCTTCGGCGGTCGGTCTTCAGCGCGACGCGCACAGCGACCATGAAACCGACGAGGACCAACGCGCGCAGGAAACCGTCGAGGGCGACGCTGGACCAGGCAACCTTGTTGACTGGGGCCAGCCCCGCGATTGCCGTGAGTGAGAGGATGGCCGCCAGGCTTCCCATTCCGATCCAGCGCCAAGCCCTCTGAGAGGCCGGGCGTTTCAGGAGTTCGTCGACGCCGAGGCCGGCCAGGAGCGGGAGCATCAAGCAAACGGGAAAGACGAACTTGATCGGATACCGCATGAGGCCGAGAGGAGGGAACAAGGACTTGGCGAATCCGTGGATCGGGGTTGCATTGCCCAGCGCCAGGACAAGGCAGACAACGGACAGCAGGGCCAGGAGCGCCACTCGCCGTGTGCGTAGCCGCCAGCAGCAGAGGATCGCCAGCGCGGTGATCGCAATTCCCGGGAAATAGGAGGAAAGGACGCCCTGGTCGCGCTGCAGCCAGACCCCGGCCGGGGAAGGGTAGGCTTGAAACCGGGGCAGGAGAAAATTGGCCCATCCGGTGGCGGGCATGGCCCAGCCACCCGTATCGTAGGCGGCGTTTCGCTGCGACAGCCCCAACAAATCGAGGAATGGCAGGATCTGGGGCGAGGCCAGCAAGGAGATCAGGGCGACCAGGGTGACGAATCGCAGCGTCAGTCGGCGTCTTTCGCATCCTTCTTCCGCAAGGTCCGCCACCCATAGCGCGGCGACCGGAATCCAGGTCGCGAGAATCATTTCCGGCGGGCCGGTCAGCATCTGCATGGCGCCCGCCAAGGCGGCGAGAGCGATATCACGGGTGTCGCCCTCTTGCCAGGCGCGCATCGCCGTCAAGACGACCCAGGGAAACCAACTGACGCAGGCCGCGGTCATGTGCCACATCAGGCAGCTTTGGACAAAACCGCTGAAGGCAAAGGCGACGCCGGCGATTGCGGCCGCCAGCGGACTGTTGGTCAAATGGCGCACGAGCGCGAACATGCCCAGCCCTCCCCAAAAGACGTGCAGCAGGCAGAACACGCCGAGGGCCCAGGTCAACGGAAACAACAGGTAGAAAAGGGCCGGGGGATAAAGGGCCAGGCCGCTCCATTGAGCGAGAAAGGGAATGCCGCAATTGTTCAGCGGATTCCAGATGGGCAACTCTCCGTCCCAGAAGCACTCCCTTTGAAAGTGGGCCAAAGGAAACGAAAAGAGACCGAAGTCCCGAAAGATGAAGGTTCCGGCGCCCAGCAGGACATCGGGGAACGTCACGGCCAGGGTCGCGGCAAGAAGCGCCGCGAATCGACGGAGCGTCAGCGCGCCTTCGATGGCGCGCAAGAGATCGCCGCTTGCGGCGGCTTGTGACTGGGACGGCTGCGTATCCAAGTGTATCTGGGCGCAGCCTATTCGCTGGCGGAAGGAAACAACAGTCAGTTTTGAGGCTCGCTTCGGCGAGCGGTATCGGCTATCCAACTGGGCCATGCCAGATCGTCAGGGCTTCTATGAAGAGCGGGCGTCCGATCGCCCCAGGGAGAATGGCCGGCATTATCACCGGTTGATCGAATTCTACGCCGCGTTTCATATTCCGCCGGGCATGCGTGTCCTGGAGATCGGCTGCGGGATGGGCGATCTGTTGGCGGCGGTCAAACCCGAGCGCGGAGTCGGAATCGATTTCTCCCCGACGGTGATCGAATTGGCGAAGGAACGGCATGAAGATCTGGAGTTTCACGTGGGGGAGGCCTGCGAATGGGACGCCGACGAAACCTTCGATTACATCATCGTCTCCGACTTGGTGAACGATCTTGCGGACGTGCAGGCGTTCCTGTCGCGGATCCGCAAGTTCGCGCATCCGGAAACCCGATTGATCGTCAATTTCTTCAACAATCTTTGGCGGCCGGTCCTGGCCTTGGCGGAGGCAGTGGGCGACAAGGCGGAGCGCTCGCTGCAGAATTGGCTGTCGTACCAGGACGCGGCCAACCTGATGCACCTGGCAGGTTGGGAGGTCGTCAAGACAGACGCGCGAATCCTCTGGCCCCTGAAGACGCCCCTGATCGGAGGTTTTCTCAACCGTTGTATCGCGCCGCTGCCATTGCTCTGGCATTTGTGCCTCACCATTTTCATGACGGCCCGGCTGAAGCCCGCGGTGAGCGCGAGGAGAAACTACAGCTGCACCGTCGTGATTCCCGCCCGCAATGAGTCGGGCAACATCGAGGACGCGGTGAAGCGGACCCCTAAACTGGGGCGCGGCACGGAGATCATCTTCATCGAGGGCGGCTCCTCCGACGACACCTGGGAAGAGATTCAGAGGATCCGGAAGAAGTATCCGAAAAAGAAAATTCGCGCCCTGAAGCAACAGAGCAAGGGGAAGGGCGGCGCCGTGCGGGAGGCCTTTGCGGAGGCGACGGGCGATATCTTGTTCATCCTCGACGCGGATCTCACGGTGCCGCCCGAGGACCTGCCGAAGTTCTATGAGGCGATCCGGTCGGGGGCCGCCGAGTTTGTCAACGGGGTGAGGTTGGTCTACCCGATGGAAAGCGGGGCCATGCAATTCTGCAACATGATTGCGAACAAGTTGTTTGGCGTCACCTTCAGCTGGTTGCTGGGCCAGCCGGTCAAGGACACGCTGTGCGGCACCAAGGTCTTGTTCCGAAAGGACTACGACAAGATCGCAGCCAATCGCAGTTACTTCGGTGATTTCGATCCGTTCGGCGATTTCGATCTGTTGTTCGGCGCGGCGAAGTTGAATCTCCGGATTCTCGACCTGCCGATCCGCTACCGCGCCCGCACCTACGGGGAAACCAACATCAGTCGTTGGAGTCACGGACTCCTGCTGTTTCGTATGGTGGCCTTTGCGGCGCGGCGCTTGAAGTTCCTGGGCGGGCCGAAATGAAGTCGAACCGGCCGGAAAACCCGACCCTGGGCGTGGTGATTCCCTGCTACAATGAGCAGGCGGTTCTTCCGGAGTTGGTTGCGGAATTGGAGAAGCTCGCCGCTGCCGTCCGGATTCCCGTGCATTTCCTGTTCGTGGACGACGGCAGCAGCGATCGGACGCCGGAGTTCCTGGAGGCGTTGACGGCGAGGGACCCGCGCTTTGCCGCCCTTCGGTTCGCGAGGAACTTCGGGCACCAGACGGCGGTTTCCGCCGGACTTATGCACGCGCGCGGCGATCTGGTGGCGGTGATAGACGCGGACCTGCAGGATCCGCCCTCACTGATCGCCGCGATGACGGCCAAGTGGCGCGAGGGCTATGACGTGGTTTATGGCGTCCGGCGCAATCGCAAGGAGGGCCCGTGGCTGCGTTTCTGCTACTCGGCATTCTACCAACTACTGAAACGCATCGCGAATGTAGAGTTGCCGTTGGACGCCGGCGACTTTTGCGTGATGGACCGGAGGGTGGTGGAGCGGATCAACCGGATGCCGGAACACAACCGCTTTGTTCGCGGGCTGCGCGGCTGGGCGGGCGGTCGTCAGGTGGGACTGACGTATGATCGGGCTGCCCGGGCCGCAGGGGAACCGAAGTACGGGCTGATCAAGTTGTTCAACCTGGCGCTTGATGGGCTGGTTTCCTTTTCCTGGGCGCCGTTGAGGTTGGCCGTCTGGCTGGGCTTGGCGGCCTCTTTCGTCAGTTTTCTCCTGCTGGCTTGGGCGGTGGTTGCAACCATCGCAACGGGAACCACGCCTCCGGGTTGGGCCTCGCTTGCGGTGATCGTGCTCTTTCTCGGAGGCGTGCAGTTGATTGTATTGGGCATCTTCGGGGAATACCTGGGACGGGTCTTCGAGGAGGTGAAGAATCGACCGCATTTTCTGGAGGATTGCCGATTGGGTTGGCTGGAGAAGGAAGGGCAACCCGACGCCCCTGACCCGCCTCGTTCATGAAGCAGGAATACGCCGGGCAATACGCGCAGTTGGAGCGCAACCATTGGTGGTTCGAGGGGCGGCGAAGCATTCTGCGTCGATTGCTGCGATCTGAAGTGGACTGGAGCGCGCCGCGGAAGGTCCTCGAGGTCGGCGTCGGGCCGGGAGTCAATCTCTACAGCCTTTATCCGGACAATGCAGACCTCATCGGGGTGGAACCCGATCCGGGAAATGCCCGCCTGGCTGCGGGCTTGGGGCAGATCCCGGTCCATGAGGGAACCGTGGAAAAGCTTCCGGCGGTGGCGATGACAACGACCTTCGATGTCATCACGATGTTTGACGTGCTCGAACACATTGAAGACGACCGCGCCGCGTTGCAGATCCTGAAGGAGCGCTTGAAACCGGGCGGGGCGCTGCTGCTGACCGTCCCGGCTTACCAATGGATGTGGGGCGCTCATGACGACGTGAATCTTCATTTTCGACGCTACACCCGGGGACGATTGATCGCCTTGTTGCGCGACGCCGGATTCGTCGTCAAGCGGTCAACCTATTTCAATACCTGGCTGTTTCCCCTGATTGCCCTCGTGCGATTGGTGGCGAAGTTGATCCCCAAACGAAAGCCGACTTCCCGGGACGTCGGCTCCGACTTCGACAAGCCTTCGGGCCTGCTGAATGCGCCGTTGCGTTGGCTCTTTGCCAGTGAGGCCTGGTTCCTGCCGTGGGTCTCATTCCCTTTCGGGGTGTCATTGTTTGTGTCGGCGCGAAAGGAGGACGAGTGAGTGGCGTCGAGCCTGGGTCGGCCCCAAAGACGGCCTCGGACAAGAGCGCCCGGTGGGATTATGTGCTGGTGGCGGCGCTGGCTTTCCTCGTCTACGCAGGCAGCCTGAAGAACGATTTTGTCTATGACGACCTGGTGGATATCCGGGAGGTGGACACCGTATTCACTCCGGGCGCCTGGCCGGAGATGTTCTACACCGCGTCGGCGAGGTTGTTCCGGCCCTTCAAATACCTCAGCTACCATGTCGACAACGTCATCTGGGGGTGGCGGCCGATGGGGTGGCATTTATCGAACCTGCTCTGGCACGCGTTGACCTGCGGGCTTCTATTGGCCTTTCTCCGACGGGTGGGATTGCCGCGCTCGGCCGCGTTGGCGGGGGGGCTCTGGTTTGCCCTGCATCCAGTGCACACCGAGGCGGTGGTGTGGGTCAGCTCGCGGGCGTCCCTGATGTCGACTGCGGCTGTCTTGGGGATCTGCCTTGCCTACCTCAGTTGGCGGGAGCGTGGGAACGCGAGGTCGCTTGTTGCGATGGGGGCCTGGGCCTTCTTGGGCTTCTTTTCAAAAGAGGATGCCCTGATGGCGTTTCCGATCATCGGCGCCCTCGAGTGGCTGCTGCTGTCCAAGGGGCGCTTTGATTTTCTCAAGGGCGAGGCGTTCTGGAAACCGGTGTTCGTCATGGCCCCGCTCGCCATTGTCTACGTGGCGTTGCGACAATCGATTCTGAGTGGATTGGCCCAGGGGGAATGGGCCAATGGCTTCACCGGCTTGGTCGCGACCCTGCCGGTGATCCTGGCGCGCTACCAGGGGCAGTTGATCTACCCATTTTCCATGACCCTCGATCAGCCGCTGGATTATGAAGCGGGTTTTGGCTGGTTGTTCTGGGGTAGCCTGATTTTGGTTGGAGCGCTGGTCGCTATCCTCGCGTTGCGGAGGGAGTCGGCAAGAAGGTGGCAATTCTGCGTGGTTTGGTTCTTCGTGACCCTGGCCCCGGTCATGGGATTCATTCCAATCAATCAGCCAATCGCGGACCGCTTCCTTTACCTGCCCAGTGTGGCGGCCGCCTTGGCGGTGGGATGGGCGTGGGAGATGTTTGTTGGAAGTCGATGTTCCCGCAGGGGCTCGCAACAGCCGGAGATCGGAGAGACGAGCATTGCTCGGCATGTGATTGAAACCAACGCCAAGGTCGAGCAATGCTCGGCGCTCCCCAAGGACGGGCATGGGCTGCGGACTCGCATGGTTGTGGTCGCCTTCGGCGGTCTCCTGATCGCCTACGCGGTGCGGTCGGCCTCTTACGCGCGTGTTTGGAAGGACGAGCCGACCTTGTGGGCGCATGCCGTGGAGAAAAATCCTGAGTCGTATCGTGGTTGGTTGAACTTGGGCGTGTTGGCCAACAACCGCGGCGATTATGCCGAAGGGTTGCGGTTGGTCGACAAGGCCCTTGAAGTTCGACCCGGTTATGTCGAAGCGCGCGTCGCGCGAGCGTATTCCTTGGGCGGACTGGGTCGGCACGCTGAGGCGGAGATCATCTATCGTGAATCGTTGGCCGTTCATCCGGACAACACCATCTGGATGAACCTGCTGGCGCATACGCTTCAACAAACGGGGAAGTTCAGCGAGGCGAAGGCGGTCTACGATCACATTCTGGAGCTCCGGCCGAACTATATCGACGCCCGCGAGGCCGCCGGTTTGTTGGCGGTTCGTTTCGGAGACCTGAACGCCGCCATCGACCATTGGGAAATCGCGTTGAAATTGGATCCCGCCCGGGAGTCCGTTCGCCGCAACCTGGAAATTGCCCGTAGGGAGAAGGCCCGGCGGTAGCGCCTTCGCCGCCCCGTGCTGCCGACTGTGGAAGGCGCGACGCGCCCCTTTTGCACAGGGACTGCGCCAGGTGGGTCTTGCCGTCGCCGGGCGGGCCGAGGAAGAGGACATCCTTGTGATCGCGCGAGGACGGAGGCGCCCTCCCCGAGATCGATCTGACACTCTGCGCCCGGTTCGCATTCCATGCGGCGGAAGGGCGGATCGGCCTCACCGCCGGGCAGACCGCGCACGAACCGCCAGACTTCCCTTCGCGTCGAGTTATCGTGCCGGCCTGATTCTCAGACTGACAAACGACGATGGAGGCCGCATGGTCTGCGGACCAATATGAAGATTAAGCGCATTGTGGTGTATCAGGCGGACCTTCCCTTGCATGAGGGCGATTACAAGTGGTCCGGGGGAAAGTCTGTGGAAGTTTTCGACAGCACGGTCGTGGCGGTGGAAACAGACGCGGGGGTGACGGGCTACGGTGAGGTGTGTCCGCTTGGACCGTTCTACCTGCCTGCCTACGCGATGGGCGCGCGTTTCGGCATCATGGAGTTGGGGCCGCATCTCATTGGTGAGAACCCGCTGGAACTGGAGAAGCTGAATCGGCGCATGGACGCGTGTCTGAAAGGGCATCCCTATGTGAAGTCGGCGATCGACATGGCCTGCTGGGATATCCTGGGCAAGGTTTCCGAATTGTCGGTGTGCACGTTGATGGGCGGCCGCTACGAGGAGGATTTTGTGCTCTATCGAGCGATCAGCCAGGAAGAACCTGCGGAGATGGCGGCGCGGGTGGCGGATTACCGGGAGCAGGGCTATCGACGGTTTCAGCTCAAGGTGGGCGGGGATCCGGACACGGATATCGATCGCATTCACGCCGCCGCGGCTGTCTTGGAGCCGGGTGACAAGTTGGTCGCCGATGCGAACACGGGCTGGTTGCCGCATGAGGCTCGGCGGGTGGTGCGCGCGGTCAACGACGTGGATGTTTACATTGAGCAGCCTTGCCTGACTTATGAGGAGTGTCTTTCCATTCGAAGGGCGACCGATCATCCGTTTGTTTTGGATGAGGTGGTCGACGGGGTGGAGATGTTGATTCGGGGGCGGGCCGATCTGGCGATGGATGTGGTGAACATCAAAATCAGCAAGTTTGGCGGGTTGACGCGGGCGAAGCAGGCGAGGGACCTGTGCGTTTCAATGGGGATCGCCATGACGATCGAGGACAGTTGGGGCGGCGACATTGTGACCGCGGCGATCGCGCACCTGGCACACAGCGCCCCGACGGAGTTGTTGTTCACCTCGACCGACTTCAACAGCTATGTGACGACCAGCATTGCGGAAGGCGCGCCGCAGCGGAATGGAGGGCGGTTGGCGGCGTCGACGGAGCCGGGCTTGGGCGTGAAGCCTCGTTTTGATGTGCTGGGTTCGCCGGCATTCTCCGTGCCGGAGTGAGGTTGTCTCCGGAACTGTGGCGGTCCTGAGAACGGTTGGACAACAGCGGAGTTGCGCGCCGTTCCCGGAGATCGGCGCTGGGGGGCGCGTTCATGCCGAGCCATGCTCGGCGCTCCCGGGACTCAATTCCCGGGCGCAGTGACGGCGGGGGCTTGGGGAGCGATCCGGCCCTGAAGTTTTGACAACTCCTCGCGCAGTTCGCCGAGTTCCCGGAGGATGGCTTCGTGTCGCGCTTTGAGTTCGGCGGCCTTGGGGTCGAGACGGAACAATTCGGCGTCGACGGCTGCGGCGAATTCGGCCTTGAGGCGTTGGATTTCAGGGAGTTCGGAGACCTGCATCTGGAGGGGGCGGATCTTGGCGGAAAGTTGCTCCATCTCCATCATGTTGCCTTGGACGCCCGGGGGTATCTGGCCGGAGCGCGCGGACTTGCGCAGGTCCTCCATTTCGTTGATCAAGGCCTTCATTCGATGCCATTCCGGAGTGATGCCGGGGGAGATCTTCTCAATTGCGAGGAGGGCAGCGTCCTCGAGTTTGCCCTGTGACGTGAGAACCTCCGGGGCTTTTAGGGCTTTCTGATGCAGATCCTGAAGGTGCGCCTTGGCTTGGTGAAGCTCAGCGTTCAGGGCCTGTGCTTTTCTGATCGGTTCCTGCAGTTGCGGAGGGAGCGCGGTCATGGTTCCGGAGGGGAGCGGCGGAGCTTGGCCGCCGCTGGCCGCTTTCTGGCGTTGTTCTTCCAGCAACGCGGCCTTCGCCAGCGCCTCGGCTCGTTGTTTGGCTAACTCAGCCATCTGCGTCAGCTGTTCCGTCTCGGAGTCGTCCTGCGCCTGAGTTTCGACGGAGGCCTTTGAGGCTGCGACTTTCCGCATGGCCTCTTCTGCCTGCGACCTGGCCTGCTCCACCGCCAATTCGACGGCAGTCGCCTCGTCGCGCGCGGTCAAATGCGCGTCACTGTCCTTGATTCTTGGAGAGGCCGTGGTTTCAGGGGGGGCGGTCTCCGCGCTTTCCTTTGTCGCGTCCACGGCCTTCATCGGCGTGGAAACGCCGCTGTCTTCCGGGGCGTCGCCTCCGCAGGCCGTCAGGATGGCAAGCAGTGCTGCGAGGACAAATGTGCGGGCGCGTCGGGAACGCCGGGCGGAGGATTCAGGTCTGGGGTATCGCATGACGGTCGACAATGAGGCGGATGACCAAGGGGTGCCAAGGTCGGCAGGAACCTCGCTCAGAATTGGCTATTCCTCAAGCCAGCTCAGCGGGAAGCGGGCAAAGACGATCCGCTCGTAGGGGGATTTGCCGCCGCGTTCGTAGAGGCAGCCAATCTCCTTGTTCTTGAGGGTGACTAGGCAGGAGTAGGCGGAGGGACCGTGATAGAGCGTCTTGCCTGTCGTCCAGTGAATGCCGTCGTCCTCACTGACCTTGACAGTCATGTTCTCGCGCTTTCTGGATGCGGGATTGGAGAAGAGGAGCCTTCCGGGGCGCGAGCCTCGCGGCCAGTCGTAGCGAAGGATGCTGGCTTGGCAGACGGCTTCGATCAGATCCGGCGCATCCTTGGGATCGGACCAGGTTTTCCCGCCGTCGATGCTGACGGCGTGGGTTCGGCGGTTGCGGCCATTATAGGCCCGCATATTCATCAGGAGGGTTCCCTCGTCGTCGGCGAGTTCCACGACCTGGCATTCGTTGGCGTTGGGGTGGATGGCGGAGCCGAGTTGCCAGGTTTGGCCCTGATCGTCGCTGTAGATCGCGTGCGAGCCGAAACCGTAGGGGCCGCCGTGGATCTTGCCGTCGGGATCGTTGTAGCTGTGATCACAGGGAATGACCAGGCGGCCCTTGTGCTGGCCGTGCCGGATCTGGATGCCGACGCCCGGCCCGGTCGCATACCAGCCCCAACTGTGCCATTTGGTTGATTCCGTGATGTTGATGGGATCGGACCAGGTCGCGCCGTGATCGACGCTCTTCGAAACCCAGACCGTGCGTGTGCCCTTGGCCTTGTGGTGAATGATGTCGCGCTCGGCGTCCTTGCCGAGGTTGTGGGTGAGCAGCAGCCAGAGCGTTCCGGTGGTTTCGTCGAGAACAGGGCACGGATTGCCGCAGGTGTTCTTGCCGTCGTTCCAGATGACTTCCAAGTCGGACCAGGTTCGGCCGTTGTCGCGACTGCGTTTGAGGACGAGGTCGATGTCGCCCTTGTCGCTGCGGCTGTCCTTCCGACCTTCGCAGAAGGCGAGGAGATGGCCGCGCTTGTTTTTGACGATCGAGGGGATTCGGAAGGTGTTGTAGCCGTTCTCGCCGGATTCGAAGACGGTGGTGTGGGCGGGAAGAAGGCGCGCCTTGCGGTCGAGTTCGTTCAGCTTGAAACGAACGCTGACGATGTAGGGTTGTTCGCCCTTGGTCCAATGGCCATAGGTCGTGGTGACGAAGGTGTCGTCGGGCAGTCGCTCGACCGGAGGGTAGGCGCAGTCGGCGCCCTTGTGGTTCTCCATCAGGCGGACGCGATATTGACCCTCGCGGCCGTGGACAATGTCGTCGTAGGTTCCGACCCAACCGACCCAGTCGCCCTTGGTCGGACTGACGTGGGTGGTGTCGCGGAAGGAGATGAAAAGGCGTCCGTCCTTGGCGTAGCGTCCGGTGTGACGGTCGCCGGTCAGGGAGGCGGGGAGTTCGCGGGGTTCGGTCCAATTCAATCCCTCGTCGTCGCTGAAGATGACGAAGGAGTTGTGCTTGCGGCTGTTCTCCCGGAGGAGGACGGCCATTTGCTTGCCATCGGGCGAACGGACGAGGCCGGGTTCACAGAGATGCGCCGATGGGTGCGAGGCGATGACTTCAGGATCCGACCAAGTAAGGCCGCCATCGAACGAAAGCGTCTTGTAGACCAGGAACTTCGGCGGGTTCGTGCGCTTGTTGGTCCCCTTGATGAAGCGGCCGTCGTCATGGAACAGAGCCATGTAGTCGCCGTTCTTGAGTCGTTCCACATGGCCCATGGCGACGATGCCGCCAAACGAGCCAATCGGCTTCAGTTCGGACCAGGTCGAGCCGTCGTCCTCACTGACCGACATGCGGATGGGGTAGAGGCCGGAAAACATGATGATGCGTTTGACGCCCTGTTTGTCGACGACGCGGTGGAGTGTGGGGACCTCCCTGGAGGTGGCCCAACTTGCGGGAGTGGGCAATCGGTCGGACCAAGTGAGGCCGCCGTCGTTGCTGCGCTTGTAGACGATGCCGCCGCGTCCGTGGCCCTTGGGGTAGACGATGAGCATGGTCTTGCTGTCCTCCAAGAGGAGCGTCGTGGGGTGGCCCAGGTATTGGCCCTTCTCCCGATCGACGATGATTTGCCGATGCGCTTCCTGCGCCAGGTCGATGGTGGGGAGGGTGTAATCGTTGGGCTGGGTTCGGGGCGGTGAAGCGGCCGACGCCTGGGCTGGAGTGAGCAGGACGGCGACAAGGGCGGCGAGGCCAAGGGGGGAGGCGATGCTTCTCATGGGGAACAGGCTTTTCTTTACACGCAAACTAGATTACCAGACCGCGATGCCAATCGAAAAAATCCATGGGCTGGTCGCAGCAGGCTTCAGCCCCATGCATGAGGACGGGAGTCTCAACCTGCCGGTCATTGATCGACTTGCCGATTATCTCGCGGAGTCCGGCGTTGCCGGGGTGTTTGTCTGTGGTTCGACAGGAGAGAGCCTTTCACTGACGACGGAGGAGCGGAAACAGTGTCTGGAACATTGGGTGAAGGCCTGCGCCGGGAGGATCAAGGTGATCGCTCATGTGGGCCATAACTCGCTGCCTGACACTGAGGGCTTGGCGCGACACGCGGCTGAGGCTGGAGCCGATGGCATTTCCGCGATGCCTCCGACCTTTTTCAAACCGCGCAATCTGGAGTCCTTGGTGGATTGGTGCGCCTCGGTCGCCGCCGCGGCGGCGGAACTGCCGTTCTACTACTACCACATCCCGGGCATGACCGGCGTCACCCAGAAGATGCATGAATTCCTGACCGTCGCGGAAGAACGGATTCCCACTTTGGCGGGCGTGAAGTTCACGCACAGCGATCTGATGGATTTCCGGCAGTGCCTGACCCTGAAAGACGGGAAGTTCGATATCCTGTTCGGCACGGACGAGATCATGCTCTCGGCCTTGGCGATGGGGGCCCAGGGCTTCATTGGCAGCACCTACAACCTGGCGCCAAAGCTGTATTTGGGGATCATGGAGGATTTCCAGAACGGCCGCATGGATGACGCGCGCTTGAAGCAATCGAAGTCCATCGCGATGGTGGATCACTTGATTGCCTTGGGAGCCTTGCCGGCTTTCAAGTCGGTCATGCGGTTGCATGGGATCGATTGCGGCCCGACGCGAGCGCCCTTTCCGCAGTTCGGCGATGCGGAACATCAGGCGGTGTCGGATGCCTGGGGGAATCTGGGGATTTGAACGCGGTATTCAGTAGTCAGAGGGCCTGAAGGTCAGCCTGAACGCCGCGCGAAGCGCCTTGGACTGCTGTGGCT
>CAZFLK010000022.1:13750-50754 GCA_964519245.1 uncultured Verrucomicrobiota bacterium
GAGGGCCTGAAGGTCAGCCTGAACGCCGCGCGAAGCGCCTTGGACTGCTGTGGCTTGACACAGCCTTTCTTCCAGCATCGCACAATGGCTTTTCCTTGGATTCGGGGAAGGGATGCGCCGCGGCGGGCGTTCGTCTCGGATATGGAAGCAACGGAGCCGCCGGCCGCGCGGCAAGGCGGCGTCAAGCCGCCGCAGTCCAAGGCGCTTCGCGCGGCGCAACCGGCCGTTCGGTGTCGCTTCTCAAGTTCGTCGCAGCAGGCCAATCACCCATCACCCAACACGGAATATCCTTCTCTTCACTTCACCTTTACGCCGCTGTCGCACAATCGTCACACAGTCCGGGCCATTCTCTTCCCGTCGCGGATGAAGATTTAAGGCCCGACAAGAGACGATTCGGAGAAGCGGGATCCGCGTGATGCTTCAGTTCGTCTTCGGGTTCAAGTGTCCCTGCTGAGTGGCAGGGATGGCAGGCCTTGGCGAGAAACTGATTGAACCAGTCTCCTGTGTGTCGCGTCGGGGCCTGCCTGCTCTTTCAAACAGAACAAGCGAACCAAAGCCGGAACAAGCCATGATTGCCGATACTGCGCCAGTTGCATCGAAAGGAACGGGAGACGACCCGCTTCGACAGACACGTCCGGACCAAGAGGTAACCAAAGTGAATCCAACCCAGGTCAAGATCCTGGCCAATCACTGGAATCGCGTCTGCCAGGTGAATCTCTGGCATGCGGTCGATGGCCGGATGGTGGCGGAATCCCAAGCCGCACGCGAACGAAGCGAGTTTCATCAACGCGTGTGGAAGGGGGCCGAGGAATTGGCGGAGAAGAAGGGGCATGGGGTTGGCCCGATGGACCTGCGGAACTCGGCTTGTCTTTTGACCATCGATGGGTCAAGGCTCCGGCCGACATGAGTCTCGCCGAGTTTACTCGTTTGATGACCTTCTATTCGCTGCTGATTGATCCCGAGGATGAGAACGCGCTCGCCAAGTGGCGGGCCTGAGGCGGCGTCGGGATCGCTTCATCGCAACACAGCAGTCTCTGAATGCCGGTGGATTGTTGCGGGAACCGGTGGCCTGCGCGGCGATTGCGGGAATGGCGCGAGGGACGTGGCAGTAGGAAATACCATCGGAACCGAATCAACTCGTGCTTTTCAACGTCGGGAAGAACGTTACACTCGCCCGACTTGAAAAGAATGCGGATCGCGATGGTCCGTCTGCAGTTGATCCAACCATGAAAATGAAACTCCCGCTTCTCCTGTCCGCCGGCCTGTTGGTCGGCGCCCTGAACGCCCAAGCCGGGCTTGAACTTGATCCCGTCGCATCCGGGTTTGTCTCGCCGATGGCGTTGGAGGAGGTGGCCGACGGATCCGGGCGGATGTTGATTGTGGATCAGATCGGCACGGTCTCCGTGTTGGGAAAGGATGGTTTGCGTGACGGCTTGTTTCTGGATGTTCGTTCGAAGCTGGCGAAGTTGAACCAGGGCAAATTCGACGAGCGCGGTCTGCTGGGGCTGGCCCTGCATCCGAAGTTCAAGGACAACGGTCGCTTCTTCGTCTGCTACAGCGCTCCGTTGCGCAAGGGCGGGCCGGACGGCTGGAACCACACGAGCCATATTTCCGAGTTCAAGGCGGACGTGAAGGCATTGAAGGCGGATCTGGGGTCCGAGCGCGTCCTGTTGAGCATCGATCAGCCGCAGTTCAACCATGATGGCGGTCGCATCGCGTTTGGTCCGGATGGATTTCTCTACCTTGCCAGCGGCGACGGCGGGAACAAGAACGACGAAGGCATGGGCCACGGCGACAAGGGCAACGCCCAGAACGTCAAGACCCTGCTGGGCAAGATTCTGCGCATCGATGTGAACTCCAAGAGCGGCGGTCGCCCGTATGGCATTCCGAAGGACAACCCTTTTGTCGGCAAGGACGGGCTCGACGAGATTTACGCGATTGGCATGCGCAATCCCTGGGGCATGAGCTTCGACATGGGCGGGAAGCGTCAGTTGTTCTGCGCGGATGTCGGTCAGAACATGTTCGAGGAGGTCAACATCATCGAAAAGGGCGGCAACTACGGCTGGCGGGTGCGCGAGGGGTTTCACGGTTTCGATCGCGCCAACCCGACGACTGTCCCGGACAATGCGCCGACCAAGGACGCCTCAGGCAAGGCCTTCAAGGATCCGATCCTGGAGTATCTCAACATCAAGGGGCACAACTCCGCGCGCTACGCGAAGGAAATTCGCGGGACCAGCGTGACCGGAGGCTATGTCTACCGGGGCAAGGCGATTCCGGAACTGGAGGGGCAATACATCTTCGGCGACTGGTCGGAAAACTTCGGTTTCTCGCTGGGCAAGCTGTTGGCCGCAAAGCGGAGCGGCTCCGCCAAGTGGAATCTTCGCAAACTGGAGCTTGAGAACCTGCCGAAAGGAAAACGTCTCGGGGCCTTTGTCGTGGCTTTTGGGCAGGATCTCGACGGCGAGATCTACGTGATGACGAACGACAGCAACAGCCTCAAGGCGAAGACGGGCAAGGTCTGGAAGATGGTCAAGAAGTAGGGGGCTTTCCGGCATCGATTGAATTGCCAGCTCCGGTCGTTTCCGTTCAGCGATTCGGCCGGAGCTTATTCTTTCCGGGCATGGCGGCCCGGACTCTCCGGCTTCCTTGGGCTTGACGCGGGGAAGGGTTGCCGGTGAATTGGCGGCATGAACGGAAGACAGATTCAGATCCTGGCATCAGCGGGAGTCCTGGCGCTTGCGGCGTTCGGAGCCAACGCCGCCGACTTGAAGTTCGTCAAGCATGTCGTCGACGCCGGGTTTGGCGCCAGGGGGGCGGACATTGGGGATCGCAACGAAGAGGGCGTCGCTGATCTCATCGCCTCGGCCGGCAATCACGTTTATTGGTATCGTGGCGGGAAACGTCATTTGATCGCCCAGGTCAAGGGACCTGCCAATTGCATCCACCTTCGCACGGCCGACTTCGACCGCGACGGGGATGTTGATGTCGTCGTGGCCGATCATCGGAATGCGATTCGCTACTACGAGAACCCGGGGGCGGGGCCTGCCAAGGAAGAACCTTGGCCGCATCGGTTTGTGGACCGGGAGTGCGTCGGCGCTCATGCCGTGGCGTTGGGGGACATCAATGGCGACGGTCGGATTGACATCGTGGCTTCCGGCGAGGCCAATGCGACGCCGAGTAACAGCGTGTTCTGGTATGAATGTCCGAAAGATCCAAACCGGAGCAAGCCTTGGCCCAAACGCGTCCTGGGGCCGAATCAGGGCGGCGGGTTGGCGCATTATCCGGCCATCGGCGACTTGAACATGGACGGCAAGCCGGATGTGGCGCACGCGGCCAAGTTCAAGGATGGAGGCGAATGGTATCGGGTCTGGACCCAGCCCGAGGATGCCGGGAAACCGTGGAATTTCTCAGAGATTGGAACCGGCTACACCCAGGCCACCAATGTGCAGATCGGCGATGTTGACGGGGACGGCCGCAACGACATTATGGCAACGCAGGGGCACCATGTCGGCGTTCTCTGGTTTCAGGCTCCTGATTGGAAACCGCGATATATTGATCAGTCGCTGAAGCAGCCGCACACGCTTGTGTTGGCGGATCTGGATCAGGACGGTGACCTGGATGGAGCGACCTGCGCCTACGAAAGCAAGGTCTTGGCGTGGTTTGAAAATGACGGCAAAGGCGGGTTTACCCAGCGCGTCATTTCGAAAGACCAGGCCGCCTATGATCTCGTCGCCCGGGATGTGGATGGCGATGGCGATCTCGATCTTGTCGTTGCCGGTCAGAACTCGAAGAACGTTGTCTGGTATGAACAGGTTGGGAGACGTTGAGGAGCGAAGCAGGCTGTGGTCCACGACGGATTCCAGCAACGTGCGGGGCCGGTCCAGGCGGATGGGATGGATTGGATTGAATTGAAGGCGGAGCGTATCTTCGGAGTCAATAGACAGACTAATCATGACAGCGATCAACCGACGTAAATTCTTGGCGGACGCGGCCCTCGCCGCAACGGGAACGGGACTCTTGGCCAACGCCGTTTCAGCGCAGGATGCGGGAACGGCGAAGGCCGCGCGCAAGATGACCATCAACCTGGTTTGTGGCGCGATCGGCGTTTCGGCGAAATCGCAGGTCGAGGTGAACGCCCTGGCGCACAAGCATGGGTTTGAGTCGGTTGAGGCGCGGCCGAACGATCTGGTCGGCATGTCGGACGACCAGTTGGCGGCCTTGCGCGGAGAGATGAAGGAGCAGGGGATCGTTTTTGGGGCGTCCTCGTTGCCGGTGGATTTCCGGAAAAGCGAAGCGGTGTTCAGGGATGGCGTCGCGAAGTTGCCCCGCTTGGCCAACGGCCTGCAGCGGGCGGGCGTCACTCGCATGGGGACTTGGCTGGCGCCGTGCAGCAGCGACCTGACCTACGTGACCAATTTCAATCAGCACGTGGTGCGTTTGCGCGAGGTGACGACCATCCTCAAGGATCACGGGATACTGCTGGGACTGGAGTACGTTGGCACGCAGCGTTCCCTGGTGAGCCGGAAGTTTCCGTTTCTGCACACGATGGCCGAGACGAAGCAGTTGATTGAGTTCATCGGAACCGGGAATGTCGGGTTTGTGCTGGACAGCTGGCATTGGTGGCAGGCGGGGGACACCGAGGCGGATATCCTGTCGCTGAAAGCGGAGCAGATCGCCGCCGTGGACCTGAATGATGCTCCGATCGGCCTGCGCAAGGAGGAGCACTATGACAATCAACGCGAATTGCCGGCGGCTACCGGCGTGATCGATCTGCGGACCTTTCTCAACGCGCTCAACCAGGTCGGCTACGACGGTCCCGTGCGCGCGGAGCCGTTCAATGCGAAGCTTAGAGCCCTGGATAACGATCCCGCCTGCGCCGCGACGGTGAAGGCGCTGCGCGAATCGATGGAACTTGTCTGGTAGGCACCGCGTTGGAGACGGGAATGAGAACCCGATCCCGGTCAGTCGCTCGAGTCGCCGCGGCGGTTTTCCCGTTTGTCCTGGCGTGGATTGTGATGGCAGCCAACCTGGGCGTCGGTCGCGAGTTCTATGGCTGGTGGCTGGAATCCGTTCCGGGAAGCGACCTGTTGGGGCATTTTTTCCTGATGGGGGCCTTCTCGTTCGTGGTCAACTATGCCTTGTCCGACCGACGGGTGCGTGTCGGAGGGATGCGAATGCCATTGGGCAGCGCGGTGGTGGCCGGGCTCGTCTTGGCGGAGGAATTCAGCCAGATCTTCCTGCCGCGGCGCAGCTTCTCGCTCGCTGATTTGGCGGCCGATGCGGCCGGAATCGCGTTCTTTGGTTGGCTGGCGGCAAAGGCGACGGCCAGCGAAACAGGGGATGCAGGGGCTCGTGGCGTCGGCCCGGCGGCGTGACCTCCGCGAGGATCGGGCGAACCAGGCGCTGCGGCTGATCCCGCCATGGGGACACCGCCGCGTTCCGCAGAGGTTCAATCGCGCCCCGCATCCCGTCGGGCGCCGCCAATGCGCCTTGCGTTCCAGCCATTCCGATTCTAACGTTCCGACGATTTATGAAGAACCGATTCCTATACGGCATCCTGGTCGCCGCCTTGAGCATCAACCTCCTGGCTGGATTTCAGATCTACGTCTATTCGGCGGACGCGCAGGGCAAGGACGACCCGGAGGCCAGCCTGGCGCTGCTGACCCAGGTGATGGAGCTGATTCGGCAGGATTACGTCGACAGCGACAAGGTCAGCTACGAAAATCTGATCAATGAGGCGTTGCGCGGCATGGTGGGCACGCTGGATCCGCACAGCGAGTTCATGCCGCCGCGAAAATTTGAAGAGTTGCGGGATGACACCGAGGGGCAGTTTGGCGGCCTCGGCATCGTGGTCAGCATGCGAAACGAGGTTTTGACGGTGGTGGCTCCGATGGAGGACACCCCGGGATACCGGGCCGGTATCCTGGCGGGCGACAAGATTATCCGAATCGACGGACGCAGCACGGAGAACCTGACGATGAGCGATGCGGTCGCGAAATTGCGTGGACTTCCGGGAACCGAAGTCACGATAACCATCATGCGCGACGTGCTGGAGGAGCCCAAGGACTTCACGATCGAGCGCGCTGTCATCAAGGTGGCGACGGTAAAGGACTACAACGGGCGCGGCATTTCGAACAAGAACGCCTTCCCGCTGGACGAGGACAAGATCGGCTACGTGCGCATCACGCAGTTTGGTGAGCGGACGAACGATGATCTGCGCGAGGCCCTGCGCCGTTTGAAGAAGGCCGGGATGAAGTCGTTGGTTCTGGATTTGCGGAGCAATCCGGGCGGTCTGCTGGACCAGGCGGTCTCGGTCTGCGAGAATTTCATTCCGCGCGGGAAGCTGATCCTGACGACGGAAGGGCGTCGGGAGTCCCAGGTTTCCAGTTACCACTCGCGCGGTTCGGATCGGAACAAGTATACGGACATCAAGATTGCCGTGCTGGTCAATGGCGGCAGCGCCAGCGCCTCGGAGATTGTGGCGGGGTGTCTGCAGGACGCCACGGGTGAAGGCTACTGTGATGCAATCATTGTCGGGGAACAGACCTTCGGCAAAGGCTCGGTGCAAAGCATCCTTCCCCTCGAGGGCGGCGGAGCCTTGAGGTTGACGACGGCGAAGTATTACACGCCGAGCCACAAGGTGATCCACGAACGGGGAATTGAGCCGGATATCGAGGTCGTTTTGACTCGTGATCAGTCGGAGGCGTTGTTTTGGAAACGTCAGGCGGGCGGGTTGGACAGCCTGGATGACGAGGCGAGGCGGGAACGTTTGTCCAAGCTCAAGGACGCCCAGTTCGAGCGGGCGAAGGACATGCTGAAAGGAATTTCGCTGCTCTTGAACCGCGAAACGGATGAACCGGAGAGGCAGCTTGCGGCGGAATCGGAGGGCGGGCAGAAGGCGGAGACCGAGGAGGAAACCACCGCGACGGCTCCCAACGACGAAGAGTGACCCCGGCTTTCGAGTTGTCCCGCCGGGCGCCTGCGACGGTGTCCCGATGCGTTTTTTGCGAATTCCTGGGCGGCGGCGCTCAGCAGCAAACACGCCCCGACGTTGATTGTTGATGACCCTTCTCGCCATCGAATCTTCCTGTGATGAGACCAGCGCCGCGGTGGTTGTCGATGGCGAGGTTCGTTCCAATGTTGTCGCCTCGCAGATCAAGCTGCACTCGGTCTATGGCGGCGTCGTGCCGGAACTCGCGACCCGCGAGCATCTGAAGAATCTCCTGCCGGTTTGCCGTGAAGCCATGCTGCAGGCCGGGGTTTCGGCGAGGCAACTCGACGCCCTTGCGGCGACGCAGGGCCCCGGGTTGCCCGCGGCGTTGATGGTGGGTTTCAAGGCGGCGCAGGCGGCGGCCTATGTTCTGCGGAAGCCATTGATGGGCATCCATCATCATGAGGCGCACCTTTATTCCCCGTGGATTGCCGGAACGCCGTCGCGGGCGGATTTCGACGCGTTTTTGCCCAATGTGTCGCTGATTGTCAGCGGCGGTCATACCATGCTGGTGTTGGTGGAGGGAGAGTTGCGGCACCGAATTCTGGGATCGACGGTTGACGACGCGGCGGGTGAATGTTTCGACAAGACCGCCAAGATGATCGGCCTGCCATATCCCGGCGGGCCGGAAATGGACAAGCTTGCGGCCGAAGGGAATCCCAAGGCGCATCGTTTTCCGCGTCCGATGCTGCGGGACGAGAACGATGATTTCAGCTTCAGCGGCCTGAAGACTTCCGTACGCTACTTCCTGCGAGACCATCCAGAGGCCTTGGAGGACGGGCAGCGGTTGCGCGACTTGTGCGCCAGCGTACAGGCGGCGATCGTGGAGGTGTTGGCCAAGAAGACGGTGCGGGCCGCGCTGCGGGAGGGCGTGCAATGCGTCACCGCGTCGGGCGGCGTGACCTGCAATCGTGGCCTGCGCGCCGCCTTGGCGGACGCCTGCGCTAGAAGCGGATTTCAACTCCGGTTGGCTGATCCCAAGTTCTGCACGGACAACGCCGCCATGATCGGCGTCCTGGCGACGCGGAAGTTGGCGGCCGGTATTGAACCAACGCCGTTGACCGAGGAGTCCTCGCCGGGACTGCGGATGGCGGTCTGAAGCCGGCTTCAAAGGCGGGGCGACATTCCCGTCGCTCCACTGTGGTCAGTCCTTCGCCGTCGCTTCTGCCATGCATTGGGTCAAGTACCTGACGAGATCCTTCTTCTCCTTGGCGAGGTCCTTGGTTTCACCGATATCGACGCTGAGGTCGTAGAGTTCCATGGGCTTGCCTTTGCCGGGAATCACGCCCTTCCACCTGCCCTTGCGCACAGCCTGCTTGGCCTGGTATTGCCAGAACAGGTAGTCGTGACTGCGTTGGGAGCTGCCTGTGAGCGTGGGAAGGAAGGAAATGCCGTCGGTCTTCTTCGGAGCCTCGACACCGGCAAGTTCGCAGGCGGTGGCAAGGTAGTCATAGAAGGCCAGGGGTTCGTCGGAGGAGGAGCCTCGTGCGATATTGCCGGGCCACCAGGCGATGCTGGGCACGCGGATCCCCCCCTCGTAGAGGTCGCGCTTGTAGCCGCGCAAGGGCCCGTTGGCGTCGAAATATTCGTGCTGGTGGCCGCCCTCGGAATGGGGGCCGTTGTCGGAGGTGAAGATCACGAGGGTGTTGTCGGCGATGTCGAGTTCGCGCAGCAACGCGATCAGCCGGCCGATCTCGGAGTCGAGACGGGTGATCATGGCGGCCTGGCCTTTCGCCGTGTTGGGCCAGGGTTTGTTCTTGTAGATGCCGTAGTCCGGAACCTCCATGCCGTCGCCGGTCACACGACCTCCCTCGTTGTTGGCGTGGGGGATGGTGATGTGGAAATGGAAAAGGAAGGGGTCCCTGTGGTGGCGCCGGATGAACCCGAGGCCCTCGTCGAACATGACGTCGTGCGCGTAGGTCATCCGTTTGCGGGCGACGCGCCCCCGGGCGTTCGGATGGTCCAGAAGCTCGTTGCCCGGCAGGCGGACCTTCTCCGTGTTGCGCCAGAGGTGGGTTGGGTAGTAATTGTGCGCCTCGCCCTGGTCGAGGTAGCCCATCCAGAAGTCGAAGCCGTTCTTGTTCGGGTGCCCGGATGTCTCGACCCCGCCCATGGCCCATTTGCCCACGCCCCCGGTTTTGTAGCCGGCCTGCTTCAGCAGTTCGGCGACCGTGACATCCTCCGGCTTGAAGGCGTAGCTGGCGTTGGACGAAATGGGCGTGTGGCCCATGTGTTGGCCGGTCCAGAGGGAAAGCCGCGAGGGGCGGCAGACAGTGCAGCCGGCGTAAAAGCTCGTCAGCTTCATGCCTTCCTCGGCGAGTTTGTCGATGTTGGGCGTCTGGATGGTCTTCTGCCCAAAACAGCCGAGATCGCCGTAGCCGAGATCGTCGGCCATGATGTAGATGATGTTGGGCTTGTCGACGCGTGCGCCCTGAACGGTGAGGATGGTCAATGAGGCGAGGGATGCCGCCAGAAGGGGACGAATGAATCCTTGCGCGAGAGTCGTGAGTTGTGCCAATGCCATGTGAAGGATTCTAAGGCCGATCCGTTCGCATGCAATCGAAGTCTTCCGGTGAGTTGGATTCCGAGGTGGCCCGGGAGTGAGGCCGGCTTGCGACCGGTTCGCGTTGGCGGGCACAAACCTTTGCTTGACACATTGGCTTTGTAATGCAAAGTAAACGGCATGAACGGTCGTTGGGCGGAGCAGAATCTGGATGTCATCAGGACTTTGATGGAGCGATCGGCGCTTTATCGGCGCGCGTTGGCGCCGTTGATGATTGCGGCGGGTGTGGTGGGCATCGGGGCGGCGACACTGACCTGTTTTGTGAAGATTGAAGGGTTGAGGTCGTTTGCGATGTTCTGGTTGGCGGTTGCGGCGATGGCGCAGGGAGTCTGTCTGTTATTGGTGAGGCGCCAGGCGCTGAAGAGCGAGGAGGCCTTTTGGTCGGCCCCGATGCGTCGTGTTGCGCATGCGGCGCTGCCCGGGTTCTTTGTTGGGGCGGCGGGGGCGGTGGTTGCGGCGCGGTCGGAACTGCAGGAGGTCTGGATGCTTCCGCTGATCTGGGGCGCGGTTTACGGCTGTGGCATTCATGCGGCCGGTTTCTTCATGCCTCGGGGCATGAAGCTGTTTGGCTGGTTGATGGTGCTGGTTTCGCTGGCGCTGTTCCCGGCGGTTGGAAGCTTTGTGGAGAATCCGTCGACTGAGACGGCGCACTATTTGATGGGGGGGCTTTTCGGCGTTCTCCATCTTGTCTATGGCGTCTACCTGCGATTCACGGAAACCGGGAACCAAACCGCGTGAACCCCGAGGATTTCCAGAAGCTCAACCGTGTGATCCACGAGAAGGGGCGGATGGCGATCATGTCGCTGCTCGCCGCCACGCCGAGTGTGTCCTTTACCGACATGCGGGACACGCTGGGCATGACGGACGGCAACTTGACCACGCACATCAAGCATCTGCAGAAGGCCGGCTATGTGGGCGTGACCAAGTCCTTTCGCGGCAAGCGACCCTTGACCACGCTTTCGCTGACCACCGAGGGACGAGCCGCCTTTGCGGACTATATTGACGCGCTGGAACAGATCGTGAAAAGCGCCCGGAGTTGAGCAGCAGGATTTCAGTTTGATTGAACAAACAGACAACAGAGCGGTCTGAAGCTTTGTGGTGCAAAGTAAATAGAATGGAGTTGGTCTTATGAAGATTTTGAGAGCGGAGCATATGGGCATGTGTTTTGGCGTTCGTGACGCGATTGCGTTGGCGAAGGAACGGTCGCAGAACGGGGGCGTCACCGTGCTGGGAGAACTGGTCCACAATCGGAGCGTGCAGGGGGAGTTGGAGCGGCGGGGCGTGAAGATTGAGAAGCGCGTCGAGGCGGTGGTGACGCGGGATGTCATGATCACGGCGCACGGGACGTCGGAGAGGGAGTTGGAGCGGATTCGGGGGCGGGGGTTGAACGTGATCGAGGCGACCTGTCCGTTGGTGCGTCATGCGCACGATTCGGTGAAGCGGTTGGCCGAGGCGGGCTATCATCCGGTGATTGTGGGGAAACGGGATCACGTTGAGGTGCGGGGATTGACCGGTGATCTGGATGCTTACGACGTGGTATTGAGCAAGGAGGATGTGGCGGCGTTGGCGCCTTGCGCCCGTTTTGGCGTGGCGGCGCAGACGACGCAGCCGCTGACCAGGGTGGAGGCCCTGGTCGATGAGTTGCGGCGGCAATTTCCGGACTCGGAGGTGAAGTTCGTGGACACGGTTTGCGGTCCCACCAAGCAGCGGCAGGCTGCGGCGGCGGAAATGGCGCGGGCGGCCGACGCGGTCGTGGTGATTGGCGGGGCCAACAGCAACAACACACGGGAACTCGTGTCGGTCTGCGGGCGCCATTGCGACTGCGTGCATCACGTTCAGACCGCCGCTGATCTGGAGGAGTCGTGGTTTGAAGGGGCGGAGACGGTCGGTGTCACCGCGGGCACGTCCACGCCAGACGACACGATCGCGGAGGTTGAGGCGTGGTTGACGTCGATCAATGAGAGGCTGGCAGCGTCGACGGCGCCGGTAGCTCCGGTTGGGGCGATGGGGGCCTGAAACAGCACAGCCAGATGGCGAGATGAAGACGCTCGGTTGTCTGTTCTGTGACGGCGGAGGCCAAAGCGGGGGTTGGGTTAGGAATTGGACGCGAAGCCGGCATGAAGTATGAGTTTGGGATGATCGCCTGCGCGGTGGTCATGCCCTTCGCGCTCGTCGCAGGACATTTTCGAGGCATCCCGATTGGTTGGCGCTTGATCGATTGCGCGTTTAAGGTCGTTGGATTCGTTCCCCTGTGGCTTGCCCGGCGGATGGTGGCGGTTGATTCCGGAACGGTGGCATGAGAGTGGAGCGAAGGTTCTCGTTGTTTCAACCGCAGTGCATTTCAACCAGGGAAGCCAATGAATCTGACGATCGAATCGATAATCAAGCAGGATGAGGCGAGGGCCGTTTGTCGGAAACGCGGAGACGTTCTTTTTCTCGTCTCGAAGAAGGGGGATTTCTTCACCTATGTGTATGATGTCATCTTGAAGTTGGTGGGATAGCCGCGCATTCGCGGGGGTTTTTGCTGTGCCCGGCGGTGGAGTCGGCTTAGATTGGGAGGTGGATCGGATCACAACAGAAAAGGGAAACACCATGCCGGAGGAAGAAAGCACGTTGTATGAACGCATTGGCGGTCGGGAGGCCGTGCAACGGTTGGTGGACGATTTTTATCGGCGTGTTTGCGACGACTCCGAACTCGCGCCCTTTTTCGGGCATGCCTCTATGGAGAAGTTGATCCGCATGCAGCGTGAGTTTTTTTGCGCGGCTCTGGGCGGGCCGATTGCCTACAGTGGAATGGATCTGACCAAGGCGCATCATGGCCGGGGCATCCAGCGCGCGCATTTCGGCCGGTTCGTCGAGCATCTGCTGGATTTGTTGGCAGAGCACGGGGTTGGGGAGAAGGAAGCGGCCGAGATCATCCAGTGCATTTCGACCTACGAGGGGGAGATCACCGGGGATAGTTCCGAGGACGGATGAAACGTCGGCGCGGTTGCGCCGGAATGGCGGACGGGCATGGATCCGGGCGTTTCAGCGGAGCCCGCAACTTCCGAGAGAACCGATCGGTCCGCCACCGATGCGCGATTGATTCGCGGGGGGCTCTTGTGCATTGTCGGCGGAGTTGTGGGGCAATTTCACCAACGAGCGATATGAAGACGCAAGCGACCGGTGATGGCCGGCGGGCATCATGAGGGATCAGGGAATTCAACCGGATGGGAAGAAGCCTGTTTCCGAGGCAGCGGATCCGAGGTTCACGGCGTTCATGGATCACTCTCCCGCGGTTGCTTGGATCAAAGACCACGAGTTCCGTTACCGTTACATCAATCGCGCCTACGAGGAATTGTTTCAGGCAACCGCTGAGGAGGTGATCGGCAAGATCGATCACGACCTGTTGCCGAAGGATGTGGCGGACCAGACCCGTGCGAATGACGCCGCGGTCCTGCGGAGCGGCAAGGCGACCGAGATCGTGGAGAAAGTTCCCGGCGCGGATGGCGTCATGCGGCATTGGTTGGTGAAAAAATTTCCCTTTCAGGGAGAAGGCGGCGAAGCGTGGACGGGAGGGATGGCGTTCGAGATCACGAGGCATGCGGAGGCTCAACAGCAGTTGAAGGAATCCCAGGCGCTGTATGCCTCGTTGGTGAACTCCATTCCGATGAACGTCTTTCGCAAGGATCTCGAGGGCGGCATCACCTTCATGAGCCCGGCCTACTTGGAAAAAGTCGGAGAAACGGAGGAATCCATTATCGGCAAGACGGACTTCGATCTTTTTCCGCAGGAATTGGCGGAGAAGTATCGCAGTGACGATCAGCGGGTGTTGGAACGCAATGCGACGGTTGAATTTGTCGAGGAATTCGTGGATGGGGATGGTGAGCGCTCCTTCGTGCAGACCATGAAGACCCCGGTCCGGGACGCTGCCGGGGAAGTGATCGGAATTCAGGGCATCTTCTGGGACATTACAGACAAGAAACTGGCGGATGAGGCGCTCAAGCAGGCGCACCAGCGGCAGGAAATGCATGTTCAGCGAACGCCGCTGGGGGTGATCGAATGGGATTTGGCGTTTCGGGTGGCTGATTGGAATCCGGCTGCGGAATCGATCTTCGGGCATTCGCGGGCCGAGGCCTTGGGGAAGCACGCATCCTTCATCGTCCCGGAAGAGGCGCGGGAGCATGTCGACGAAATCTGGAACAACCTGTTGGCTTCGAAGGGCGGCTTGAAGAGCTCCAACGCCAACCTGCACAAGAGCGGCCGACTGATCCAATGCGAGTGGCACAACACACCGCTTGTCACCTCGGAGGGCGAGGTTGTCGGCGTGACCTCACTGGTCGTTGATGTCACGGAATTGAAGGAGGCGGAGGCCGAGAAGATCCGGATGCAGGAGAAGTTCCAGGAGACGCAGAAACTGGAGAGCCTGGGCATTCTCGCGGGCGGCATCGCGCATGATTTCAACAACCTGCTGACGGGCATCCTTGGCAACGCCAGCCTGGCGCAGATGCAGTTGTCCTCCGATTCCCCGGTGGCGCGCTATGTTCGCCAGATTGAGGAGGCATCGACCCGGGCCGCGGATCTCTGCTCCCAGATGCTGGCCTATTCCGGCAAAGGCAGGTTCGTGGTGAAGAAGATTGATTTGAACAAGTTGATCAAGGACACGACCCACCTGTTGAAGTTGTCGATCAGCAAGAAGGCCAGGTTGAAGTTTGATTTCACGGCCAAGTTGCCCGCGATCATGGCCGACGCGACCCAGATGCGGCAGATCATCATGAACCTGGTGATCAATGCCTCCGAGGCGTTGGGGGACCGGCCGGGCGACATTCTCCTGAAGACCGGGACCCAGAAGGTGGACAAACCATTCCTGGAGTTGGGACGTTTCGAACCCGAGTTCAAGGAGGGCGACTACCTGACTCTGGAAGTGAGCGATACGGGTTGCGGTATGGATGAGGCGACCAAGGCGAGAGTATTCGATCCCTTCTTCACCACGAAATTCACTGGCCGAGGTTTGGGGTTGGCCGCGGCGCAGGGAATTGTTCGCGGCCACGGCGGCGCGGTGCATGTCTACAGCGAACCGGGCGCGGGCACGACGTTCAGGCTGTTCCTGCCCTTTGCGGAAGGCGAAGCCGAAGAATCGAGAGCCGAGGATTCGGGTGTCGTTCCGAATGCGGCGGGAGGCGTGGTTCTGATTGTTGACGATGAGGACACCGTGCGCTCGGTCGCCGAGGAGATGCTGAAGATGTTTGGCTTCGAGGTCGAGACCGCCACCGACGGGGTCGAGGGCCTGCGGCGGTTTCAGGAGATAAGCGATCGGGTGGACCTGACGCTGCTCGACCTGACGATGCCCAACATGGACGGTGAGGAGGCGTTTCGCGAGATCCGAAAGATCCGGGGCGATGTTCCCGTGCTTTTGATGAGCGGCTTCAATGAGCAGGAGGCGATCAATCGTTTCGCGGGACTGGGGCTCGCCGGGTTCATCCAGAAGCCGTTCAAGGCGGAAGAGCTGAAGGTCAAGATCGACGCTGCGCTTTCCAATCGGGAGTGAGTTTGGTTTGTCGGGGGAATGCGGGACTGAGGTTCTGCGTCCGACTTGAGGCGAGGTCAGGCTTCGAGCCGCTTGTAGGGGGGGCGTAGTGGATTCAGAAAGCTGTTACAGGCCGTATTTTTCGATCCAGCTTTGAGGGATGGTTCCGAAGCTCAGGAGCCAATCGTTGAAGCGTTTCAAGGACCACCCCTGGCCGTCCACCAGACGCTGTTTGAGGCGTTCATTTTCGAGGCGGCCCAGCCAGTAGCTCATGGGGACGGCGGGGTATTGGGTGTACCAGTTGACGTCGGCTTCCGCCCGCGCGCGAGTCATGCCGAGGTTCTCCATCATGTGCCGAACCGCTTGGCGGTAGCTGAAGCGACCGGTGTGGAGTCCGAGGTCGACGAGGATGCGATGGCAGCGCCAAAGAGCGTCGTGCAGTTGCTGGAGCTGCATGGCGGGAACCGTCTCCACGCCGAGTTCTATCAACAGGCTCTCGCACCAAAGCGTCCAGCCCTCGTAGAAGATGGCGTGGGCGAACATGGGACGCCACTTGCGAGGGTGCTTGTTGGCAATGGAGAACTGCAGGTGATGGCCGGGATACGCTTCATGCGCGGCGGTGAGACTGACGCCGAAATGCTGCTGTCGTTCGGCCCGCTTCTCCGCTTCCGTCCGCTTGATCAGGGAAAGGTCGTTGACCCAGAAACTGCCTTCCTGCCTGGGGGCGAAAGGTCCGGGGGCGGAATAGGCGGCAAGTGGAAACAAGTGACGCATGAACTCCGGGACCGGTCGGACCTTGAGCGACTCGCCGTGGGGAAAGGTCATGGCCCCTGCCTGTTTGAACGCGCGGGCAATGCGCGCCGTTTCCTCCTGATAGTGTCCCAACAGGTTGGAGGGCGGGAGCCAGTCCTGACGGGCGCGGGCGATATAGGCCTCCGGTTTGGCTCCCGCCTTGAGCCGGCGGCAGGCGTCCTTCATGAGGCCATTAACCCGTTTGATCTCCTCCTTTGCCAGTGCTTCAATCTCGCCGAGTGAGTAGTCGAGTCCCAGTTCATCGCGAACGCGCCGTTGCAGACGCGGCGCGCCGATGGCGAAGGAGTTGGGGGGCGCCGGTCTGCGTTTTCGGACAGAATTGACGTAACGGTCGAAGGCGGCTTTTGCCGAGTGGACGGCTTGGTTATCCGACGCCTTGGGGGCGTTGCGACCAAGGAAGTCGGTCACGGCTTGGAACAGGGAACCGGAACCGGCCGCGGTCTGTTGCATGATCCGGACCCAGACCCGTTCGGGCCGGTTCACCAGCGCGGCGGCGTCGCGGAGATTGTCCGGGATCTGCTCCAGCAGCGAGCGAACATTGGCTGCGGCCCTCCGGGGCTCGTCCTCGCCGCGCTGCAGTTCGTGGAGTAGGAGATTCAGGATCGCATCGAGGGCGCCGGGGTCTCGACGATGTCGTCCCCATTCGTGGTCCTCTGATTCGCGCCGCAGGAGACTGCGTAGGGCGAGGCTGTCGAGACGTTGCTCGGAGGTCAGGGCGGCAGGCGAGAAGGCGTCCAGCTCCTCGAGGTTCGTCGCCCGCGCGCGCTGCTCGTCCCGCAATGCCTGGATTGAGGCGGGGTCGAGTCGGCCTTCGCCGGATTTCAATCCGACCATTGCAGCCTCCGCCGGGCGGGCTTGTAAACGGGCGTTGAAGACGCGGTTGAGAAAACGGTCGAAATTTGCTGTTTGCTTCATCGGCGATCGAGCAAACCGTTTTTCACCGCATGATACAAGTCGCTGAAACCGGGAGCCTGGAGATGCAGCGCGAGCGGGTAGGCCGTTTGGCCTGGTGGGGAGTATCCGGGCAGACGGCAGAATGGGTGAGGGGCGAACGCAGCGGCGCGAATTTTGACGCAAAGTGCGTGGCAATGCCGCGCGGCGGGCCCGACGATGGCGTCAGACTCAAGAAAAACTGGTCGGCGCTGTTTATGCTTGAGCGAGGTTGCCTGCGCCGGCCGCCAAGGAACAGTCAACGCATACGCAAACATTATCCGGGCAGGCTTTCTCTGCCCGGACCTGGCGGAGAAAGTGCAAATCGCCTGCCAGCGATCAGCCAGAACGCGCAGCATCCCGATGCTGCGACACTGAGACAAAGTCCTGCCAGGAACAGGTTGTCCCGGTAGACAAACCGGATGTGGCGCCGCCCCGGGGGCACGACGATTGCCTGGAAAGCCCGATTGGCCTGCAGTATGTCGGTCTCTGTTCCATCGATGCTCGCCTTCCATGGAGTGTGGTGGGCTTGGGCGATGACGAGCAGACTTGGAGCGGTGGCGACAACCTGAACCTCCAGCTCCCGCGACGATGTCCGGCGCCACCATTCAATGGTTGCGGAGTCGGGCGCGATCTCCGGCACGGCGTTTGCCGCCGCGGCTTCCAGCACAACGTGTCGTCGAAAATCGAAGTCGGGAGAAACGACGCGCCGCGCCGCGTCGGCGGCGGAAGTCGCGAATTCAGGTTGCTGACCGACGGTTGCGAGCGGCATGGCCTGCTCCCGGCGGGTCCATTTGAAGAGAGATTCCGGGTGGGAAATCTGTGAGGCGCCCAGGAAGTCCAGCAGCCCATCCGGCGGAGGCGAGGGGCTGTCGTAGAGTCGGCTCCAGATGTCGCGCTGGGGAGCGAGCTGGAGGCTGTAGAAGCCGTCGATCTTGGGAATGCGATCCAGGATATTCCAGTTGTGGGAGAGGGCTTGCCGTTGTCCGAGGCAGTATCCCAGCGCGTCAGGCGTTGCGACTTCGTTCAAGACAGCCCGGTGCAGGGGGGCGACCATGGCGCGGTATCCGGGGGGCGGTTTGAGATCGTGTTGCGCGGCTTCGGGCGAGTAGGCCCAGGATACAACCGTGGGATTCTGTGGCGGCGTATGCGTCAGGAGGTCGAGAAGGAGAAGGGCGAGGCAGCCTCCCTGGGCGGCCATGAGGCAGCGTCGGTTTCCGTGCCGTGCGGCCAGAGGCAGCAAGGCGCATGAGGCGGCGAGGATGGCGAGGCGGGAGAGACCGCTGACGGCGGTGACGCTCCAATCCTCGGCCCGGTCCGGGGCAACGCGAGCCATCCAGATCGTCAGACCGATGGGAAGAGCGGCCAGGGCGGCTGGGGCTAGTCGCTTGCGCCAACTTGGCGACCGTTGGGCGGATCGCGTCCTCAGGAAATGGAAAGCCGATGCGGCGAGTAGCGGCGTCAGGATGACGCAGCCTTGCAGAAATTTGACCGGATAGCGGGCCATGCCGAGGGGGGGGAAGAGCTTTCTAAGCGCAGGGTAGAGGCCGCCGGCGTCCCCCATGGACAACCAGATGAACAAGAACGCAAGCGCGCCCAGAGCCTTGATCCTGCGGTCCCTGAGCAGGAATGGCGCAGCCAGCGCCAGCAACGCAACCCCGATTCCGAAATAGTAGGACGACGTGAACTGTTGGTCGTATTGGGAATGGACGCCGCCGAGGATGCCCGGCGTGGTTCGGAAGAGGGGCGTGAGAAAATTGGCGATGCCCAGGACAGGCATGGCCCAATGGCCTTCCGCATAGCCGGTTTCGCGGTGGGAATGCTGGGCCAACTGGAGGAACGGCAGCAATTGGACGGCGGCGATCGCGGCGACCAGCAGGACGACCGATCCCAAGCGTCGCGCCCGGATGAAGAAATCGCGCCTGTCTTTCGGGGCGTCCGTGATGAACAGGATGAGCAGGACTCCCCAGGTGAGCAGAATGATCTCGGGATTCCCGCCCAACATGTGCAAGGCTCCGATCAAGGCTGCGCAGGGGATGGCGCGCCCGCCCTTGCGCCAGGCCTCGGGCGTGTGGAGCAAGACCAATGGCGTCCAAGCCCAGACCGTCATGAAGCTCGGCCACATGAGGCTGTTCATCATCATGCCATTGAAGGCGAAGGCGATTCCGGCGATCGCGGCGGCGAGACCGTCGTCCGTCCACCTCAAGGCGAGGGAACGCATCGCGATGCCTCCCATTAGGAGATGGGCGAGGCAAAAGAATCCCAAGGCCCAGGGCAGGGGAAAGAGGCAGGCGACGATATAGGGAGGATAGCAGGTCAGGGTGTTCCACTGGGCGAGGAACGGTATGCCGCAGTGGCTGAGGTCATTCCAGAGCGGCCATTCGCCGGCGAACATGGATCGCTGGAAAAAAACTGCGTTGGGCAGGCTGAAGAACGCGTAGTCGCGATAAAAAAGGGTGTGGCTGCACAACAGGACATCCCAGAAGACGATCGCGATGACGCCCGCCAGGATCGCGGCGAAACGGCGGGCGGTCAGCCAATCGGCCGGAGAAGCTCCTCTCTTCGGTGGCGTGTCCATGAGTTGGGCTGAAGGGCCGTTGCCGCCCGGCGAGGGAGGCGGCCGGCAGCGCCGGCGTCACACTTTGCGTCGCATCCGCGGCCACAACCGCCCAAACTCGAGCATGTAGGGATTGACCACGGCGCGGTCGTCCGTCACCAGCAGGTTCTCATGATTCTCGCCGGCGGCGCTGCGCGTCCAGTTGTAGCTCCCGGTTAGAACGGTGTTGCCATCAATGATGGCGAATTTGTGATGCATGTGGTCAGGGGTGTTGTCGGTGCGAACGGGGACGCCCGCATTGGCCAGGCGCTGAATGTCGGATCCGGGATCGAAGGCCTTGTCATTGTCGGTGATGACGCGCACGTCGACGCCGCGGCGATGGACTTCCATGATTCTCCGGGTGATGCGGTCGTCGGTGATGGTGAAGACGCAGATGTCCAATTGGTTTCGGGCGGCTTTGATCAGGGAGGTGATGGCGCCGAGGCAGGTTTCTCCGGGGCTGAAGAAGACCCGGGACGTCGCGTTCGAAGCCGCAGGCGCGGGGAGCGTCTTGACGGCTTTCTCCAGCCAATCGAAGGCGTCGTGCGCGCGGCCCCCCGTGGTGTGGCTCTTGGCAAGGTTGAAGAGCTTGTGGCGCAGCAGCTCCAACTGGCGCTCGTCGAATCGGGCATTCTGCAGGAGGCTTTGTATCGCGCGTTTCTCACCCCGCGAGAAGCGGCCGTCCTCCAGAGTCGAGCGATAATGTTCGAGCAATTCGGTGACAGTCTTGCGGCTCATGGGATCTATTCCTTGTTCCGGGTGTCCATGCAGATGGTGACGGGCCCGTCATTCACGAGGTTGACCTTCATCATCGCGCCGAACTCGCCGGTGGCCACCGGTTTCCCCAGTTCGCTCTCAAGCTGTTCAATGAAGCGTTGGTAGAGCGGGATGGCGGTTTCCGGTCTTGCTGCGCGAATGTATGAGGGGCGGTTTCCTTTGCGGGTGCTCGCGTGAAGGGTGAACTGACTCACGACCAGCGCGCCGCCGTTCACACCCTGGAGCGACTGATTCATCAGTCCTTCCTTGTCGGTGAAGATGCGCATGCGCGCGATTTTGCCGGCGAGCCAGGCCCCGTCGTCGGGCGTGTCGGCATCCTCTACACCAAGGAGGATCAAGAGGCCGCATCCGATCTTGCCCTTGAGGCGCTCGTCGATTTCGACCGATGCCTCGGAAACTCTTTGAATCACGGCTCTCATGTGGGGGGATGGATACCGGGAAACGGACGGGGCGGCAATGCCTGTTGTGATGCGCCCCGGGGGGCTACGGGAAGGACCACGTGTAAAGAACGTTTCCCTTGTCGTCCTCGACCCGGGCGGTCCGGATCACAGCTGTCCCCTTGCCGGGGAGAGGATCGAGTCGGAAGTTGACCGCAGGACGCCGGCTTTCGAACTCCAGCTGATGCCGGTTGAACACGCCCGCGGTCCCCGGATCGAAATCGAGTCGACGTGAGCGATGGAACGAGGGACGCGCGTCTTTTTCCTGCCAGAAAAACTGCGCGGCGCCATTGACGGAGGTCTGCATTTCCAGAACGAAGATCCACTTTCCGGCGGGAATGGCGCGGGCGGGCGTCAGGGAGAAATGAGGATCCGGACCCGTGGCGACGATACGCAGTTCCCCGTTCCCGGCGTGAAGTGAACAGTTCTTGAGCGCTGCGGTTCCGGGGATGAGGTTTGCCCGGGAGGAAGGATCGTAGTCGGGGTTCGGCAGCGGGACAACGGCTTCGGTTTCCTGAAGGAACCGGGTGATCAGGGCATCGAGGCGTTTCACTCTTTCCGGTTGAGCCGCGGCCAGGTCGCGGGTTTCACCGATGTCATCCCTGAGGTTGAACAGATTGAACGCATGCCCGGCATGGTCGCCCTGATGGAACTGGCGGATGAGCTTCCAATCGCCGGAGTGCACCGAGACAGCCGGCGGGAGAAAATCCGGGACTCGAACTTGATGGGGGAAGAAGGTGAAGATCGGTCCACGGTCGAAGTCGGCTCCCTGCAGGGCCGGAACAATGGAGCGACCGTCGAAGCGAGCGCCCTCGGGGGATTTGAGCTGCAACAGCTCGATGAGCGTGGGAAAGATGTCGGTGGTCTGAATCAGGGCTTCGGAGCGAACATTGGCGGCGATGTGAGCGGGCCAGGCGAAGATGGCGGGAACGCGGACACCGCCTTCCCAAAGGTTGCCTTTGCCGCCGCGCAGGGGCGCGTTGCTGGTTGGCGTTGTGCCATCCACCTCGTTGTACATGTTGCCGCCATTGTCCGAGGTGAAGATGACGAGGGTGTTGTCCGCGAGGCCGAGGCGGTCGAGCGCATCGAGCATCTTGCCGACATTGTCGTCGAGCGACTGCACCATGGCCGCGTAGGTTGGGCTGCGTTGCGGGGAGGCAGGGTCCACGCGGCCGCGGTGCCGGGCGATGTATTCCTCCTTGGAGTCGAATGGGGCATGGACGGAAAACTGCCAATAGTTGAGGAAGAACGGAACGTCCCGGTTCTGCTCCATGAACGCGACCGCTTCATCGCCCATGCGGTCCTCAATGTGCTCGCCTGGTTTGCGCTCCTTGAACGCGGGGAATTTCCAGGGCGCGACAAAACTGCCTGCGGGGCCGGGGCCCGGCCAATGGGGGACATCGACGTCGAAACCGTGTTCCAAGGGCGACCAGGGTTCCGGGCCGAGGTGCCACTTGCCGAAATGACCGGTGACGTAGCCGGCCTTTTTCAATTCCTTGGGTAGGGTTGTGTAGTCGGGGCTGAATCGAGTGACGCTATCGCAGATCAAGGCTTTGGCCTGCGCCGGCCCCTTGGGGCGGAGGCGCGCCTTGAGTCGAACGGTCTTGGTATGACACACAGGGGCGGTGATGCCGATGCGGGCCGGATTCAGGCCGGTGAGAATGCTGGCGCGGGTGGGGGAGCATAGCGGGCTGGCGGCGTAGGCTCGGGGAAACGTCATTCCGCGTTTTGCCAGGCGCTCGATGTGGGGCGTTTCGTAGAGCGAGGTGGTCCCGTGGAGCGTGGTGTCGCTCCAGCCGAGATCGTCGGCCAGAATGAGCAGAATGTTGGGGCGGGGCGGCCCAGCCTGAAGCGCGCCGATGACGCCGGTCAGGCCGAGGATCTGGGCGAGGATTCGGGAACCTGTGGACATGGGCGGATGCTGGAGGAGGATGCCGAGCGTTGGCAAGTGTGAGATGAATCAGAGTCGGAGGTTCATCAATCTTACGCGGCGTCGCTGGGGCGCCTACATGGCGGTGTTGTTCGTCGGCGGGGTGTGCCGGTCGGAAAGCTGGCAAGACGCGCCGGCGCGCGCGACGACTGATTCCTGCGCGCCTGGGTTGCGCGTCGGACCTAAGCGCTGGCCCGGGCCGCCTTGAGTCTTTGGCGCAGTTTTTCGGACGCCTTGGCGGCGTCGCGCCGGACATCCGCTGAAGGGTCGGCGGCGGCGGCGGAGCGAAGCGGGTCCAGAGCCTCGTCGCCGCCGAGTTCGCCTAGGGCGCGAGCGGCCGCGCCCCGGATCTCCGGCGACTCGGCCTCGCGAAGTTCGCGAACAAAGGAGGATTTCCGCTCGACGACGTCGTCGGATTGGGGCCAATTCGGATCGATCGCCTCCAAGGCGGCGATGGCGTGGTGATGCAGAAAGGCCCCCCCTTGGAGGAGAGCCGAAACCAAGGGGCGAATTGCCCGGACGTCGCGGATGGCTCCCAGCGCCTTCATGATCCCGGCTTCGGGCGACCGGGCCAATTGATCGGTCAGAGCCTTGACCGCCGGGCGTCCCCCTATCTCGCCCAGCAACCCCTGGGCTTCGCGCCGGATTTCGTCATTGGGGTGATCGAGAGCTCCGATGGCGATGGGGACGGCGAGCCTGGCCAGTTTGTTGCGCTTCCAGTCTGGAGCCAGTTTCTCAAGACAGTCGGAGGCCATCCGCCGGATGCGCGGATTCTCGTCGATCAAGGCCTGCGCGAAATGGGGAGCCGTCGCCTCCGACCCAATCCGATTGAGTGTCAACAAAGCGCTGTATCGGGTTGAGGGGTTGTCGGCTTTCAAGTGTTCCACGCAAATCTTGGCGACCCTGGTCGCCTCGGGACGCCGGGGCCAATCCGATGAGATCGCATCCAATGCGAATTCCGCGGTGTTGCGGACAAAGTCGTCCTGCGCAAGGGCGTCCATCAACGCCGGGATGGTTTCCGGGGAGCCAAGCGAGGCGAGGATCTCGGCGGAACACGCGCGCATGCCCGGGTGTGGACTGCGCAAACCCTCGGCGATCTCGCCCGCCTTGGCCTGAACCGCTTCCTCCTCGTGCCAGTAGGGATGAATCAGGGCCAGCGTTTCAAACGCCAGTTTTCGACGGACGGGATCGGCGTCCACGAGTCGGTCCAAAAGGGAATTCAGCGCGTTCGATTCAGCGCGACGTTCCAGCGCGAGGGCAACCCCCTCGGCGCCTCGTTGAATGATGGCGTCGCGCAACTGCCGGGCGGTTCGTGGATCCCCGGCGCGCTGCAGGCAGGCCTCCGCGGGAGGTCGCAGCTCGGATGCCTCGGAATCGAGATCGGAAAAGAAATCGTCGATGACGGCCTGGGCCGCCGGCGACCCCGCCCAGTCGGCGTCGATGGTCTCGAGCGCGGCGTCGATGGCGTCACGAAGCCAGTCGCGGCCGTCACTCAAAGCGAGGATCAAGGCCTTGATGGCATCCTCGTCCCCACGGTCGGAAAGGGCCTTCAGCGAGGCCTCGCAGACTCGGCGGTCGCGGTCGGCCAATGCGGCGGCGAGCAGGCTGGAGGCATCTGGAACGGACTCTGCGGCGATCGAGCGGATGGCTTCGAGACGCGCCTTCAGGCTGTCAGACCTGAGTTGTTCAGCGTTTGACATGGGGTTGCGATGGGTCAGCCGAGGTAAGTGAGCCCTCGGGAGACAGGATGGGTGTAGAAGCAGATCTCGTCGAGTTGGTTGTCGGTCGCCGCGGACTGCATGGCTTCCATGATGGTCGGAATCTTGCGAGGAGGAAGCGCCGTCTTGATAAGGGTGCGTTCGCGATTCAGGCGCACGCCGTTACGGGTGCGTTCGGCGTCGGAGGCGATGAAGCGGCCGAAGCTGACGCTGATTCCCGGAGCGCCGGCGGAAAGCGCGGCGTCGGTCAGAGGTTCGGCGGCCGTGCGTTTGGCGATGCAGGTCAGCATGGTGAAGTCGTCCAGATATTGCCGGGGCTTGGTCCGGCCGGAGCCGAAGGTCCGGCCGAATCCGCCGCTGGCCTCGGCGAGGTCGATGACGCTTTGATCCCGCCACTCACGATTGCCCTTGAGTTCGTCAATGGCGGCGACAATCTGCTGAAACGAGGCGGAGTGGCGGGTCACGCCGAAGACGCTGGCGATGTTGTTAAGGCCCTTGTCGACCGGGACGCGGTAGATGAATCCCCGGCCGGGTTCGTCGATCCGACCGGCGTTGGCCATGGCGTTGAAAACGGGGTCCGCGTCGCAGTTTTCAACCACGGTTTGGATGAATTCCTTGTCGGCGGACTTGGCGATCCGGAGCAGCAGGTGGCGGTCGCGAATGCCGCGGCCCATACAATGACTGATGGTGGGGCCGGGACTGCCGGCCTGGACCGCGGCGCGGGAGACGGTCTCGGTCATGGCTCCCTCGGCAATGCAGAAAATCGCCGTCAGATCGCGTTTGAACGACACCAGGTTCTTTTCCAGAATCTTGGTGGCGTGATCGCGGGGTTCCCAAAGGGGGTAATGGGGACTGGCGATGAGCTTGTCGCACTTGACGCTGTAGATGGCGCCCGCTCCTGCGAGGCGCAGGCGCCCGGCGGAAATGATGTCCTGCATCACGTGATCGACTTCCTCATCCGGCGCCAGAATCTCGATCACCTCCTGTTCCGGATTCATGACGGGGACAAGGGATTGGTACCAGCGTTCCTTGATCAGCGTGCCGCGCGCGTTGTGCGCGATAAGGCTGCGTCCGCCTTTGTCGAGGGTCGCGTCGATGACGCGGGCGCTGTTGCGCCGCGGGAGTATGGCGGTGACCATCGAGTAGCCGGCGGATTCGAGGCGTTCATTCATCGGCGTCCTCCGCGGGTTCGAGGTCGGACTCTGCTTCGCCGCTGGCGGCCTGGACGATCAGGCCGACGGTGAGCACGGTGATGATGGGGCCGACCGACGCCAGCGCCAGAATGCCGAACCCGTCGATGACGCCGGGCACGCTGCCGCCGATCCCCAGGCCCATGGCGAGCACGAGCGGCACGGTGATGGGCCCGGTTGTCACGCCGGCGCTGTCCCAGCCGAAATTCACGAATTCCTCGGTGGAGGCGATGGTCAACGCCAGCAATGCGAGATAGGGGGGCAGCAGGATGTAGGTCAGGGGAATGTTGTAGGCGATCTTGAACACGCCGGCGGCGATGCCCAGCGCCACGCCGAGAGCCACGGACTGCATCAACAGGGATTTCTTGAACGCGCCGACGGTGATCTTCTCGACGGTTGAGCCCAGCGCGTTCAGGGCTGGTTCGGCGAGTGTCGCGCCATATCCGAGGAAGAATCCAAATGCGATGGCGACCAGTTTGCCGCCGAGTCCGACGCCGAACAGCGGCCCGACAGAGCCGGCTTCCATCCGCCAGGGGGTGATCTCGGCGAACGCGGCGGGAATGTTGAATCCCAGTTGGCCGCCCAGAGGCGTCAGCCCGAGGGTGATGCCGAGACCGAACAGCGTCATGCCGACGATGGAGAAGGCGATCCCGACGGAGATCTCATCGGCTTGCCGCACGCGCTCCCGGAGGATGACGCGGAGGGTCAGGAAGAGGAAGATGCAGAGCGGAACGATGGCGCGCAGGGCTCCGACGAAGCCTTCGATCAGGCTGTCGACAAACCGGGTTTCCGGGTCCCATTGGTCCTTGTTGGGCACGAGGTCCGAGGCGGCATGGGCGCGTTTCAGGATGATGACGGCATTCGTGTGAAGTATGCGGCCCTGATCGTCCAGGAAGGTCGTTCCGCCGGTGAAGGTGATCTCGTGATCGGGCGGCGGTTTGCCGTCCTGCTTGTAGCGGGCGAAGTCCGCCTTGGAGTAGCCTCGGTGAGGCGCGTCCTCCTGAAGCGGCGCCGCGCTGGCGCCGGCATCGTTCAGGATGGACCGGGCGTGGGCGCGAAAGGCTTCCGGATGATTGGGGCGGCCGTAATAGTCGTCGGCGAAATGGTGGTAGAAACCGAGCAGCAGGACGGCCAGGATGGGGAAGAGTGAAGCAAGGGTGACGATGCCGAAACCGGCGTCGCGGGTGTCTTCTCCGCCGACGATCCGGCAGACGCCGATTCCCAGCGCGAGCACGAGCGGGACGGTGACCGGCCCGGTTGTGACGGCGCCGCAGTCCCAGGCCAGTCCGACGATGGCGCTCATGGGGGCTGTCATTTGCGCCCAGAGCGTCAGACAGGACAGGATCAGGATGCTTGGGATGATCAGGGACTTCAGCGACCAGCCCCGGAAGAAGCGCAGCACACCGAGTGAAACGGCGACGCCGACCCCGGTTCCCACGCAGGTCACGAGTTGGCCCGAATAGTCGTTGAGCAGGCTGTAGAGCAGGGGCGCCTGGGTTGGCAGCACGCCCGCTCCGGCGGCCTTGAGCACGGAAATGGCGGGTTCGGCGAACGTGGCGCCGAGTCCGAGGATGAAGGCGAACCCGAGGATGGTCGGCAGGCGTGAATTGCGTGGCAGTATGGCGCCGATGATTTCGCCGAAAGGCATCAAGCCGAGCCGGAGTCCCTCCATGAAGAACATGAGTCCGAGCGCGACGATGAGGATGCCGGCGCCTATCATGAAGGCGTAGACGACCGGCAGTTTGAGCACGACAATCTGAAAGACGCAGAGGTAGAAGATGATGAACCAAATGCTTTTCAGCTGTTCGACGAACTTCTCGCGGGCGTAGGGCCAGAGCACGGCCAAGGTCCCCTTGAAGCCAAGGGCTGGCGTGGAGGAGGGCTTGGTGGCGGGTTGGTTCATTCGATGGGGGCGGCGCATTGTGCCCCAAGGCTCGGCGATACGGCAATGCTGCAACCACGGTGAATCCCGCGGTTGATCAAGGGCTTCGGAGATTCAGGTGAATGAGGCATCCAGGGAGTGTTGTTCCCGCACCGCCGCGGGGACGGTCCGGGGGTCCTGATAGATCACCTGGAATACGGGCAGGTCCCGTATCCAATTTGCGATGGTTGCGAGCAAGAATGCGGAAGGATCGGAGACTTCAGGCAGAATGGCTTGCGTGGCCGCGAGTCCCTCGACCCGGTGAAGGGAAGGGGGCGTCGCTGTCGGGGAGTAGCGCGGCAATAGAATGCCGGCCAGTGAAGCCTCCGCCCGGAAGGCATCGGGACGAAGCGACGCGGGGTCGATGAAACGAATGTTTGCCTGATGATGGCCCGACCAACTTTCCTGGCGGTGAGGCAGGTCGGCGGTCTCCGGGAAGTTTTTCCAGGAGGGTTCCTTGAGGTTGAAATTGCGACGGAAGCCCTTGAGCAGGCGAGGTGCGTCGGCCTCTACGAGAATCAACTCGTCGCTCAACCAATTCCAGCCCTCCAGCATGTAGGCGATGGTGAGGGAGGTTTTCCCGGCTCGTGAGGGGCCGCAGATCAACCAGGCGTTTCCGGCGGGGGTTGCCACGGCGGCGGCGTGCAGTTGAAGCCGCGCTTCGAGCTTGGAGCAGAAAAGCCGGGTGATCAGGTTCTCGCTCTGAAAGAACGCCTCGGTCTCGGCCAGGGGAGATTCCCATGGCGTTCCCGCGAGGGATATCTGGACCAGGCCGTTACCGGCGGCAGTCCAGGCGAGGTCGGCCGGCGTCTCTGGCGTTGCGTCCTCCGTCCGTTCCAAAGCCGCGGTATGAAGGTCCGAGGCCAAGGGCTCCAATTTCGGATCGTCGATGCGGAAGCGGACGGCGGCGTCGAGATTGGCGTAGTGTTGGATGCGACTCACGGCGATGGACCGGAACGGGATGAACGCGTTTCAACTTGCCGGGCTTTAGGAAAGAATGACTTTCTCTGCGATGAATCGATCGATGGTTTCCTGAAAGGACTCCTCCGGAACATCGACGGCGCGACGGACGCCGAGGTAGATGTCTTCCAGCGAACTTTCGCCGTCGCAAAAGGAGAGGATCAATTCTGCGGTGGGATTGACCGTGAGCACCTGGCCGGTTTCCTGACTGAAGAGCAGGCAGCCGTCCGGCATGGGCTCCCAATCGAATGATTCGTTGAGCCGGGGCTTCATCGACATTTCCAGTTCCGTTGACATGCGGCGGGTACGAATACCGTCATCGTGACGGAAGGGGAAGAGGAAACAGGCCTTACGACGCGCGCCGGATCTGGGCCAATTGGAGTTTTACGGCGTAGCCCGGATTCCCGGGGGCGGCGGCGAGCGCCCGGGAGAACCAATCGACGGCGTCGTGGTTTCGGCCGAGGCTCAGGCAGCATTGGCCGGCCATGTGCCACAATTCCGGTCCCGCGTATTCGGTCGGGATGGAAATGGGAAGCGGTCCGGAAGCGACCGTTCTGTCGAAGTTCGCGAAGTCCCGCAGCGCCGAATCGAAGTCCCCGCAACGCAGGTTGGCCATGCCGCGATAGAGCGGAAAGACCGGATGCTCGGCGAACAAGGAATCGCACGACGCGCACAGGGCGGCGGCCTCGGCGGACCGGTTCTGTTCAAAAAGAAGCCAGAGCAGATGAACCAGCGGAGCAAGTTCCCAACGTCCGTCCCCGGGAACGCCGTGGGAGTTCATGTCGTCGAGCAGGTCGCGCAGTTGACGCTCGCCTTCCTCGACGCGATCGCCGGCGATCCAGGCATTGGCGAGATCGACGCCGACTGACAATCGCTGCATGCGATCGCCAAGTCGGTCGGCCCGGTGATATTCCGCTTCCAGCAGAGGCAGATTGCGTTGGATCTTGTCGTCCAGGACATCGTCGGCATAGCCCTCGTGGGTCAGGACGATGTCCGTCTGCAGGACCGCGGGGCTTGGAAACCTTGCGAGAGAGTTGCGGATGGATTCGTGGATCAGGCCCTCGTAGCGAATGTCCAGGCCGTTGCGAAACAGTTTCAGGCCCGGTTCCGGAGTGTGGCCGGGCATGATGTTGTAGCGGAACGCGATGGCTGGGCTGTCCGTCGACGCAGCGACTTCCCTGAGGCGCGCAGCCTCGCCCGGGGGGAAATGGTCATCGGCGTCCAGAATGAGATTCCAATCTTCGGCGACGTTCGCGAGGGAGGCGTTGCGCGCGGCGCTGAAGTCATTGATCCAAGGAAAGGTTCTGGTCTCCGCGCCGAACTCGCGGGCGACGGCGAGGGTGTCGTCGGTCGAACCCGTATCCGTGATGCAAATGCGATCGACGTTGCCGGCGACGCTTTCGAGGCACCGGCGGAGGTGCGTGGCTTCATTGCGTACGATCATGCACAGCGCAATGGAGGGCGCGGACGAATTGCTTTGTTTTTCTGAATGGTCGCGAGTATTCAAGGCGGTGATCCTCGATCGGGTTTGGGGCCGCGCCGGGCTGAGCGCGGCGAGGATGTAACACCGCTTTTCCAACGAAACCTAGAACAAAGGCAGACTCCAGAAAACAGACCAACATGAATTCAAAGACAGCGAAGCAAAGCGGCATGACACGACGGGGATTCATCGGGCGGGCCTCGCTCGTCGGGGCGGGGTTCCTATCCGGCGGGGCGGGGAGGTTGCTGGCCGACACGCGCGAGGAATCCATCAAGCGGTTCGGCGGATTTCGGATGGGCATTCAGAGTTACTCCCTGCGGGCGTTCGGCGTGGAGGGAGCCTTGGAGAGGATCCAGAAGTTGAATCTCCATTGGGTGGAATTTTTCCGGGGTCATTTCCCCGTGACGCCGGACAGGCGGAAGATCGCCGAGATGCAGGCCTTGTTGGACAAGCGCGACATCGGCATCAGCGCGCACGGCGTGCAGTCCTTTGGCAAGGATACGAAGGCCAACCGAAATATGTTCCTCTTTGCGAAATGGGCGGGAATCGGCAACATCAGCGCGAATCCTTCGGCGGACTCCTTCGCCCAGTTGCATGATCTGGTGCAGGAATTCGATATCCGGATTGCGATTCACAATCACGGCCCGGGAGCCCTGTATGACAAGGCGCAGCAGACCTTGGACGCGGTGGGCAAGTGGGACAAGCGCATCGGGTTCTGCGCGGATCTTGGGCACTACATTCGCTCGGCCGAAGATCCGATCAAAGTCATTCACCTTTTGGGGGAGCGCTTGTATGGCGTGCATCTGAAGGATTTCGCCGAACAGAAGAAGAAGACGCACGGGGTGATACTCGGCAAGGGCCACCTGGATGTTGGCGGGGTGTTCAGCGCCATGCGCAAGGTGTCGTTTCCGGAGGACGGAGCCCTGTCGTTGGAGTACGAGGAGAACAAGGACGACCCGATCGCGGATATCGAGGCCTGCCTGGCCGTAGCCTCGAAGGCGGCGAGATCGAGCGTTTGAGACAACGCAGCGATTCGGGCGGGAATGCCCCAGTGCGCGGGCTCCAATCGACGCCCGGCAGGCCCGCTCCACAATCGAAAAGAGTCCAGCAACGGGACAGTTAAGCCAATAAGTGGGCAGAAAGAGGTTGCCTTGTTCGCTCAAGCGCTGCTTAGTCATGGATCAACGGTCTTGCCACAATGGATCAAGGTTATGGCGATGCGTTGAAGTCGAGAGTGCGTTGCGATCCGCGCTCCCCAGAAGATGACGTTATTGGGCCAGTTGGATTTGTATTTTCCGCCGGATCATTTGAAGGCGGCGTTGATTCTTGCGCTTCTAAGCGTGTGGGTCTTGGTGGGAGTTTCCTGTTATCTGAACCGATTCACGCGTCGGAAGTATTTTTCAGTCTGGACGACGGCGTGGCTGTTTTATGCCCTGTGGTTGACGCTGGCGATAGGCTTTCACCCGGAGCGTCCCGGGCCGGTGGGGTGATGCTTCAGCAGTGGTGCATCGGCGCGACGGCGGTATTTCTTCTATGGGGGAGCGCGTCGTTTCTTGGTCAGCGTGAGCCGCAACGGCTCTACGGTTTGTTCTTCGGGTTCCTGTTGACCTGGGGCTATGTCGGCGCGTTTCACCTGAGCGGAGGGTTGCAGGTTTTTCTTCCGCCGTTGGCGTTGTTGGCGGGAGCCAGTTTCTGGACGGCATGGAGCCACGTTCGGATGCGGCGGACTCGGGCGTTTGTCGGCGCCAGCCTGCTGGCGGCGGGATTCCTGATCTGGGGGCTGTTCCTGATCGCATTCGCGGTTCTGCAGTTTGATCCCTACCAAGTGAGTTCCCTGTATTTCCTGTCCGGCGTGGTGCAGATGTTCCTGGCGGTAAGCATGATCGTGTTGACGCTTGAAGAGTCGCGGGATCGGTTGCAGGCACTGGAGCGGGAGGCCAGCGCGCACGAGGACGAGAAGGAGGAGTTGAGTCAGGCATTGGAAGGCAAGGCGACCGCGTTGCAGGCGAGCGAATCAAGGTTCCGCACCTTGGCCGAAGCCGCGCCGGTGGGCATCATGGAGGCGGATTCGGATGGGCGCATTGTCTTCGCCAATCGTCGCTGGCGCGAACTGGTGAGCGAGCCCGAGGCTTCGGGCGTCGTCGTCGCGTCCTGGGCCGATTGCGCAGGCGCCGAAGATCGTGACAGGGTGAGGGAGTTGTGGGCGCGAAGCATGGGAGTGGAGGAGCCGTTCGCCAGCGAGTTCAAACTCTCGATTGGCGGAGAGGAGCGCTGGGTGTTGGGGCAGTCCACACCCCTGTTCGACTCCCGCGGGCGGGTGGACGGGTGGTTGGTCACCCTGGCCGATATCCACGAACTGAAGGAAGCGGAAGCCCAACGGCGATCGCTGGAGGCCCAGTTGCGACAATCGCAGAAAATGGAGACGTTGGGCACGCTGGCGGGAGGAGTGGCTCATGGCTTCAACAACCTGTTGCAACCGATCATGGGATTTGCCCGGCTGGCGCAGGATTCGCTCGAAACGGGGCATGAAGCGAGGTAGGACTTGGATTATGTGTTTCGCGCCGCCATACGGGCGACCGAACTGGTCAAGCAGATGCTCACGTTCAGTCGACAGGCGGACCAGGAGCGCATGCCGCTGCTGCTCCATCCCATTGTTGGAGAGGCTCTCAAGTTGCTGAGAGCTTCGTTGCCATCCAATATCCGGATGGATGCGGAGATATCACCGGACTGCCCACCGGTGTTGGCGGACGCCAACCAGATTCACCAGATTGTGATGAATTTGTGCGCGAATGCGTATCATGCGGTCAACGAGCGGGACGGCGGCATCAAGGTCTCATTGGCTCCGGTTTCGGTGACGGCCGCCCAGGCTGCGGCGCGGGACGGACTCCGCGAAGGAGCCTACGCGGTGATGGAGGTCCGCGATTCCGGAACCGGCATGGATGAGGCGACCGTCGCGCGCGTGTTCGATCCTTTCTTCACCACGAAGGTCGGGGAGGCAGGGGACGGGCTTGGGGCTTTCCGTCGTGCACGGTGTCGTTCTGAGTCACGACGGGGTCATCGAGGTCGAGAGCGAACCGGGCCAGGGGTCGACCTTTCGAGTCTACCTGCCCGCCACAACGCTGGAGGGCGGCGTGGCGGAGACGGAGGGGCCGGCTCCTCGCGGAGCCGACGAGCATATCCTGTTTGTCGATGATGAGGAAGAGGTCGCGGCCTTGGGCAAAAAGGCCTTGGAGCGAATGGGGTATCGGATCACGTTGGCGACCAATGGCCTGGAGGCCAAGCGGATGTTTGCGGACCATCCCAATGACTTCGATCTCGTGATCACCGACCAAATGATGCCGGACCTGACCGGCGACCGGCTGGCCCGCGATTTGTTGGACGCCCGGGGAAACATTCCGATTATCATGATCACCGGCTTCGCGGAGAAAATGAGCGCCGAAGACAGTCGTAAAATCGGCATTCGGGAGTTCCTGTTGAAACCGGTGGTGATGGAGGATCTGGGACGCACCGTGCGGCGCGTGCTGGATGAGTCGCGCCGATCGGGTTGCCCCCCTTGACCCAATGTTGGATCAGTGGGTCGTGAGCGCGTCCAGCGCCGCAGCGGCCGCATCACGCACTCCGGCATCGAGATCGTGCCGGGCCTGACCCAGGGAGGACAAGACATTGAGTTGGCCGTCGCTTATTTGTCCGAGAGCCACCGCCGCGCATCGGCGAACAGAGGCGTTGGCATCCGAGAGGCTGGCGACCAGGGCGCCGAGCGCGGGGCGCGCTTCGGGCCCCAGAGCCCCGAGCGCCGCGACCGCGGAACTCCTGACCCGGTGATTGTGATTGGTGGCGGCTCGTTGGAGGGCGGGTAGCGATTCGATGCCGATATGAGCCAGGGCGAACGCGATGAATTGCGGATTGTCCCCGTCGTTCAGGCGCCCCTCCAGAGCCGGAATGGCCGTCGCGGCGCGAGCGCCCAGCGCTTCGAAGCCCCTCAAGGCGCGCCAGTGGGCGTCGAACGCGGTGTCCCAATCAAGGACCACCGAGGGATGAGACTCGGTGATCTCTTCCATGGCCCGGTCCAGAGGCGTGTCGCGCGCATTCATCAGGGAGAGAAGCCGCGGAATGGCGTTGGTCCCGATTTCATCCATGGCTTCGGCGGCTTCCGCGCAGCGATGAGCGGCTCCAAAGTCAAAGTCCTCCAACCATTGGCTCAGGCTGCGCCCGTCGTGGGATGGTTCACGTTGTAGCAGGGACCAAAGCGAAACCGCGCTGACAGCGACGCTGAGCGCAATGACGGAGATGAACTGGGCGCGAGACGTCATTAGTCGTTGAGCATGATGCGCGAACGCTGTCGTTGCGACCGGCTGAAGGTCCGGAAGCGGGTGTTCAGCGGTCCCTCAGACTACTTCACGAAGCCGTGTTGCTTCAACCAGAAGATGCAGTTCTTGGTCCAGAGGTGTTGTTTGGCGGCATTGTAGTCGCGGCTGCCCAAGGCGACGCCATGACGCCCCTCCTGATAGATGTGCAGGTCGAAGGGCACGCCCTTCGCGCGCAGGGCCGTCGCAAGGAGCAGGGCGTTCTCCACCGGCACGGCCTGGTCGGCGACAGTGTGAAAGATAAAGACGGGCGGCGTCTCCTTGGTGACCTGCTTTTCGCAGGAGAGTTTGTCCATCAATGCCGAGGAGGGATGCTCGCCGAGGAGATTGCGGCGGGAGCCCTTGTGCGTGAACTCGCCCATGGTGATGACCGGATAGCAGAGGACGGCGAGATCCGGACGGGAGCCGGCGCGGTCGACCGGGTCAATGGCGGTCGCGTTTCCCGGGTCGAAGTGCACCGTTGCGGTTGCCGCGAGATGCCCGCCTGCGGAGGCTCCCAGAATGCCGATCTTGTTGGGATTCAACCCCCATTCCTTTGCATGCGCCCGGACGTATCGGATGGCGCGTTGGGCGTCGTTCAGCATCGCCGGATGGCGATACCCGTGGCGGCCCAGCCGGTAGCGCAGCACGAAGCCGGCGACGCCGTGTTCGTTCAGCCAACGGCCGAAATGGCTTCCCTCGTAGTCCATCATCAAGGCGCCGTAGCCGCCGCCGGGGCAAATGATCATGGCGGCTCCGGTTGCTTTGGACTGCTCAGGCCAGATTGGAATCAGGCTGGGGATGTCCGTCTGCTTGTCGCCCTTGGCGCCGGGCGCGCCATCCGACCAGAGTGGGAACTCGGCGGCGGGCCTATCGGCGGCGGCGAGAAAGGCGGGAATGAGGAGTGAAAGGAAAAACGCGAGTTTCTTCATCGCGGACGATGAAGCCAGAAACGACGGGGGCGCGCAACCCGAAGGATCCACGCAACGTTGCAGTGGCGGCTTGCAGAGCCGATATGGTTGGAAACGCCGAATGCGCGCGGTTTCGGTCCGCTCGTTGCCAAGCGGCGGGCGATGGCTTCCAGGCTCGGATGCCCGCTCAACGCAGCGCGGCCACGCGAAACTCGTGGACGAGTTTGGGGCGTTCGCCGGCGCGGACGATGCCGGTAAAATCCTTGGACTTGCCGCGCACGAGCACGCGCACGACGAAACGGGTGGGGTCGGGCGCGCCGTTGTTGCGATAGTGATGGACGAAGACCCGGTATCTGCCGGATGGGGCGCCCTTTTCCGGCCAGTAGACATTCTCCACCGGTTTTTGGGTGAGCGGGCGTTGGGCGTTGCGGTCAATGTCCAGTTCGCCGCCCGATCGAACCTTGCGATTCTGGTAAAAGATCTGGTCGCCGAGGGGATCGAAGACGTGCAGGTCGAGGTCGTTGACGTTGTTCCACATCAAGGAGATGCGGATGTCGCCGGAACGTGCGCCGGCCGCGGCGAGGCGGGCTTCGAAGCTGTCGCTCAGCATGACGATATTGGTCATCCGGGGCAGGTCGGCGAGGGTGAGGCTGCCGAGGTTCTCGTCCATCTCCAATGCCGACCGGCTCCCGGAGTTCTCGGGCAGGGACATCTCGCCCTCGTCGGCGCGGGAGACGGCTTCACCGGCCATCGCCGCCTTCTGATCGTTGCCGGGATTGCGTCGACGATCCGGGTTGCCCATCGCGCCAAACTCGATCGCCGGGTTCTCCTCGAGGCTGGCGGGTCCGGACATCTGGTTGCCGATGACGGCGCCTGCGCCGCCTCCGGCTCCGGCGCGGAGCGAGGGGAACAGAATCCAAAGAATCGCGATCGCCAGCATGATCAAGGCTGAGGCTGCAGTGATGGTCCTGTCCTGCCAGGGCTTGCGATACTCGTCGTCGGGATTGAGTCCGTTGTCCGCCGGATTCGCGGACAAATCGGTGAACTGCAGGGGCGCCCCGCAATAGGGGCAATCCACGACGGCGGCTCCCGTTTCATCAACGAGGTCGATCAACTGTCCGCAACTGTAGCAGCTTGGTTGCATGCGCGGTTCAGTCCGGGGACGAGGCCTTGCCTGCTTCAAGGGCCTTTGTGCCCGCGGCGCGGGCACAAAGGCAGGAATGTGGCCGCAGTTTGGGGCGCGCGGTCTTGTCGTTCCGGATTCGCATCCTTTGGATTTCGGGTTTGTTTCGGAATTCGCTGTTCGCGATGCGTGTTGGTTACAATGGCGGAGGCGGCGGGGCGCCGCCGCCGAAGCCCATCATGATTCGGGCGTCGTCTTCCAGGGGAGACCAGGACAGCTCCACGCCCAGTCGGCTGGCGGCTTCCTTGGCGAGATTGAACTGCCCAAAGGAATCGCCGTAGACGCGGAAGACGAGATAGGCGTTGCGCGGTAGCTGCCTGTAGTAGTTGATGAGGCCCCTGAGGTTGTTCGCGGGATCGACGCCCTTGCCGGGGATGGGGCTGAGTTCGCGCAGTTCGGTTCCGGCGGTCTGAAGCTGGATCATGCCGCTGTTGAAGCCGCTTGAGGCGCCGCGCGCGTAGAGTTGCACCGGGTAGACGCGGCCGTAGCGAACCAGGATCTCCACGGGCTCCTTGGTGGTCTCATGTTCGCGCGGGAGGCGGAGCTTTCTCACGCGTTGGTTCATCTCCTGAGTCAATCGTTTCTGCAAGTCATCGAGCTCGGCGGCAAGTTCGGCGTTGCGTTTCTTCTCCTCTTCCTCTTGCTTGGCCATCAGCTGGTTCTCGGCCGCGCGCTCCGTTTTCATCTGCTCCATTTGCTCGACTGACTCAGCGGTTTGAACGAGTTCCTCCTGGGCGGCCTGGAGCTCCTTCTGC